>NZ_JBASJU010000001.1:0-6344 GCF_049655485.1 Daejeonella sp.
GCTTAGCAGCTTCAATAACTTTTGGGTGGGATGACAGTCCGAGGTAATTATTTGCACAGAAATTAATCACTTCCTGGCCACCTTCAACCCGAATTTCTGCACCCTGTGGCGAAACGATAATTCTTTCACGTTTATATAGGCCGGCTTTTTCGATTTCTTCAAGCTCTTTTTCCAATACTGGCTGCAGTGTTTTATACATGACGATTGCTTTTGAGCTTGCAAAATTACGAATTCTATAGACTTTAACCTTCCTTAACAAAACATCTCTACGTATATATATAAATTGTGTAACCTTTGGTAACAATATTCGTCTTGATTCTATGAAATTAATCTATACTCTCCTCCTTGTATTTATCTCTCACATCCTATTCTCCCAGTCGCTGACTATCCGGGGAAAAATCACCGATCAGCTGGGTCAGGCAATACCCTTCGCAAGCGTTTATGAAAAAAATACTTCCCTCGGCACTTCGGCAAATAGTGAAGGGGAGTATTCTCTCAAGCTAGGTCAGGGGAGACATGAACTGAACTATCGGGCCATAGGTTACAAACAGGAAACGAGAGAAATAGACCTGAAAACGAATTTCAATCTCGATGTAAGCCTTTCCCAGGCTGTTTTTGAACTGGCCGATGTGATTGTCACAGCTGGAGGAGAGGATCCTGCTTACGAAGTGATCCGGAATGCCATCAAAAAGCGAAAATCCCATCTTCGTGAAGCAAAAGAATATAGTACGGACGTTTATATCAAAGGCATGCAAAAAATGCTTGCTGCCCCCAAAAAGTTCATGGGCAGGAACATCGATGATTTAGGCAAAGAGATAGGGTTGGATTCAAACCGCAGAGGTATTTTGTACCTGTCTGAGTCGGAGTCGCGGTTAAGCTACATGCAGCCCGACAATTATCATGAGGAAATGATCTCCTCGAAAGTGTCGGGAAGCAACCGTGCCTTCAGCTTTAATCGGGCTTCTGACATAAACATTGATTTCTACGAGAACATCATTGATATAGAAGGATTGAGCAATAGGCCGTTCATATCGCCAATAGCTGATAACGCCCTGTTCTATTACGATTATAAGCTGATTGGCACCAGCATGGAAAATGGTGAGTTGGTGAATAAAATCGAGCTTCTGCCCAAAAGAAATACGGATCCCGTATTTAGAGGCAGCATCTACATTATGGAAAACAGCTGGCGAATCCACAGTTCCGATCTCATGATCACCAAACAGTCGAATATCAATTTTGTGGATACCTTAAACATACGGCATCAACATATTCCGGTAAGTTCAAAGGTGTGGATGCCGTCGTCAATCCGGTATGATTTTACAGGAGGAGTATTTGGATTTCGCTTCGGCGGATATTATCTGGCGTTGTTTAAAAACTATGACCTGAATCCCGGATTGAATAAGAAGGATTTTGTCGAAGTGTTAAACATCGCACGCGAGGTGAACAAAAAAGACAGCGCTTACTGGACACAGGCGCGTCCGGTGCCTCTCACTGAGGAAGAAAAAACCGATTATGAAAAAAAGGCTATACTTGCCCTGAAAAGAGAGTCGAAACCTTACCTCGACTCGCTGGACAAGGTTAATAATAAGTTTAAGCCTGTCCAGTTTATTATCGGATCCGGTTATAGTCCGAGAAACCGTTTTAAGAGGGAATATTACTCGTATAGTTCCCTTATCAACTCTTTTTTTTATAATACCGTCGAAGGTTTTGGGATCAACTATCAGGTAACTTATGCTAAGCGCCTGGATTCACTGACAAATAAATTTGTCAATTATGCGGGAAAGGTGCGCTATGGTTTTTCAAGTGAAAAATTATATGGGAGTTTTTCGGGTAATATCCCTGTAAAGGCCGCTACATTCTCTTTCAATCTCGGCTCCGATGTTCTCGATCTAAATAATCTGGGCAGCATCAGCCAGTTAGGGAACTCGATTAACTCTCTCTTTTATGAACGCAACTTTCTAAAATTATACGAGAAGAAATTTATTTCAGCTTCATTATCTCAACGTTTTGGTGGATTCGTAGGGAGATTTACTGCAGAGTGGGCAAACCGGAATACTTTAAACAATACTTCTGATTATACCGTACGTGATTTAAACGACCGCGTATTTACATCAAACAATCCCTTTGAAGTACTTCCCACCGGTACGCCGCTGTTTCCCGAAAATCAGGCTCTTAAATTAGCGTTCCGGGGCACTTACGATTTTAGCAATAAGTACGCTACATACCCTTCAGGAAAAGTCCATCAGCCTTCAAAATATCCTTTGTTAGGAATTAATTATGTGAAAGGCCTAAAAGGAGTTTTTGGTTCGGATATAAACTATGATCTGCTATCGGTCGACCTGACTAAGTCAGATATTAAGCTTGGGATGTATGGACAATTTAAGTTCTGGGTAGGTGCTGGTCAGTTTTTGAATGACCGAACGCTTTATTACCCCGATTACAAACATTTTGATGGAAACCAGAGCCTGAGTTATATCCCAAAAATCACCAACTTCCTGTTCCTGGATTTTTATAAAAACAGCACAGCCGATAAATTTGCGGAAGCTCATTTTGAGCATAATCTTTCCGGGTTTATTACGAACAAACTTCCTTTGATCCGTAAACTGAAGCTTAAAGAGGTGGTTGGGTTTAACTACCTGGCTACGCCGTTATTGAAAAACTATAATGAGGTTTATTTTGGCCTGGAATATCTCACTTTTCGGGTGATGTATGGGATGGCGCATGTGAATGGGAAGAGGGTTGATAAAGGGATTAGGATCGCGTATGGGTTTTAATAAGTTGAGAGTTGAGAAGGGAGAGTTGAGAATGAAAGCCTCCATGTCAACATCCGCCAGCTTTTTTATATAGAGACAGCCTACACCCGTTTATGCTTCCCGAGTTTTTCGAGCGACGAAGATTGAACTAAACCTGCCCAATCTCCCAGATATTACGAAAGTGTGCCATGAAGTGATCCTTAGTCTTTAATTCTTCTTCGTCGAGATAGCTTTGCACCACCCCAATAATAGATTCTGAAGCGGGGTCGAATTCCAGTATACTCGCCCAGAAACCAATTCCGTTTATCGACATTTTAAGCAAGTTGCTTTTGTCGAGGATGGCAAATTCTGCCGGATCAGGCCTCTCTGATCCATTGATGATGGAGAATGTGACGACATCATCCAGATCAGGAAACTTCATTTCTGCTGATTCAGTTTTCATGTCGACCTCTTCGAGGATCTCTAACTTATACTGTGCCCAAAAAGCCCTCAGCCGAACCATCATTTCATCGATTTCCTCTTTCGGATAGCCTTCAAAGCTGTCGATTTCATCAACCAAAACCAAGTCCTCCGGATCCGTTTCGTAATCAATCAGAAATAATGCGCGCGGTCTATGAGTGTGGTAGATATATCGTATGAAACCGAACTCATCGAGCATGTTTTCAGCAAAGAGAAATTCGGTGATGTTTTCCATGTTTAAATATAAGGAGATGGGGCAGGATTGGCAAGGGCTTATCTAACCAAACCATTTTGCAAATGTCCTCCCCCCTCCGTATCTTTGCTCCCGCATTAAACGCTGTTTGCAACAGTATCAATGATTTATGATAAAATACAACACACTCCTATACTATTGCTATAACGCAATAGAGAATGCCGAACAATTCGCAGCAGATCATCTTCAGTTTTGTAAATCGTTAAACCTCGTTGGGCGCATAATAGTGGCTGACGAAGGCTTGAACGGAACAGTTTCCGGGACTGAACAATCATGCAAAGCGTATATGGAAAAGCTTCATGCTGATCCCCGTTTTGCTAAAATCGACTTTAAAGTGGATGAGGTAGAAGAGCCTTCCTTTATTAAAATGCATTGCCGATATAAGTCGGAGATTGTGCATTCAGGTTTAAGGAATCCTCAAATTATCAATCCTGAGAAAAAGACGGGCATCCATTTGGAAGCAGATGAGTTTATCCAGATGAAGGACGACGAAGATGTTGTTATTCTTGATGTGCGCTCTGATTATGAGCATTCCATTGGAAGATTCAAAAATGCTGTGACTCTGGATATTGAAAACTTTCGTGATTTTCCGGCAAAGATCAATGAGCTGGCAAAGTATAAAGACAAGAAGATCATTACTTATTGTACCGGTGGTATTAAGTGTGAAAAGGCCACTGCTTTACTTTTGCATGAAGGTTTCGAAAACGTATACCAGCTGCATGGCGGGATTATTAAATATGGCAAGGAAGCGGGCGGTCAGGATTTTGAAGGGAAATGCTATGTATTTGATAACCGGGTTGCAGTAGATGTTAATACTGTAAATCCGGTGGTTATTTCCACTTGCCGAAATTGTGGAGCTCATACCACCAAAATGATCAATTGCGCCAATCCGGAATGCAATGAGCATTTTACACAGTGTGATGAGTGCGGTGACAAACTGGAAGGTGCTTGTTCAGTTAGCTGTCAATCGCATCCGCGAAAGCGTGAGTATGACGGAACGGGTTATTATGTTAAGGTGCCGCAGCCTGTTAATATTAAAAAGCAGAAGCTTAATCCCGTAGAGTAATGAGTCGTCAAATTTTACTAATTTGAACTTCCAAATATTGAACATATGAAAAAATTTTTATGCCTGGCATTGTTCTTTTTTATTTTGCATCAAACATCTATGGCGCAAAATAATAGCTACACCAAGGAGGCTTTTGTTCAAGGAACAGATACCCTCTTATATAGGCTGCTTCTTCCTGAAAACTTCGATCCTGCAAAGGAATATCCTGTTTTATTTGTTCTGCACGGGGCGGGTGAGCGCGGAAATAATAACGAAGCGCAACTAACTCATGGAGGCAAACTGTTTCAAAGTGAACGAATGCGTAAGGATTTTCCTGCTATCGTCGTATTCCCCCAATGTCCTACGAACGATTTTTGGGCCAACGTGCAGTTTAAGAATACAAATGAGAGGTTTGCTTTTCAAAAAGGCGGCGAACCAGGCAAGGCCATGAAATTGCTGATTGACCTGGTTGGCAATTTCAGAAGTTTGAAATACACGGACAATGACCGCTTTTATGTGGGAGGTTTATCAATGGGGGGTATGGGCACGCTGGAAATCCTCCGGAGGAAGCCGAGAGTATTTGCCGCAGCTTTCGCAATTTGTGGTGGTGATAACGTAGAGAATGTTAAAAAGTACAAGAAGATACCTTTGTGGTTTTTCCATGGGGAGAAGGATAATGTAGTACCCGTAGAGAAATCGAAAGTGGTAGTAGCCGAACTGCAGCGCTTAAATGCTCCGGAGGTAAAACTGACTTTATACCCTGAGGCTAATCATAATAGTTGGGATCCGGCATTTGCGGAACCGGAGTTATTGACTTGGTTGTTTTCGCATAGGAGATAGGACGGAGGACGGAAGTCGGAGGTATGAAGGAAGTAGCAAGTATGAAGTAGGCGGTATGAAAGGTGATTCAACGATCTCCGGGGGTATCTTCATTGGTGGTGTCGGGCGCGGGTTTTATAGGGGCTTTGAAGCGCGGAACGTAGGCGGGCTTGGGTTTATCTGTTGGTATTTCCTCTTTTGTTTCTTCTGCCGGTTTTGAAGCAGGTGCTTTAAAGCGGGGCACGTAAGCTGGTTTTGGCTTTTCTGTTGGGAGGAGGTCTGAGGTCGGAGGTCTGAGGTCGGAAGTCTGAGCCGGTACATCTGGATCAGGTATGTTCTCAGGACTTTTAACTGCCGGCGCTTTGAATCTGGGAGTGTATGCGGGTTTTGGGGTCTTTTCAGGACTAGTTGCCTCTTTGCCTTCAGCTGGTTTTGCAGTTCCTCCGGCACGGAAACGGGGAGTATATACGGTGGCTTCAATGGTAGGCGACAGGAGAGGTTCCGCTTGAGATGCTATCTTGTTTATTTCAGGAGCTTGGCTTACAACAGCGGGTTTAGGCTCTTCTTTAAGATGATAAGCCCGCCGCAATTTGTTGAATAGGAACTTTTTGCTGTGGTCGAAGCTCTTTTCGCCCATCTGACTATAATGACTTTGGAATTCAGAAAACAAACCTGGCTCAGCGGTTTTAAAGCGGGCCAGGTCTATTTTTTTCCTAGTTATGAATTCTTCAAAAGTCATGGAATTCTGTTTACTCAGCCATATTATGGTAAACGGCCTGAACGTCGTCGTCCTCTTCGAGCTTGTCAATCAGCTTAAGGACATCGGCTGCCTGTTCCTCTGTTACGGTTGTTGTTGATTCTGATACCCTTTCGAGCTTGGCGCTGATAACCGGGATACCCTTTTCTTCCAGAGCTTTTTGCATTTTTCCGAAATCCTCGAAAGAGGTATGGATTACACCTACATCTTTTCCGTTTTCATCCTCTTCCACATACAGATCCTCGAGCCCGAAGTCGA
>NZ_JBASJU010000002.1:0-2789 GCF_049655485.1 Daejeonella sp.
TCCGCATCTTTAAGATCGATACAGACCAGGACCTTTTCAATTATCGCGATGAAATCAATACGCTTACATTCAATTTAAGCATGAAAGATTTCGGTATTGTTGCTTGTTTACAGGATAATGGAACAAACGGGCTTTATCACAAAGATGTACTTGATAAAATCGGCAAAGAATCCCTCCATCCTATTCAATTTGAAGAAGTCTGCGGGAAATTCTTCTATAGCAACTACCTATTTAACCGCCTGCCGGAATACACCATAATGCCTACTGATGAAGCAATATATATTGAGCCTATGCCTTTAAGAGGTATGAGCAATAAGCCCCTTTTTGATCTTTGGCAAAATAAGGTGTACGGGCAAGTTCTTGAGAATTTCTGGAAACCCTGGGGCCTTTTGTTATTTGAGATAATTAAAGACCCGGAACAGCCCCTCAGCTTTTTATTAGATGAAGAGGAGAACTTCAGGCCAGCAGGATCTGTTACCCTTCCGGGGATTTAAACCTGTATTTCCTATACTCTACCGGTCAACTGATTGATGAAATATCCTGCGATATCCGGATAATATACAACCGTCAAAAAAACGCCGGTGAGTGCACCGTAGAAATGGGCGTCATGGTTAATAGCATCCCGTGAGTTCCGTGAAGCATACCAGCAATAGCCCAGAAACAAGAAACCATATAATACAGCGGGAATAGGTATGGGCAAAGGGAAAATGATCATTTTATTCATCGGGTAGAATAAAATATAGCTGAAAACAACCGCACAGACAGCTCCGGATGCACCTAAGCTATTGTACCAGAAATCTTCTTTGTGTTTAAGTATTGAACTAACATCACTTAAAACTATACTTACAATATACAGAAGGCCAAACTGCACATGGCCCCAGCTGCTTAAGGAAACAAATGTCTTTTCTAGCGTAAACGCGAAAAAATAGAAAGACAGCATATTGACCAGCAAGTGCCCCCAATCCTTATGGATCATCCCGCTTGTAATTACCGAGTATAATCTTCTTCCTCTACTCACACTATAGGGATGGAGCATAAACTTTCCATAAACCTCTGCATTTGAAAAGGCGTAGAGGCTGGTAACGATCGTGAATATGAATATTATTGTGGCAACAGGGGTATCGTTAATAAAACTTTCCATTTATCTGATTTATAATTTAATATCCTTAATTAGTCGTCCCACAGGATACCTCAAAAAGGTCTTTTCGTAATAAGGTGAATTCTTGTAAAGCCAGTTTAGCTGTGCATCCGGATTTTTCGCGAACTCAGGGTTTTTTGCTTTCTCCGCTTCAAACTTCGCTTTGAGCGCCGGATCCGCCTTTAACATTTCCGCAGCATCATCCTCAAACACATAAGCAGAAAAGTGTTCTTTCTGGCCCAGTATAGAGTCGAAAAAGTTCCAGGCAAAAAAGGAATCGACCCCCTGCGGTTCAAGTGTCTCCACTATATAACGGTTTTGCTTTTGATTAGTATAGACAACATAGTCGCCGGCGTAATACTTTATTTTTTGTTCAACCGGCTTAACCTTCACCTGGGTGTGAAGATAGTGGCCTTCAAAAGGTTTAGCAGGCGACTTATAATCCTCAATATAATAAACCTGCACTTCTAATTCAGTGTCAGCCTGGATTTGTTTCATTTGCACCCCATTAAGCTTAAGCAGACTGATCACTTTATCCCAGGACTGTGGTAGGATGTAAGCAACTGGTTTCTCAACAGCGACAGTAGGAACATAATTATCCCAGTACTTAATGTCTTTTTCGAACGGGGCATTACGGTCGTAATATAAACGGTCAACTTCGCTTACTTCACTTGGTTTGTTTTTCGCTGCGTAGCCTTTGAATCTGATCGTTGACGAATCTTCTTTATTCAAGGCCCATTGAAGATTGAATTTAGCTTGGTCTTTTACCTGATCGTCGGCCTTCATTTTAATAGAGCCAATTTCTTTCGCATCGCGTTGTACGATTCTGATCACATTAGCCATAAACTGGTAGGTGCTCTCCACACGCTGGGCGAACGGCTTAAGCATATGTGTTTCAGGCATAAAGCCAATAGTATTATGTAAAGCTGCATAACCTGTGGAGTAGCGGGCTAATTCAAGAAATCCAACTATCCCCGCATCCGGGCTTTCTTCGACACTATTTACATAGGGAATCATCTCAAAGCCGCCTTCTTTCATGCCTTTGTAAAGGTCAGGTATCATTTGCTTACTCGCGTATTCCGACAATATAGGATTCAGCTTGTCCTTTTGGGGATGGATTAATGTCATCACATACTGATAATCAGCGCCATTACTCGTGTGATTATCTACAAAAACTTCCGGCTGCCAGGTATTGAATATCTCCTGAAAGCTGCGGGAGTTTTTCGAATCTGTTTTAATAAAATCGCGGTTAAGATCAAGGTTCTGGTAATTACCGCGGAAACCGTAAGCTTCCGGTCCATTTTGGTTAGCCCGTGAATTACCCCGGTTCAGCATCCCATCAATATTGTATACCGGAATGATACAGATTACAACATCCTTAGGTAATGTATTATTTGCAAGCATATCCCTGGCTAGCATCATCGACGCATCAATCCCTTCTGGTTCTCCGGGATGTATGCCATTGTTGATTAGCAGGATACGTTTATTTGCCTTACGAATCTTTTCAGGATCAAATAGCTTATCGTGGGAAAGAATAACCAGGTTCAGACGTATTCCGATATCAGTAGGGCCGTATTCAAGAAACCGCATATGCTCATACTTTGCATCCAGGTCTTTGTAATAATCGATTGTTTCCTGATAAGTAGCAGTT
>NZ_JBASJU010000003.1:0-2663 GCF_049655485.1 Daejeonella sp.
AGACTGCTGTCGTTCATGCTTGCCGTCACGCTCATGATCTTGTTATAATTGGATTTGTTATGGACAAGGTCGGTTTCGATGTAACAAAGGAAGAATACGACTTCATCCTTGTAAAAGCTATAGGGAGATCTCGAGATGGTAGATGCCAATGATTCTAAAGTCCTTATTCCTGAACTGGCATTCCCACTAATCCCCAGGGTTGAAAACAGGCCTTTAAGATTCGAGGGAATGGAGCCAAAAATTACATCAATAAGTCCTGAACTTTTTCGGTTGGGTAAGAATGCAGGATATTTAGCTGCATTTTCAGAAAGCAGGTTGTCGGCTCTTTTGATGTCGAAGCCTGAGGAAGTATAATCCTGGAACCGGCTTTTAAGCATACCCCATTGCAGGTGGATTTCCGCCTGGGCAAAAAGATAGTAGGGTGAATTCTTACTTTGCTTCTCTAATGCCTCTAAACGTCTCGATTTAAGATTTTTTAAACGTTCATAGTCTACTTTATTCTCAGTTCCCAATAAGGTAAAATAGTCGACATAATTATCTAAGAGGATAGTTATTCCATTATTTGGATTTACTCTTTTTTCATTCTGTATAAGTGCTTTTGCATCGCTCAAGCGCAGATCAAAAATAGCCTCGTAGGCTTTTATACAATTACTGTTGAAATCGAAGTTCGCTTTGGAAGGGAGGCTGAAGGCCAGGGATAGAAGGGTGAATAGGAGGAGTTTTTTTATCATTATGGGAACGAGCTTTTTAGAAAAAATGTTCTGAATTTTCAATATCAGCTGATTGAAAGGCAAAAATACAAAATTCTGGCTCTTCCCCGATTTATTCGGGGATCTCGTCACAGCACGCGTCCACCAGCCGCAGGTGTCGGCTGTAAATTCTGTTTGCAAACTGCTGTGGGTCAGTTGCCGAGATTAGCTTCGCTGATCGTCTCCTAACCCGTGCAGGGGATCAAAAAGCAGCAAATGCTACGCATTTGGCATCCTTCGCAACGCAAAAAAACCAAGCCCTGCGGGACTTGGTTTCTTTTGCTTTTGCTCAGGCTGCTGCCTGCTTTTTTAATCATCAAGTGGACCCGGAGAGATTCGAACTCTCGTCCAAACATGGGACAAATTATGCTTTCTACATGCTTAGCAGTTGTTTAATTGTCGGGAAGGGGAAGGCCAACTGCTCGCCTGTACCGTCTTCCGTAGGTGTCTTATCTTGCCGGGTTATCACACCATTAAACCCTGGCCAGCTTCGTTGTTCGATGCCCCTGATGCTAAGCTACAAAGCGGAACCCAGCGGGACAAAAGCTATGCTAATTCTAAATTAGGCAGCTAAGGCGTAGTTATTTTCGCCAATTGTGGTTTGAGAGTTCAGATTTAAGCGCTAGTCTCACAACGCGCTGCATGCTTACATACCTATCTCCATCCTGTCAATTCCGGTCGGGCCCGTTAATTTATGGTTCTAAAGTATAATACAAAGATACGAAATAGGCGCAATATCCTTGCTTAAAATCAGCTTGTCCGGCCTGGATAAACTTCTAGTGCTTTCTCCAGACAAGTCATTGCCGATTCCAAATCCTGAATGTTCAAAACGTATGCCAATCGTACTTCATTAGTGCCAGAGCCTTCCGAACTGTAAAATCCAGTTGCAGGAGCCATCATAACTGTCTGATTGTCATATTCGAACTCCTCAAGCATCCACTGGCAGAATTTATCGGCATTGTCGATTGGGAATTTAGCTACCACATAAAATGCGCCACCCGGGTTAGGGCAGAAGACTCCCTCAATACTATTCAGGCGTTTCACCAATGTATCCCGGCGAAGGGTGTATTCTTTATTTACTTTTTCAAAGTAACTATCCGGAGTGTCAACCGCTGCGGAAGCCGCGATCTGCTCTACCATTCCCGGGCTTAAGCGTGCCTGTGCAAACTTCAACCCTGCTGCAATAACGTCCTTGTTCTTAGTAATCAGGCATCCCAGACGGGCGCCGCAGGCACTGTATCTTTTAGAAACAGTATCCATAACTACTACATAGTCTTCAAGACCCTCAAGGTGCATTGGAGAGATGAACTCCCTACCATCATAACAGAATTCACGGTAGGCCTCATCCGAAAACAAGAACAGATTATATTTCAAACACAGAGTTTTCAATGCTTCAAGCTCTTCCCTGGAGTAAAGATATCCTGTAGGATTATTCGGATTGCAAATGATAATGGCCTTAGTTTTCGGTGTAATCAGTTTCTCAAATTCGCTGATCTCCGGAAGGGCAAAACCGTTTTCTATGTGCGACAGGATGGGTTTAACAACTACATTACTCATGCATGCAAAACCGTTATAGTTTGCATAGAAGGGCTCAGGAATGATGATTTCATCGCCTTCATTAACACAAGCCTGCATTGCGATGGTGATTGCTTCAGAACCACCGACGGTTACTAATATCTGACCAGGTTCGATATTGTAATTAAGCTTGTTATAGTATTCCGTAAGTTTGGTTCGATAAGCCAGGGTACCCTCCGAAGGGGTATAAGCCCAAACTTTGAACTCGATATCCTTAATGGCATTTAACATGCCTTCAGGTGTCTCTATATCTGGTTGTCCAATATTTAAATGAAAGACTTTCTTTCCATCTTTTTTCGCCTTATCGGCGAAGGGGGTAAGTTTACGAATAGGTGAGGC
>NZ_JBASJU010000004.1:0-2384 GCF_049655485.1 Daejeonella sp.
ATAGAGAGAAGATAGAGGATGATATTTTTCAAGATAAACGCTATTAATGGTTTTCGTACCTAGCCATTTAGCTTGCAAGTATGATACCAATAAATTCATCGCGGTTCTAGTCGTCTAAGCCTTTACCCTCAAGTATTTTGGGTATTGATTT
Source organism: Daejeonella sp. (assembly GCF_049655485.1). Lineage (GTDB taxonomy): Bacteria > Bacteroidota > Bacteroidia > Sphingobacteriales > Sphingobacteriaceae > Daejeonella. The sequence goes on from NZ_JBASJU010000004.1 coordinate 152, forward strand.
TTCAATCCTTGCCTCAACAGTTTTAACTTGTTTTGGTGCTGAAAAATAAAGCAGATAGGCTCGTTGTCGTCCGGGGGTAAGCGATTTAAATGCTGTGTTTACTTCCGGCATATTGTTTAATACATTTTGAAACTCCGGGTGTATTTCGTATTCATCAGTTTTTTTACGCTCGAATTTTAAACCTGTATTGTCGCAGGCAATAGCCTCATCTATATAGGACTTTATCTCGGTGCTATTCTTTAATATTTCGTCCATGTTTTTGAAACGAAACTGTCGTGCCGACTGAACATTATTGGTTTGTTGAACTAATATCTTTTTTGGGTCTTTAAGCATCGCACCCTGCATAAAAAGCAAGGCACAATAATCTTTAAAGCCGTGAATTAAAACAATGTTGCTTTTTTGATTGGTGTAACACGGGCAGCCCCATTTTAATTCCTCTGTGAGATCACACTCCAGAACAAGGGTTCTCAATTCAGAATATTCTTCCTGCCACTTCGAAGGCTTATCAAAAAACCAGTCTACTTCCGGGTTCATAATTTATACTATTTGAGTATCGAACTACAATGTAGCAATAATACATGCTTTAAATGGATGGGTCGATAAAACCCGGAAGCCAGGTGAAAGGGAAATACAATACAGCGATATTCGGCTGATCGAATCCAAACCGCTGGAAGGGATAAGGTGTGGAAAGCACACATGTAGAAACAATATTAACCCTTGATGCAGGAAAGATTTACACCAGAAGATGTTCGTTTATCACATTGATAATCTCGGAAATCTCAAATGGCTTGTCAATAATTTTATCAGCACATTCAATTTTTTCTTTTTGAATCTGCGGATAGGTGGATAATACGATAACCGGAATATGTTTAATAGATTCAACCATGCTAAGGGCATTGCATAAAGCCTTACCTGCGTCTGTGGGTTTGATGATATCCAGCAGAACCATATCAGGCATTTCTGCGATAACACGTTCTACAATTCCGTCTTCTGTCCGGGAAACACTTACTTCAAACCCCTGGTCTTCCAGGATATGACCCATTATAAAAAGGATGTCCTCATCCCTCTCAACGACCAGTATTTTCTTTTTCATCAGTTAGAATAATGCGGAAAGATACGGAGCTTATTTGGAAATACAAAAAGCTGATTTACAGAATGGGAGCGGTTACGCTCTAATGGGGTTTTAAGGCCGCGTTCAGATAATATCATTACCGTTACATCATGTTTTCAGTAAACAAAATATATTTGTTCATTGTATTATCAAAACGTTCCTTCTAATTAGCCGGACCCCATGATGTCATTATTGCTCATTTCCGATGTAAAGAAAAAGCTCTCCGAACAGGAATTAATCCATGGGTTGAAAGCGGGGATCAGAAATGCCCATGAATCATTATATGAGATGTATGCGGGCTCTCTTTACGGAATTATATCACGGATTGTCATTCGCGAGGAAGATGCGGAAGACGTACTCCAGGAAACCTTCGTCAGAATTTGGAAAGCTATAAGATTTTATGATAGTGAAAAGGGAAGATTATTTACCTGGATGGCAAAGGTTGCAAAAAATGCCGCAATGGACCATCTCAAAGGTAAATCTTACAAAAAATCTCAACTGAATACTAATCTGGAGGAATCTCAATTTGATGTAAATGGCCAGCATAATGTGGAGTGTAATTACGATACGATAGGAATCAGGGAAATAACAAACAAACTTCCTGTACCATACCAGGCCGTCCTTGAGCTTATTTACTTCAAAGGCTTCACACATCAGGAAGCTGCAAAAGAATTAAACCTTCCACTGGGGACAGTAAAAACGAGACTAAGGATGGCAATTCAGGATTTAAGAAAATTAGTCTGAAATTTATCCTTACTTTTTACTTTTAGAACCTCCATAAATTGAAAGAAATTCAGCCTTATGCCGTCGGCGTTTTTTTCGCCCTTATTTATTTAGCAGAACATTTATTGCCCCAAAGGCGTGATTTGATCGACTACAAGCATGATTTCTTCAATGTAATGACTGGTTTGCTGAACCTGATTATAGCCGGGTTCGGTGGTTATGCAATGATCTATAGCCTCACCTATGTAGAAAACAAGGACTTTGGCCTGCTGAATTACCTGCCATTTTATTTGCATGTAGTCTTTGGACTTTTAATCTCCGATGTTTACATGTACTGGTGGCACCGCCTGAATCACGAATTGCCATTTTTATGGCGGTTCCACCAATTCCACCACACAG
>NZ_JBASJU010000005.1:0-3598 GCF_049655485.1 Daejeonella sp.
ATTATGAATGGTATGGCATCAAAAGAAAATCAGTGCAAAGCTGGGGAGAGGCTTTGGTAAAAGGCTATTTGGGCGATAAAGCGAAACAGGAATGGGGCCGGATGCCGCCAATGGATGTCTCCGATGTGTATTACAATGCCTTTCTGGCCAACGGGCGGCAGGTAACCGAGTATCCTGAATTTAAGGCCGGTGAAACCGTCAGGCTCAGGCTTATCAATGGGGGTGCTGGCACTTATTTCTGGGTGCAGTTTGCAGGCGGTCCAATGACTATTATAGCAGCAGATGGAAAAAATGTGGAGCCCTTAAAAGTAGACAAAATTGATTTTCCGATTGCTGAAACCTATGATGTGCTGATCACCATTCCGGCTGAAGGTGCGTATGAACTAAGAGCCACCTCTGCTGATATTTCCGGCCATAGTTCGGTTTATTTTGGCAGCGGGAAAAAAATTAATGCCCCTGACATTCCCAAGCTTAATTATTTTGCCATGCTACGGGAAAGAAATAAAATGAACATGGGAAGTGTCGGCAAGGACGGCTCCATGCCAGCAATGGATATGCAGCAGCCGAAGGACACCATCAAAAAAATGAACGGGATGGACATGGGCGCTAAAAAGCAAAGCCCATCTATGCCGGGAATGGACATGGCTGGCATGAACAAGGAGAATGAAAAAGCTGCCGGCGCCCTCACCTACGATATGCTGCGATCGGTAGAGCGTACAGCTTTTGATAAAAAATTACCGATTCGTGAGGTTCCGTTAACGCTTACCGGCGACATGCTACGCTATATTTGGTCGTTTGACGACAAGCCTCTTTCGAAAGCTGATAAAATAATGATCAAGAAAGGTGAGGTTGTGCGTTTTAAAATGTTCAATAACACCATGATGCGCCATCCCATGCACCTGCACGGGCATTTCTTCCGGCTGATAAATGCACAGGGTGATTATTCACCACTCAAGCATACGTTTGACATACTGCCTATGGAAACCGTTACCATTGAATTTTTGGCCAATGAAGAAAAAGACTGGTTTTTCCACTGCCATATTTTATACCATATGGCTACTGGTATGGCCCGCATTGTCAGCTATGAAGGCTCTGAACAAAATGAGTTTGCCAAAACCGGTTACAAAGTTTTGAAGAAAGAAGACAATTTTATTTCGAAATGGGCCGACCTGAATGTGCTGTCTAATGGCGCCTGGCTCGAAGGCTATATCGCCAACAATAAAAACCAGCTGCGCTTTGATGGCCGGGTGAACTGGAAGGGGGATTTCGAAACTGAATCACATCTGTTGCGGTTTCTTGATAAAAGAAGTTTCCTGGCTGCCTTTGTAGGTTACGATTACCGTTTGAACAACGCATCCACCAAAAATCCCCAATCGAACACCAAAAATAACCGGCAGGTATTTGAAGCTGGTTTATTGTATTTACTGCCTTTTTTCATCGAAACGGAATTAAGGGTAGACCAGACGGGCCGCATGCGGGCGCAATTACAACGCAGGGACATGCCAATTACTACCCGCTTGTTTTTTGACGGCCGGGTAAATACTGACAAAGAATACACGCTGGGATTACGGTATTTTGTTACCCGTACTTTCTCAGTTAGCACTTTGCATGACAGTGATTACGGAACCGGTGCAGGCATCAGTATTCGTTATTAATTATATGCAACTATTCAAAATATATAAATTTAGTTTTTAAAATTCAGCATAGGGCAAATAACTGCCCGGTGAATTTATTAAAAGAGGGATAATGTGTCATAAACTATCAAAACAGATAATCAAGAAATATAAAGTATCGTACCCATGAAAAACAAAAATATACAGACAGAAATTGATGCCTGCTTTCTATATCAAAAACTTGCTGAGCATGAGCCTGATGCAACGATTGCAAATGTTTTCAGACAAATGAGCGACATTGAGAAAAGTCACGCAGAGGCTTTTGCAAAAAAAGAGAATATAAGTTTTGAGAACTTGATGCAACCTTCCTGGAGAGCAAAAACGTTAAATACTATTGGCAAAATATTTGGGTATGACTACGTTTTAGGGGTTTTAATGGATACCGAAAAAAGCATAGCAAATGCTATTATTGCCACAAAAAACAAGAATAAACAAGAAATAACAGGTACAGAAACAAGTCACGTAAAAATACTTCAGACAATCCTTGAGAAGGAGACAAAAGTGACCGGCACACAACTTTCAAGATTTGAAAGCAGACACCGTTCGGTTGGGGGAAATGCGATCAGAGCAGCGGTATTAGGAGGAAACGATGGGTTAGTTTCCAATTTCAGTTTGGTAATGGGAATCGCGGGCGCTACTGCCGGACAGCAAGGTGTCTTACTAGCCGGGCTTGCTGGCCTATTAGCAGGAGCGCTCTCTATGGCATTGGGGGAATGGATCTCTGTAACTAGTTCGAAAGAGTTATATGAAAACCAAATGCAAATAGAGATGGATGAGTTGGAAACTAATCCGGAAGGGGAACTGAAGGAATTAGCTCTAATATATATTGCAAAAGGTATTCCCGAGGAGCAGGCGCATCAAATGGCTGCTGATATTATGAAGGATAAAGATCATGCTCATGAAATATTAATTAAAGAGGAATTAGGGATTAATGCCGAAGAGCTGAAGGGCTCAGCTTTTGAAGCGGCTATTTATTCTTTTATATTATTTTCCATTGGAGCCGTTATTCCCGTTTTGCCCTTTATGCTGTTCACTGGAATACACGCCATATTAATTAGTGTTATAGCCAGTGCAATCGGCTTATTTTTAATTGGAGCCGCCATCACCTTATTTACAGGGAAAAATGTTTGGTACTCGGGATTTAGACAAGTGCTCTTTGGTTTGATTGCTGCTGCCATTACATTTGGTATTGGCAATCTGATTGGAGTATCCGTTAACGGATGATTTAAATAAGATCATCTTAACCGTCATAATGGTTCCAAAAAATAACTATTTGCAGGAATATTAAATTACCATCATGGGTTATTTACTTTTATTATCAATTAAATTAAATCTTAAAAAACAAACACATGAAAAAACTATTTTTTCTTACAACACTAACTTTAGGCTTATTTACAGCTTGTTCAAGTAACACTGAAAAGAAATCAGACGCTGCGTCAGATACAGCAATGCAGCAAATGGAAATGTCTGCCGATACTGCTGCTACCACTATGGCCGACAGTACTAACGCTGCCGCGGATAAAGCAGCGAAAGACAGCGCAGATGCAGCACACGGCCACTCACATTAATACATTCATCCAATCATCGTTCAGGATATTTCTGAGCGATGAAATGAATTGATAATCTTAAAAATATGAATTTAAAAAAAACAGGATCGCTTGCCGCGCTCATATTATTATGTGGCATTGGAAACCAGGTTCTTGCACATGGGGTAGATGGCGATACCCAAACGTTCTTATCCGGCAACGAGGGTGTAGCTTTTGGCCCCTTTCTTTATATCGGCGCCAAACACATGATAACAGGTTATGACCATTTGCTGTTCCTGGTAGGGGTTATTTTTTTTCTGTATCGTCCCAAAGAAGTATTGCTGTATGTAAGCTTTTTCACAATCGGCCATAGTCTAACACTCTTACTTGGGGTAATGG
>NZ_JBASJU010000006.1:0-27694 GCF_049655485.1 Daejeonella sp.
CTGCCATCGCTACCTTAGAGTTATTGCAAAAGCTGGGAGTTGAGGTGAGCTATCCTGCGAAGCAAACCTGTTGCGGGCAGCCAATGGCTAATTCGGGATTTGAACACCTTGCGCAATCATGCAATAAGCTGTTTATAGATAATTTTTCAGGTTACGATTATATAGTCGCCCCTTCGGCCAGCTGCGTACTTCAGATAAAAGATCACCTGCAGTCAGTTACTGATAAGGATGCCGCAGCCCAGATCCGGGGAAGAATTTATGAATTGGTGGAGTTTCTCAGCGATGTGCTCAAAATTGAAATGCTGGATGCTCATTTCCCACACAAAGTAGGAATGCATCACAGCTGCCATGGTTTGCGTGGACTCCATCTTTCTCAAATGAGCGAACTGGTTGCACCTGAATTTTCTAAACCGCAGCACTTATTAAATATGGTGCAGGGAATTGAAATGATCGCGCTCGACCGGAAAGATGAATGCTGTGGGTTCGGTGGCTTGTTTTGCATCGCAGAAGAAGCAGTTTCAGTTAAAATGGGAAAGGATAGGATTACTGATCACACTAAAAATGGAGCAGAATATATTACTTCATCCGATTTATCCTGCCTGATGCATTTGGAAGGCATACTTCAAAGAAATAAAAGCAAGGTGAAGATTATTCATATTGCGGAAATACTAAACAGTTCTATAGCTTGAATATGAGAAGTACTGCGGATCACGCTGCTTTGGCAGAGCAATTTAATAAAGACGAGGAGCGGGTCGACTGGCACGATAGCGCTTTATGGTGGATTCGCCAAAAGCGGGACAAGTCGGCTAACTCCACCCCGCAGTGGGAGGAATTAAGAGAAGCCGCTTCTACCATTAAAAGTAATGTTATCTCTAACCTACACGATTACCTTTTACAGTTCGAAGAAAATCTTACAAGGAACGGTGTCCAAGTACACTGGGCTTCCGATGCTGCTGAGCATAACGAGATTGTATACTCCATCCTCAAGGCAAAAGAAATAACCCAGATGGTTAAGAGCAAGTCGATGCTTACTGAAGAGTGCGCATTGAATGAATACCTGCATGAAAGAGGAATAGAGGTGATCAATTCTGACCTGGGGGAATATATCCAGCAGATAGATAATGAACCGCCTAGCCATATCGTATTGCCATGTATCCATAAAAAGAAGGAGGAAATAGGGGAGCTTTTTCACGAACATCTCGGAACGGAAAAGGGGCTTTCCGACCCCACTTTATTGACCAGGGTAGCACGTAAGCATTTGAGGAACGTATTTCTTACGAGAAGGGCGGCACTTACAGGTGTTAATTTCGCTGTTGCGGAGACAGGTGAATATGTCGTTTGCACCAACGAAGGTAACGCAGATATGGGAGCACACCTTTCCGAGGTTCAAATTGCTTCGATGGGGCTGGAGAAGATCATCCCCGAAAGGAAACACTTAGGTGTATTTTTAAGGTTGCTGGCGCGAAGTGCAATCGGCCAGCCCATTACAATTTACTCCAGCCATTTTAAGAAACCCAGGCCGGGTCAGGAAATGCACTTGATATTGGTCGACAAAGGCAGGAGCAGTTTGCTAGCCCGGCCGGATTTCCGGGAATCACTTAAGTGCATTAAATGCGGGGGCTGCATGAACACGTGCCCGGTATATCGTAAAAGCGGGGGTTTAAGTTATCATAATACGATATCTGGACCGATAGGAGCAATTCTTGCACCTAATCTGGATATGGAACAGCATGCCGACCTACCTTTTGCATCGACTCTTTGCGGATCCTGTTCCAACGTTTGCCCTGTGAAAATCCCTATCCATGAACAGCTGTATAAATGGAGGCAAGTCATTGTAAAAGAAGGATATGTTGCCAATCGGAAGACTATCAGCATGAAAGCCATGTCGCTGACATTATCCTCACCTGATTTTTACCGTAGGGCGGGACTCACTGGCCGCTGGGTACAGAACTACGCACCCTTTGCGGTAAATAATAAATTCAATCCCTGGTATAAGCAACGCGACATGCCTGAAAGCCCTAAACAAACTTTTGGGGAATGGTACAGGAAGAATGTTAAAGAAAAAACAAAGAACAATGAATAGCAGAGAAAGGATACTCGCCGCCGTAAAGCAAAACCAACCCCCTTTGTCGATGCTTCCCGACATCACAATGTTTGGAGTAGTTGAAAGTGATATTGCAGCAAAGTATTCTGAGATATTTACAGGTATTGGGGGACATGTCATTCCAATTTCTCAATTGGGCGAAATCACAGATATCCTTCCGCAGCACTTCGACACCACTAAACGTATTGTAACAACTCTGGCTGAGCTAGGCGACACTGCGGAGCTGATCTCTGAAGATTCTGATCCGCATAGTTTTGATGATGTGGAAGTTGCAATAATTAAAGCAAGGTTGGCTGTTGCAGAAAATGGTGCAGTATGGCTTACGGAGGATATGATGGGCCAGCGAATCATCCCATATATCTGCCAGCACCTGGCAGTGGTAGTTTCTGAGGGCAGCCTGGTTGCTACAATGCACGATGCCTATGTTAAAATTGCATCAGAAGACTATGGGTTCGGCGGGTTTATAGGCGGCCCGTCCAAAACTGCTGATATAGAGCAAGCACTTGTATTGGGGGCGCATGGCCCGCTCAGTATGACCATTTTCCTGATCAAAGCATAATTACTGATTACACCGTTACCAATCTAATATGAAAGAACAGCATATAATTATCCGCGATAATTTGCGCGAAGAATACAAGGACGTTTATACCCCTGAAGCGCTCAAAGCCTTATCAGTGATGGCCCATTTCAATAGAGAAATCAAGGAGCTGATGGAAGCCAGGATTCAAAAAAGAAGCTTGCGCCAAAGAACTAAGTCACGGATATCATTCTATGATCCGGAAAGTTACATACCACGCACAAAGATTAAGGTTCAGGATGCACGCGAGGGAAAGTTCGAAGGTTCGGTAATACCTGCTGACTTGCAGCAGCAGTGGATCCAGGGCACAGGTCCAGCAGCAAAACCCAATGCAAGCCTTGAAAGCAGTATACGGAATGTTGCTTATGCACTCTTGTCCGGAGCGGATGGATGGATGTTTGACGGGGAAGATGCCCTTGGCCAAATAGCTAGTATGTCGCTTGATAATCAGCGGAACTTAAAGCTCGCAATCCGCAGGGATCCTGTATTCCTTAATGTAGCACAACAGGTAGCTGTAGAGATGAATCGCTGGTCGCAGGGGTTCCTGGGATATCCCGTGGTTAAAGACTGGGAAAAACAGCTGGATTTTACAACAAAGATCTTCCGCTGCAGGGGATTGCATCTCGATGACAGGCATGTAAAAGAATCTAATGGTGTGGCTCTGGCAGCTTCTATAACGGATCTAACTTTGTATGTAGTAAACAATTATCAAGAACTGCAAAAGGCTGGATCGTCCATAGTTCTGTATCTTCCGAAGATTCAAACTGCGGAAGAAGCGGCATTGTGGAATGAAATGCTAAGCGCGCTTGAACATCATCTAGGGTTAAAAAATGGATTTATTAAAGTTTACCTCCTGGTTGAGCAACTTGAAGCGACCTATATGTTAATGGAAATCCGTGCTGTTTTGGGAAAACACTTTATAGGCTATAATACGGGCCGTTGGGATTATATCAACAGTGTATCTGATGCGATGGCCTGGGATAAGGACTTTATCAACCCTAATATCGAGTCTATTACCATGACTTACGGTTATATGCGGAATTATGAAGACCGTGTCAGGCGCGCTGTCAACACTCCAGATATTAATGGCAATTTCGCCTTATGGCAGGGGGGGATGGAGCCTAATATACCGGTCGGTTCACCTGAAGGCGTGTCAGCAAGTATGGAAAAAGCAGTAGCAGGAGCGGAGCGTGAACAGCTTGAAGGAGCCAGCGGTAAATGGGTTGCCCACTGGAAAATGGTCAACATTGTAAGGCCTGTTTGGGAAAAAGCCGGTGAGCAGAACCAGTTAGGAAAGAAATTTCCACCATTGACTTACACTCAGGAAGGTGCAGATGGTTTGATCCTAATTGAGCCTGCCCCGATAAGTATCAGAGGTGCCCGTAATTTGTTAAGCGTGGCGCTGCAATACGGCAACGCATTTGGCCAGGGTATGCAGGCCGCGGCTCTTAAGGCTGCCGATTACTTCGGCAATGATGATATTCTTTATCTGATGGAGGATATGGCTACCGGTGAGATAAGGCTAAGTATTTTATGGGAGTGGCTTAATAAGGGTGCGAAGTTTACAGAAGATGACCCGGACACCGGGGTTAAGACCGGCGATGTACTTACAAAGGAATTACTTGAACGTTTAATGGACGAAGAATATCAGAAACTGCTTAAGGCGGGCAATAAGGACGTCTATGATGCCTCAAAAACCACCACACTGCCTATCGCGAAAGAAATAGCCGACTTTTACGTATTCAATGAGTTTAAAATTCCATGGTTTGTTGATCTGCTGAATATCAATTTGAATAACTCAGACTTGAGCACAGCTGAAGAACGGATTCGAAAATATATAGAAACGTTTAAGAAAGAGGGAAAACGGATTACTGAGAATCTTGACTTCGTTTTATAGAATTTTCTTTTAGAAGACACCGTGTGCCTGGGAAACTGTGAGTTTCTTTGGCTGACCTGAGTGCTTAAACCCGATGGAAGCGTAAAGCCCGCAGCCGTAAACAATTTCGCAAATTAGGGAAAAACGTGATGGCGAGGACTTGCAGCGAACAGCGGGACTAGCCTCCGCCACAGGCAGAAAGGTTCCTTTCCAAAAAAGAATGAAAAGTGAAGTTTATTTATTTACCCTTCCGGAAAAACACGCCTAGTATTTGTTCGGTGTTCAGCTATCAGTTGGTAAAAATCAATTATTATTCCCCTCTCCAGCCCCCTGGTCTGTTACCATTACGCGGTCCATTCGGCGAATTCTCATCCGGCCGTGGTCCATTTCCGCCAAATTTTCTCAGCGTCATATTCAACGATAACATGAAATATTGTCCTAAACGATTTGTTTGTCTGTCGATGATAAGATTATCAAATACATCTCTGGATATCCCGGTATTCTGATTCAATAGGTCAAATATTTCTAAACGGAGCCGTGCATTATTACCTTTTAAGAACTGGTATTCGGCATGGGCACCAAGGATTGTTGGATTTTGGATTATAGAATTGTTGAAACCACTATTCACGGTCTTGCTTAGATTGTAGCCAATGGTTAAATCTTTGAAGAAGTAATTTCTGCCCCTTACAGAGTATCTCATTGAATTAGTACGGCGGTCGTCAAAGTTCTCCTGTGAGTAACTTGTCGTATTGATTCCATAGGAAGTTTCGAACTCCACATCAACTACATCCTCTATATCGATCTCAAATTCAAGCTCCTGGCGGATGTTAAAGTTTTTCGCAATATTCTTATTGTTGTCGATGAAAGCCACGTTATTATTTAGTGAGGCGTCTCCGCTATATGTAATGGTAAACTTTCGATCGGAGAAAGGTTTTCCATAGGAGTAACCACCTCTGAGCGTGTAAAACCCATCTGTATTGGTGTAACTTGTGATTTGGTTGACGGTTCCGGGAACCAATATTTTCGTAGTAACGATTTTGTCTTCTGTCCGGTTGTAAGATAAGTTTGCAGAAAGGAAATGGCCCATGTTCCAATCTGTCTGATTGTACCGTGCATTGATCATGTGCATAAACTCAGGATTCAAGTTTGGATTTCCAGTAACCGTATTCTGAAGGTTAGAATTATCAGTTATCGGCTGAAGCTGCAAAAATCCAGGTTGATTATTCCTTCCCCAGTAGTTAACTTGCAATGATTGCTGTTTAGTGAAATTGTAAACAAATCTTGCTGATGGGATAAAATTAAAAGTCTTATTACTCGTATTGATATTTCTGCTCAAATTCTGTCCGGTCAGCAATGCTGGCTGAGCACTCATACCCAAAGTGTAATTGTATTTCTTTTCAATAAAGCGATAATTCAGCCCGAAACGGTTAGTTGTAAACTGATATTCGTAGCGATTGCTTAATTCGGGGTTGAATACCTGTGTGCCGTTAAGCACGTCGTTGGTATTTCTATTCGTGCTGTTTGTTGAACGGTTCCAGCCATAATTGAATTCAATATAATTTCTTTTCCCGATCGGTTCCATGTAGGAGATGTACACACCGGTTTGGAAATTACTGTTCGTATTGTCGATCAACTGGTTTTGAATCCTCGTTGAATCGAGCCCGGGCCTTGTAATTACATAGTCGTTCAAAACACCTCGGAAACTATCTCCATCTGATAGATTAAGATTAACACGCAGGCTTAAATTTCTCCCCTTTTTTGGCAACCTATGATTGAAAAATGCGTTAGTGGAGAGATTGGAGGATGAATTATCATTTGAATTTTGATTATCCCGAACCGTCAATAGATTTTCCTGAGTGATGGTATAAAATCCCAGGTTATTGGCATTTCCTGTATTGTGTGAGAATCGGGGTGAAATCCTTAAAAAGTTTGACGAATCTGGACGGTATTCCAGGTTGCCAGAAAAGTTATGGCTGTAATTGTCGCTTTCATTGTTGGTCCTCTCATCTTCCAGCCGGGTAAAGTCGTCAAGGAAGTTTTGAGTGAAAGCTTTTCCTATTGTGATATTTTGTCTGTTGTTAAAATTGTAACCAGCATCGGCAGAAAGTTTCTTGCTCCATTCGTTTTGGTAACTTAGCCCAGCGGCATTAGTCGAGGTAATGCCATCACCGCGACCGCGATTCGCATTCGTCACTGTTCCATCAAAAGAGACTCGTTCTTCGCCCCTGAAAATATTCCCTCTTATACCTGTATTATAACGATCCTCATTCCCTAATCCCGCATTTGCCCTGACGAAATAACCTTTGTTCTTATCTTCCTGGATAGTAATGTTCAGAATTTTCTCAGGTTCACCGGTCTTAATCCCCGTTAAATTAGCCTGGTCTCCATAGTCATCGATAAACTGCAAATTCTTAACAACCTCGGAAGGGAGGTTTTTAATAGCTGTGGCTACATCACCGCCAAAAAAGTCCTTACCATTTACACGAATCTTTGTGATTACTTGTCCCTGGTTAGTAACGTTACCATCGGCATCTACTTTAACCCCGGGAAGTTTACGTAATATTTCATCAACAGCATCACCTTCCCGTACGGGGAATGAAGAGGCATTGAAAGTAACCGTGTCTTCGCCCACTTTCATCGCCGTAACGGCAGTTACAACAACTTCATTCAATGAATTGACGCTTTCACGCAAGGTTATTGGCGGGACTGTCAGACTGCTGCCGTTTTCAATTTTATATTGCTTCATAAAGGTTTGAAAGCCAATAAAGGCAGCAGATAATGTAAAGTTGGTAGCTTTTACATTTGAAAGCGTAAATGCACCGTCAATGTTTACCGAAGTAGCCACGCTGTCTGTTCCCCATTTTAATTTTATTAGAGTGCCTGTTAATGGCACTCCGGCAGTATCCTTTACAGTTCCCTTTACGCTGTAAGTTTGAGCATAACTGAACGTAAAGGATAAAAGGAAAATAGATGTAAACAGAATTCTAATCATATAAAAAGCTTTTATAAAAGCATTTTATGCGTCACTCGGTATTTTCAAGTGATACAAAATAAATGCAAATGCCAAAGATATGCCAAGGGTATTTTTAAGCAGTCTTCTAAACATGAATGTTACAACTTTGAATGTCACAAAATGGGGAGGTAAAAAGTATATTGCTTTTGGAAAAGGTCTGTGGCTTAAACCTAAAAGCTGGATTTATCACTAATAAGCCTTTATCATAATATCTGAGTGTGATGAATCATACTTTTATTTACTTTAGAGATGTTATATATCCATCGCATGAAAAATATTTTATACTATATCCTGTTGGCTGTTATTGTTTCGATATATTTTAGCTGCACACGAAAATCGAATGATGCTTCCAGCCGGGAACTGCTTACCCCGGGCGATACTGTTCCAGGTAAAATGGTTTGGATTCCTGCGGGAAATTTCGACATGGGTTCTAATGATCCCGATTTTGCCGATGCACGACCAATTCACAAAGTTAACCTTAGAGGGTTTTGGATGGATGAACATGAAGTTACCAATGCCGAATTTGAACAATTTGTAAAGGCTACCAAATATCAGACAGTTGCAGAACAGCCACTTAATCCCGCGGAATTCCCTGGTGTTCCCATCGAGAATCTGGTCCCTGGCTCGGGCGTTTTTACACCCACTGCTCAGCCAGTATCTTACGAGGACCCCTTACAATGGTGGTCTTATGTCCGTGGTGCAAGCTGGCGCAACCCAAAAGGGCCTGAAAGCTCGGTTTCCGGAAGACCAAATGATCCGGTAGTGCATGTCAGCTATGCCGATGCTGCAGCTTACGCGAAATGGGCGGGTAAGCGCCTGCCTACCGAAGCCGAATGGGAATATGCTGCGCAGGGTGGAAAAGGCCAGCAAACTTTCTACTGGGGAAATGAGCTCAAGCCTGGCGGAAAGTGGATGGCCAACCTTTATCAGGGGAACTTTCCAAACGCAAATTCTTCGGACGATGGTTTCGAAGAACTCGCGCCAGTTAAATCATTCACGGCGAATGGCTATGGATTGTATGATATGGATGGTAATGTATGGGAATGGTGCAGTGATTTTTACCGGCCCGACTACTATTCAATGAGCCCAGCGAAAGATCCAAAAGGACCTAAAGATAGCTTTGATCCTGATGAACCGGGAGTAATAAAGCGGGTGCAGCGTGGAGGCTCGTTTTTATGCAGCGATCAGTATTGCATTCGTTATAAGCCAGGCAGCCGGGGAAAGGGTGAGATAAACAGCGCTAGTAATAACTTGGGTTTCCGGTGTGTAAAGGATAAGGCAGACTAGTGATATATATTATTTTCATTCTGTTCCATTAGATTATTCTCCGGTAATTAGTCAACGGGCCGTCTGAATTAATTTGTTTTCCATTATTATGTTAGTACATTCGGGTACGTAACCGTATTTGGATAATGAGTTAAATTCATTTAATGAAACAACCTATACATGGAACCTGGACAACTGGACCTTCAAATGAAATCAGTTTTGGAAAATTACCCCTTGAACTTATCGTTTTGCTCAAAGTATAACCGTAATCCTTGTTCCGTTTATTGGCCTTGCGCTTTATTCGGTATCAAATGATGAAAGAATAATGGGCAAATACCGGAAAAGCAGAGTTTCTATCGACGGAAAAACCCATGTAGACTTTAAACGAAAATAACCTGAATCACCAGTCAAACCATTAGGATATCAATTATGAAAGAAAACAAAACAGTTGCCGTTGGATCACTAACTCAAAGGGATACAATAACAGGACTAGTCATCATTGGATTCATGTTTTTCATGTTCGGTTTTACTTCCTGGATCAATGCCATTTTAATTCCCTATTTTAAGATCGCATTTCAGCTTAGCCACGCTGCTTCCTATCTTGTGGCCTTTGCCTTTTATATTTCATATCTGATATTTTCTGTACCCTCTTCCTTCCTTCTTAAAAGGGTCGGATTTAAGAAAGGGATGATGATTGGCTTCTGGGTTATGTCCGCCGGCGCTTTTATTTTTGTGCCTGCTGCAATCACTATGACCTATACTTTATTTCTCCTCGGTTTGTTCTCTATTGGAGCCGGCTTGGCTCTTCTTCAAACTGCTGCGAATCCATACATCACTATCCTTGGCCCAAAGGAAACCGCTCTCAGGCGTTTCAGTATCATGGGGATCTGTAATAAAGGTGCAGGAATTCTCGCCCCATTATTGTTTGCAGCAGTTATTTTTCGTGTAACCGATGGCGATATGTTTGATCAGCTTTCGCAGATGAGTGCAGCTGAAAAAGATGCAGCCTTACATGAGCTTATCCAAAGGATTATTGTACCCTATGCTTGTGTCGGTGTATTTTTGTTCCTGATCGGCCTTTTTATCCGTTTTTCTCCCTTACCTGAAATAGATACGGAACACGAAAGCGAGGAAGTGGCCCAGGCAAATTCCACCAAAACCAGTATCACCCAGTTTCCTCACCTTGTTCTAGGAGCAGTGGCAATTTTCCTGCACGTTGGAACCCAGGTTATTTCAATAGACACCGTGATCAGTTATGCAGGTACTATGAACCTGAACCTAATCGAGGCAAAGGTTTTCCCCTCGTACACGCTGACTGCGCAAATATGTGCTTACCTGGTCGGCATATCTCTCGTTCCAAGGTTCTTAAGCCAATTAACGGCACTTAAAATCAGTACGGTCTTCGGTCTTATTTTAACCCTTTTGATCATATTCGCTAAAGGCCAGGTCAGCTTTTTGGGCCATACGAATGATATTTCCCTTTGGTTCGTAGTTATGCTGGGATTAGCTAACTCCCTGGTTTGGGCTGGAATATGGCCGCTTGCGCTGGATGGATTAGGCCGTTTTACTAAGATAGGCGCATCACTTATGATTATGGGACTTGCAGGAAATGCAATCCTGCCTCTGATATATGGCTACCTGGTAGATATCTCCAATGCACGCGATGCATATTGGGTTCTCTTCCCGTGTTATTTGTACCTGATATTTTATGCCTTCCGGGGTTATGCATTGAGGAGCTGGTCGAAAATAAAAATATAAGTGTTTGGTGATAAGTTTTACGTAATTCGTTTAAACCGGTTTTTATCTTGTTATCTTGGTACTTTAAGCGATACACGACGTATAACCCATAACGTAAAAAACCTATGAGCAATTCTTCCCTCGAAAACTTACAAAATAAACATGCCGGTAATTACTATATGCAGCAAACAATGCGATGGTATGGACCAAATGATCCTGTAAGCCTTTCTGATATTCGTCAGGCCGGCTGTGCCGGTATAGTTACGGCACTTCATCATATTCCAAACGGCCAGGTTTGGACCGTAGAGGAAATTGAAAAAAGAAGGATTGAAGTCGAGCAGGCCGGGATGCTTTGGAGTGTTGTAGAAAGTGTGCCTGTTCATGAGAATATCAAGACGCAAACAGGCTCGTATTTAGAATATATTAACAACTATAAGCAAAGCATCCGAAATCTGGCGGCCTGCGGGATAAAATGCATCACCTATAATTTTATGCCGGTACTCGACTGGACCAGAACAGACCTTGCCTACACGGTGGAAGATGGTTCGAAAGCTTTACGCTTTGAAAAGGCTGCATTTATCGCCTTTGATCTCTACATCCTCAAACGCCCTGACGCCCGGAAAGATTATACCGATGCTGAAATCCAAAGGGCTGAATCCCGGTTTTCATCCATGTCTGACGAAGAAAAACATCGCCTTACCCGAAATATTATTGCGGGACTGCCCGGCAGCGAGGAGAGTTTCACTATTGAGCAGTTTCAACAAGCTTTGGATACATATAAAGGCATTGATCGTGAGAAATTAAGAAGTAATCTTATCTTTTTCTTAAAGGAAATAATACCGGTTGCACAAGATTGTGAAGTAAACATGGTCATCCATCCCGACGATCCACCGTATGCGATTTTAGGCCTGCCAAGGGTCGTAAGTACTGCTGATGATATCGACGCACTGTTTTCAGCAGTCCCACCTTTAAACAATGGATTGTGCTTCTGTACCGGCTCCTTTGGGGTTAGAAAGGATAATGATCTGCCTGCTATGGTTGCACGCTTTGCAGACCGGATTAACTTCCTGCATCTCCGCAGCACGCGGCGGAATGAATTCGGCGACTTCTTTGAAGATAATCATTTAGAAGGGGATGTTGATATGTACGCGGTTGTTAAACAGATCGTAGAGATTTCAAATAAACGAAAGGACTCCATCCCAATGCGGCCAGATCATGGCCACCAGATGTTGGATGACCTAAATAAAAAAACTAATCCGGGTTACTCGGCAATAGGCCGGCTAAGGGGATTGGCCGAGTTGAGAGGCCTGGAGATGGGAATTGCTCATACCGTGTTAAATAATCATCAAAACTAATTCTCAAAATTTTATGGATAAGACTAAAACAAATGAGATCCTGCAAAGCCCGGCTTTCAAGAAGTTGGTAAAAAACAGATGGAATATTTCCCTCACATTCACCTTCCTCATGCTTTTCGTTTATATCGGATTTTTGATGATTGTTGCTTATCAAAAGGAAACCCTAAAAATGCCGATTGGTGAATCATTAAATCTGGCGATTATCGTGGGTATTGGAATAATCATTTTTTCGTGGCTGATCACTGGTGTTTATGTTTATTGGGCAAATAATTATTATGACGCCGATGTAAAGGAAATTAAGAAAAATCTCTAAGCTATTCACCATTCATAAATTCATATGTTTCTAAACCTACTCCTTCAAGTCGGCTCTTCCGCACCTGATTCAACACTAGGGACGGCGAACCCAGTATCGATCGCAATCTTCTTTGTTTTTGTTGCAGTTACACTTTACATCACCTATTGGGCGGCCAAGAAGACTAAAACTGGTTCTGAATTTTATGCTGCCGGACGAAATATCTCTGGTTTTCAAAATGGACTGGCGCTTTCTGGCGATTATATGAGTGCAGCTTCCTTCCTAGGTATTGCTGGTATGGTTGCAACTAAAGGATATGATGGATTGATCTATTCCATTGGATTCCTTGTGGGATGGCCATTGATCATGTTCCTGATTGCTGAACCCTTGCGTAATCTGGGCAAATACACTTTCGCCGATGTGGTTGCTTATCGTTTAAAGCAGAGGCCAATCAGGATAGCATCCTCCGTAGGATCCTTGCTGACTATTACCTTTTATCTTATCGCTCAAATGGTGGGAGCAGGAACTTTAATTACAACACTGTTCGGACTCGATTATGAGATAGCAATTGTTATAGTGGGTATTGTGATGACCCTTTATGTGCTATTCGGTGGGATGATTGCCACAACCTGGGTACAGATTATTAAAGCAGTATTGTTATTATCTGGCGCAACAATCCTTGTAGTACTCGCGATGGCGAAATTTGATTTCAGCCCGGGTGCTCTTTTTGATTCAGTGCGGACACAATACGGGGCAGATATGCTGGCTCCGGGTGGCTATATCACCAATCCGCTTGACGCGATATCTCTGGGTCTTGCGCTCATGCTGGGAACTGCCGGCTTGCCGCATATCCTGATGCGTTTTTACACCGTTCCTGATGACAAGGCTGCACGTAAATCGGTTTTCGTTGCCACTGGGTTTATTGGTTATTTCTATATCCTGACTTTCTTTATCGGGTTTGCGGCTATGGCGCTTGTAGGGAAAGATTCGATCGAAGTGCTCGATAAAGGCGGTAATATGGCAGCCCTGCTGCTTGCAGAGCATACCGGGGGTAGCGCTTTTCTCGGTTTTATAGCTTCTGTAGCGTTCGCGACAATCCTCGCTGTTGTAGCGGGATTAACCTTGTCGGGGGCGTCCAGCATCTCACACGATCTTTATGTACACGTTGTAAAGAATGGTGTATCAGATGAAAAAGGAGAGATTAAAGTGGCAAAAAGGGCCACTATTTTCCTTGGCTTACTTGCCGTGGGTTTAGGTTTTATATTCAAAGGGCAGAATGTTGCATTCATGGTTGGACTGGCATTTTCAATTGCTGCCAGCGCCAATTTCCCCGCTTTGCTGATGTCGATAATCTGGAAAGGGTTTACCACGAAGGGAGCTGTCTTGAGTATCATTACGGGTGCAGCGCTCTCCCTGGTGCTTATTGTTTTGAGCCCAACTGTATGGGTAGATGTATTCGGTAATGCAGAGGCTATTTTTCCTTTAAAAAACCCCGCTTTGGTGTCAATGACTTTAGCTTTCATTGTAGGTATAGTTGTGTCACTAATGAAACCTGAGCCGGAAGCTGCTGAGAAATTTGAGAGTGAGAAATTAAGGACATACCTCGGTGTAGGTTCCGAACAATAATTAAAGTCTGATTGCCTTGGTGATCAGGCTTTTTTATTAAAAACTATGATACAGGCCGATACTCAAAAACAACAGGTGCTTCGGACCTGGATTCATCAGATTCTCAACCCGGTAATCAACACCTGTTTCTATCTTGTTTTTGTCCGAAATATCATATCCCAGTGAAGCCAACCCCCTTATTTCCATGTCGCCCTTAGAATCCTGCAAAATGCCAAGGTATTCATTATTTATTTTCAGATAGAACTCTCCGGGGTCCACTTCAAGTCCATTTAACGGTTTTTCCCAGCTTATCCTGTAACGTAAGCGCAGTTGAATAGCCTCATCCTTCTCCACAGTTTGATCGGTGCGGAAACGGTGAGCTATCCTGGATGTCAGAAGTTTTTGTGTAATGGCATACTGCTGAATAAACCGGTGGGTGAATGCACCGTCCGAACGCCTAATCAGATATCCTCCTCCCCAGGTATTTATAGGATCCAGGCGTTTCGTGGCTATCAATTCCACATCAAAACGGTCGAACTCCCTTTGCTTACGACCTTCCGGATAAGGATTTTTAAAGAAGATCTGTCTTCCCTCAAATTTGGAGTTGAGTTTCCATTGCTCCGCGATCTTGAAATCGGAATTGATCTGAGGTATTAATCCAATTTCGTTCTGCGCAAAACTTTCAAAATACAGGAAACATACAAGAGCACAAACAATATATAATCTTATTCTTTTCAATCCAGATCTATCTGACACTAATAAATTAAATTTTGGTTGGTACGCTGTACGATCCTGGATTCACGGATTATCTCTCCTTTATAATCCGCCAAAACTTCATAATAATCTGTACGACGGTCTTTTGTACCCTGAAGTGTTATTTCATAATTTGTAGCATATTTTCCTGCAATTTTTTCACCTCTGATTAAAGCTGCCAACTCAGCGGCATCTCCCACCCATTGTATTTGGGTTTTCTGGATCCTGAATCTAGAGAACCTGTTTTCCAGGTTCTTTTCGACTGCATTCCTGACGTTTTCAGGAATGGAATTGAAACTAACTACCATTTCTATATCCTGCAGATCACCGTCGGTGCTAAATTTAAGGCTATACAATTTTCCATCTCTTTTTCCTTTTGCTTCAATTGCTTTACCGTCCAGATTCTCTTCACCGTACCACTTCATTCTAACCCCTTCGAAATTGCTTTCAACATATTGCAAAGCCTTTGCCGATACTTCGGATTCTTTGATTCTGTACTCGCGTTCTAATTTTTCCTGGGAGTAGGAGAGGGTAAATTGTGAGAATAAGACTATAAGCAGGATGTATTTTTTCATGTTGTGTTACTGAGATTACCTTTCACCTATTTGACCACCATATCCGAAAACGGTACCACATAAGCCTGAAGGAAAACCAAAATTCCCACGAGAGCTGCCAGTGCTATACTATGAAAAAACACATAGCGTAAGATCTGTCCTTCGTGTCCGTACCAATTAGTAGCGGTACTGGCTACCACTATACTCTGAGCGTCGACCATCTTTCCCATAACCCCACCAGAGCTGTTTGCGGCTGCCATAAGAACGGGACTAACATCAGTTTGTTTTGCTGTAATAGTCTGCAGGCTTCCAAAAAGAACGTTTGATGCAGTGTCTGAACCCGTTAGTGCTACACCAAGCCAGCCTAGCATAGTACCGAAAAATGGATAAAGTACCCCTGTTTTGGCTAGCGCCAGACCCAGGGTAGCATCTGCTCCGGAATACTTTGTCACGTACCCCAGGGCGAGCATAGCAGCTATGGTTATTAAGGAAAACCGCACTCTCCACAAAGTTTCAATATACACTTTCAGCATTTCTTTTAAAGAATACCCGATTGCAAAGCCGGCAACAATTGCGGCAAAAAGAATTCCTGTTCCGGTCGCAGAGATCCAATTTAATTTGAATACAGCTTCTTCTGTTTTAGCTGGTTTTTCAAGCGTAGGCAGCGGTGCAATAGGGGGCGTTCGCTTGACAAGTTTGTGGAGATAAGCAACTTCAAATTGTGGTGCGGACACCGTGTTTAAAGCCGTTTTCACCGTCGGGACACCCCATGCAAATATGAAGACTACAAGGATAAACCATGGCGTCCAGGCCCTGACCATATCTTTCTTTTTTACTACTACCGGTTCATTGTTAATAGGAACGGTATCGTCGGCAACAGGCAATTCCCAGAGTGTCTTGGGTTGCCAGAATTTTAACAATAGAATGATTGAAGCTATTGAAGCAATGGACGCGAAAATATCTACCAGCCATGGTCCATGATAATTCGATACCAGGAATTGCACAATAGCAAATGAAAGACCAGCTGTCAAAGCCGCTGGCCACACACCCATCATTCCTCTGAATCCAGCCATGGCCCAGATTACCCAAAAGGGTACAATTACTGAGAAGAACGGAAGCTGCCGTCCAACCATTGCAGACAGTTTTAGAATGTCGAGATCAGTTACAGCAGCAAGGGCAATGATTGGCGTGCCAAGCGCACCAAATGCCACGGGCGCCGTGTTGGCAATCAGCGATAAGCCACAGGCCGCCAAAGGCCTGAATCCAAGTTGTATAAGAATCGCAGCAGTTATGGCCACCGGAGTGCCGAAACCTGCCGCACCCTCGAAAAATGCACCAAAAGCGAAAGCAATAAGAATTACCTGTATTCTGGGGTCTGGTGCAATTGAAGAAAGATGCTGGCGTATTAGCTTAAACAAACCTTTATCAACTGTTAGCTGGTATAGGAAAATCAGATTGAGTACTATCCAGCCGATGGGAAACAAACCATATGCACCTCCGTACAGCGTGGTGGCTGTCACAGCTTCTGCCGGCATTCTGAAAATAAATAGTGCCACCGCAACCGCCACTACAAGTCCCAGGATTGCTGCCAGGTGGATCCGCAAATGAAAAATAGCAATCGAACCTAGCAGTACAATTATTGGTAAGGCTGCCAATATGGTTGACATCCAGGGATTATTTAAGGGATCGTAGTTTTGTGCCCAGATCTCCATTTAGTGATTGATCAAATAGGGTGTATAAACGCCGACGGCAGTCTCGGCAGGGGGCAAGTTCGGACCCGTTTTTGCAAAGTTTTGATAAGAAGGGGATTCCAGCATAATATGTAATTAGGTGATATATTTAGTTAAAAATATAAAATCGCAGGGAATTAGAGAATTAGCAAATGAGGAAATTAGAGAATGAGGAGATTAAGAGAACCAGGAAATAAGCAAATTTGCTAATTCTCAAAATTTAATAGTTCTCCAGGTCACTAATCCGGTCAAGCCATTCTTCAGCTGAACTGAAATGGGTGAAATACTGAGTTTTGACGATTCCCGCCATAATATCAATACTTTTTTTCGCGTCAAGCTGGCCGAAGGTTATAGGTGAAAGAACATGTGCGAAGTGTTTCAACCCGGCTTTTTCCATCATCGGGAACCAGGTGCCGCCTACCCAGTCTACCGCATCGGACCAGTTCCCTTTAACGTGAGTGTTATCGTTTATAACCGTACTTAATTGATGCTGCTTTAAGTAATCCAGTATCAGCAGACAACCTTTTTTTACCGTATTTTGGTCTTGATAACCATTCCATGTTGCTTCAATCCGTCTTTTTTTCTTGTTACAGCGAATGGAAATCTGATTATCAACGTAATGGTCTTTTGTCTTTTTCAATATTCTTTCGGGCCTGCTTTCGGCAAGCGGGAGCCTGATGTAGAAAGTCGACCCTTTGCCCGGCTCACTTTCGATCCAAAAACTTCCGTTATGGCGTTTCAATATTTCGCTTGAAATATACAAGCCCAGCCCCAGGCCTTCGAAACGCATGGCTGTATTATCCACCCGGTAATACCTATCGAATAGCTTGTCCAGTTTTTCAGCTTCTATTCCGATGCCGAAATCCTGCACGGAGACGATCAAATTGTGATCTTCAATAAAACTATTTATCAATACGCGGTCTGCATCAGGCGAGTATTTGATTGCATTAGCAAGGAGATTGTCGAGTACCTGTTCCAGACGGAAACGATCACCTTTAATCACGGACTTAGCCGAATTCTGAATGATTATTTTATGCTTACCGCCGTACTGGAAATTTTCTTTCGCATGTAAAATTACTTGATCAAATGTGAGTTCCTCAAAAGAATAATGCAGTTTACCTGCATTAATTTTAGTTACATCCAGCAGGTCTGCAATCAGGCGTTCCAGGCGATAAATATGTTCCGCAGATTTATTGATAAACTTCTTTAATTTATTGTCCGTCTTCGAGCGCGCCATAATCTGGTTGAAGGCTTTAATGCTCGTAAGGGGTGTTTTAAGTTCATGGCTTGCAATTGAAAGAAATTCATCTTTCCGCTGTTCATTTTCTTTTTGCTCTTCAATATCCGTACTGGTTCCTACCCATAAAAGGATTTCTCCATTTTCGTCCCTATGAGCTTTAAAACGCGATAGGTGCCAGCGATATTCTCCGTCATGCCGGCGCAGGCGGTGTTCAAAGGATTTGTTTTCTCCCCGGGCAATTGCTTTAGGCCATTCGATTTCGATTGATTTCCGATCATCTGGATGAATAAAATCCCATACCGAAGCTTTCAGTTTATCGAAATCGTGGATTCCTGTATAATCATACCAGCCCTGGTTGTAATAGTTTGCACGGCCATCCGGATGGGAAGTCCATAATTTATGAGGGATTGTATCAGCAATGAAACGGAAGCGATTCTCATTGTCCCTAAGGGCAAGTTCTGCCTCTTTTCTTTGGGTAATATCAATAACTACCCCTCCAAATAGTTTTCCATGGCCATTTACTTCCAAACTACCGCGCGCAAAAAACCAGTGAATGGCACCTTCGCGGATCACGCGGAACTCCGCTTCATAAAATCGCCCATCTTCGTAAACACTTTGCGGCCGCAGTTGTTCCAGGTCCTCCGGGTGTATCGCAGGGTTTAGAATATCCTGACTGGTTCCATTCGGCGAATAGGGTACCCCATACATTCGGGATAAGTTTTCATCCATAAAAATCTTATCTGTTTCCAGATCAGAGATCCAGGTGCCTACCAGACCAGAGGACAGTGCGGACTTTAACCGAACCTGAGTAATACGCAGCTCACGTTCTATTTCTTTGCGCTGCACAATTTCGGCCTCCGCCGCTTCATTTAATTGGGCGTTCTCGAGCGTAATACCTATATGACTGGCAAAAGACTCAGCGAATTCCAGATCAATCTCATCGTAATGGACCCCCTCTTTAGACGAAACAAATGTTACTGCCCCTTTTATTATCGTTTTATTGATAATGGGAACAATTAAAATCGACCGTAGTTTCATGCGCTGGATGAGAAGTAGTTTTTCCTGATCCGCAGTAGACGCGAGGATCATCTCATCGGTGATTACAGGAATCAGACTGGAGTTCCCGTTTTTCAGCACATCGGCAATCCCCGTATCACTATCCATATCCGTAGGATATGCTTCGCGATATTTCCGTGCCCACTCTATCATATCTGGATCTTCATGTGCCAGCACAAGTTCTTTGATCTGATTATCCTGAAGGAGATCGATACTAAACCAATTTGCAAATCTCGGTACGATAATACTCGAGATTTGTAAAAGAGCTGCATCAGTGTCACGGGCACTAACCAGTGCTTCTGCAGCGGAATTAAGGTAGGTGTAGAGCCGTTCCTTCTTTTTTAAAGAAGTAATGTTGCGGATAAAAAGGTAGATCAGGGTATCCGATTCGTCGCTGTAACAAGTAGTACTTATTAAAACTGTTTTACTCTCATAACGGCTGTTCAGGCAATATTCGGCATCTTTGAGCACCTTTCCCTTCCATAGGTCACTAACGTCATTGTTATTATCTCCCTGTTCAATGAAGTCTGTTACTGGCTTTCCTAATTGGGTTTCTTCTGAAATGAATTGCTTGAAATGTGGGTTGGTGTAAACAATAATACCCTTTTCATCAAGCGCTACGACTCCTACGGAAGTGTAAAAGTGAACTTCCTGAAAGTCACTATGTTTCAACATATCGGATCCCCGCTTCCTTTAATTTGTGTTAGTATTTCAAATATTAGCAAATGTTTGCAAAAAGAAAAGCGTAATAGTTTTAAACCATTTCCGGAAACAAAATATAAACTAAAACGCAATATTTTACCCCTATCTCACGATTATAAAACAGGAGCATTGCTTCACGTATATATAGCTTTTATTGCTGCTGATAGAAGCAGACAATCGGACAGCTTATATTTAGGTGAGGTTATTCTCTAAATAGTGTACGTATCTCTGCGCTCGGAGGGATTTTTTGCCTGTTTATTGGAAAGCTAAGAACTGACAAATTGGTACCCATACCTTTCCACCAGACTGACTTTATACAGCATTGGCTGGTGTCTTATCTCCCTCCGTTTAATGTTTCAAGCAACAATTTAGCCGCTTCTTCCGACGAACCCGGATTTTGTCCTGTGATAAGCAGCCCGTCTTTTTTTACATAGGAGCTCCAATCGGAGCCTTTACTATATGAGGCTCCCAGGTTTTTCAGTTCATCTTCCAAAAGGAATGGGACAACATCAGTGAGTTGTACAGCCTCTTCTTCAGTATTTGAAAATCCCGTCACTTCTTTTCCTTTAACCAAAGGCTCACCATTCGCTGCTTTTACATGTACTAAAGCAGCAGGAGAGTGACAAACAAAGGCAATAGGCTTATTTTTTTGGTGAAAACTCTCGATTAATGAAATAGAGCTTTTATCTTCTGCTAAATCCCATAACGGTCCATGACCACCGGGATAGAATACAGCATCAAACTCACCTTCCTGTACTTCACTTAACTTAAAAGAATCAGAAAGCTTTGCTTTCAGCGCTTTATCGGCATGGAAGCGTTTAGTGGCCGGGGTTTGATTTTCCGGACTATCACTTTTAGGGTCTATGGGTGGCTGACCTCCTTTGGGAGAAGCGATAGTTACCTCCACTCCGGCATCAGCCATCACGTAGTATGGTGCTGCAAATTCTTCTATCCAGAAGCCGGTTTTCTCCCCGGTGTTACCTAATTCACTGTGTGATGTCAATACGAATAATACTTTCATGATTTTTTGCTTAAGATTAAATTCATTTCAATTATTTCTGTGCGCCAGCAGGCGCCGGAAATTTAAAATATCTGTTTTGGTTGAACTATATTTTAACAATCATTTTGCCTTCATTCTTACCTTCAAACAGGTCGATGAATGCCTGTGGAATCCGATCAAAACCATTGACAACTGTTTCAGTATAAGTCAATTTACCTTCCCTATTCCGATTACCCTGCAACCCAAAATCTTGCCTATCTGTCCTACGATGCTACCCACCGCACCTGCAGCTCCTGAAACCACCAGTGTCTCGCCGGCTTTGGGTTTAGCAATTTCGGTCAGACCCAGGTATGCCGTTAACCCAGTCATCCCTAAAATGCCTAAATAAGCTGATAAATTGACTGCGTTTCCGTCGACCTTAATCAGATCTTTCCCATCAGAAACTTGTAATTCTTTCCAATCCAATCGCGCTGAAACGAAATCTCCAACTTTATAAACTGGATTTCTGGATTCAATAACCTCGGCAATGATCCCAGATTGAATCGGCTCATTTAACTTAAATGATGGAACATATGATTTCACGTTGCTCATTCTTCCTCTCAAATAAGGATCGACAGAAACATATAGAGTTTTCAATAATACCTGCCCGTCTGCCGCTACAGGATTTTTTTCTTCTATAAATTTGAAATTATTGATAACAGGCTTGCCTAGAGGCCGTTTATCTAATAATATCACTTTATTCATTTTCGATGATTTAATTGAGGAAGCGCCATTTGATTCAGGGAGCGCTATAAATCAACATTTGGCAGTTGAAATAGTTTCATTCCATTTATATACTCCCATCTAAGCCCTATCTTAGCGAAAAAATATCCAATATGAAGTTTCTAATCGTTTGTGTTGCCGCCTTAACCCTCGGCTGTTCTTCTGTTAATCCGGGAATGACCTTGGGGAAAGGTTCCTCGAATTCTATAGAGACCGGTGCTGAACGTACCGAAGAATATGTTTCCTACTTGAAAGGGAAGCGTGTAGCTATGCTTGCGAATCCTACTTCGATAATCGGTAAAACCCATTTGGTTGATAGTTTAAAGAGCCTGGGAATTAACATAGTAAAAGTGTTCGGCCCGGAGCATGGTTTCCGCGGTAACGCAAGTGCAGGAGTACATGTTGCGGATGAGATTGATGCTAAATCCGGAATTCCTGTGATTTCGTTATACGGTAAAAAGAATAAGCCATCCAAAGAGGATATGGCTGATGTCGACGTAATGGTATACGATCTTCAGGATGTGGGCGTACGTTTCTATACCAACATCAATGCACTGAGCCGTTTGATGGAGGCCTGTCATGAAAGCGGCAAAGAACTCCTGATACTGGACCGGCCTAATCCTAATGGCTATCTGGTAGATGGTGCTGTACTGGATATGAAATACAAATCTGGAATTGGCATGTTCCCCATACCTATGTCGCATGGATTAACGGTGGCTGAATTTGCACAAATGGCAAATGGCCAGGGATGGTTAAAAGATGGAGTAAAATGTAGACTGAAGATTGTTAAAGTGGCTAATTATAACCACGATATGCCTTATACACTGCCGGTAGCACCTTCACCTAATCTAAATACCCAACAGGCAGTAATGCTTTATCCTTCTACATGTATGTTCGAAGGAACTTATATTAATCTGGGCCGGGGTACATATTTTCCATTTACTGTACTTGGCAGCCCTGAGCTGAAAGGCAAGTATGAGTTCAATTATACACCTACTGGTATTAAGGGGATGGCCGAAACACCGCTTTTTATGAACCAGGTGTGCTACGGACTTGACCTTCGCAATTACGACGTAGAAAAGTTGAGAGCCAGGAAACAGATAAACCTTCAATGGATAATGGAATTGTATAAGGCGCATCCTTATAAAGAAAAATTCTTCGATTCCAAGCTGAGCAATCAGATGAATAGTATCGAGGTTCAAATTGGCAACGGAATCTTCCGTACGCAAATTATCGATGGTGTTTCTGAAGCAGAAATCCGCGCAAGCTGGGAGCCAGCCTTATCTCAGTATAAAGAAATGAGGAAAAAGTATTTACTTTACAACTAAGAAAAGGAATCGTTTTTAAATTATTGATTCCTTTTTCTTCCGATGGGTACGTTTCCAGCTCCCCTTTTTCAAGGGGAGGTTTCCGTCTTGGGCGGACTCAGGGGTCGAATCGCCTTCAAATAGACCTTCAAACTCTTATCCAAATCCTGTCCATCATTATGTATACTTTCGCAAAACACTCTGCAGGCTTCCGCTTAAACCAGCGCAATTTATAATCAAACTTAGGCCCCGGCCACGGATTTCCATTCGGCAAATAGATACATCCGATAACAATACCGTTGATACAGCCCTCGATATAGCGACTGTGGGTATATTCATTATTCTCCCCCGGTAGGTCATTCCGCATTTCCCGGATCTCTGTTTTAGACAGCATAGCTACCCCGTTCCAGCTTTTCTGTCCATACCAGATAGCTTGATAGCCAGCATCACGTATCGCTTTTTCCGGAAAATTTTTGCTCTCAGCTTTGAGCTCTTGCAGGCAGACAATATCGGGTTGGGCCTCATTTAACCAGCGGAGGAGGATTTCCAGACGACCGTTTATACCATTAATGTTGTATGTAGCGATTTCATTTACGGAGCCGGGGGTGAGTAGCGGCTTTTTGTTAACATCAAAGAAGGAGGATATGTTCAGTGATCCAAATCACTCCCTTGTTTGACATGGATCATTTTCTCCAGCACAAGAAATTTGCAATTTCGTTATCATAGCTTACATGTTATATTGAAATAACAGAACATGTAGCAGTAATAGTCGCATATTGCGTTAAAAATAATGATATGAAAAAAATACTAGTTACAACCGACTTCTCATCGAATTCAAAAGCTGCCCTGCGATTTGCGATCCAGTTGGCTTCACAGCATAGTTTTGCTTTAACCTTCTTTCATTCATATCATTTAATGCGGCCTACAAAATGGAGCGATAAGGTTTACGAATCCTTTCAAAGCAGCCAATCGACAGTAATCAAGAATAAACTTACGAGGTTTGTTGACTCCGTTTACAAAAGCACGGATGTGACACCAAAAAATGTCGCATATGTGATTAAGAATTCTTTTGTTACGGATAGTAATATCATGCAGTATGCTTCGGATAATGATTTCAATTTTATTTGCATCAGCCGGAGAGGGGAATCTAAACACGATAAAATATTTGGTACAAATACATCCATTCTTATTGATCAGTCGGAAGTTCCGGTTATAGCTGTTCCTCCCACCTATAGAAGGAGCGAGATCAGCAAAGTTCTCTATGCTTCCGATCTCGTGGATATTGAAAAAGAAGTGAAGAAAGTAGTAGACTTTGCTAAACCCCTGAAAGCACAAATAGAACTACTGCATTTCAAAGTCCCGTCTGATTCTGCTGGAGATACAAAGCTCGTCGAGAAAGCAGTTAAAAAGTTCTCTGATCTTCATATCAAATTAGACTTTGAAAATCTGGATTTCGCGGAAACCTTGTTGACAAACCTTCAGAAAGCAATCAAAAAATCTAAGCCCTCTGTAGTTATTATGTTCACCGAGCAAAGCAGAAGCTTTTTCGATAAGCTTTTTCTCTCCAGTAACACCGCTGAGTATTCTTATCATACGAAAATTCCGCTGCTGGTTTTTCCCAAGGACTGATGCTAAGGTTAAATTCCTGGAAACTTCCCAAGCTATAAATAATGGAATTTGTAATATATCTAATACGATAATTACACCTAAAAATAAGTTTCTGGCAACTATTTTAATTGTTTTTAAGGATTCAGGCAGATTCTATACCTGCCTGAATATGGATTTAATTTGTTTTAATTCATAACTAAAGTATCATCAAGAAAACTGACTTCGCCCGTTGTAATATCATGGGTACCACCAACAATCCCAATAGTACCAGCTTGAATCATTTCCTTTAAAATCGGGCTGCGTTCCATGATGGCATGCACTGATCTTTTTACATTAATTGTTGACACTTTTTCGACAAATTCGCTATTGCTGGAATTACGTTTTTCTTCGTCTGTCACTGTCTTTTCATCATATACCGCCGGTTGTATTTTGCTAATCAAAGCAGTAAGGTTACCCATCTCAACATGGTCACAAGCACCTTTTACAGCACCACATTTAGTATGGCCAAGTACCACGATAATTTTTGAACCAGCTACTTTACACCCAAACTCCATACTGCCAAGAATATCCTCATTAATGATATTGCCCGCAATACGCACACTGAAAACATCGCCTAGTCCCTGGTCAAAAATTAGCTCGGCGGAGGTTCTTGAATCAATGCAGCTGAGGATTACAGCGAAGGGATGTTGCCCATCGGATGTTTCATTAGCCTGTTGCAAAAGGTTACGATTCGCTTTAAGATTATTCATGAATCTTCTATTACCTTCTTTTAAAATATTCAAAGCTTCGGAAGGGGTAATCGCAGCTTGCATTTCTTTAGTTAATGTCTTCATTTTGTTATCTTGATTATTAGTTTAATTTTAATATGCCGGTTCGATAAATTTTATTTTTTCAACAGTAATATTCTTTGTCTTAGCATTTGTTTCGTAACTTTTGATCAGTTCAATTACATCGTTAGCAACGGATTTTGATTGCGAAAAATCAATGACCACTTTCGAATTGGCTGGGATCGCATCTAATGCTCTCATCACACTTGCCTTATTAAAAAACGACACCTCTTGCGCCAGTTCGATATAATGCACTTCTTGCCCATCCTCAGAAGTTACCACTTCTTTCATATGGTGCGAATTACGGTAACTATGGCGCAAGGTGTAAAATATGCCGAAAAGCACACCGATGGTTATTCCTTTTAACAAGTCGGTAGCCAATATGCCGATAACTGTGGCCATAAAGGGAACAAACTGCTCCCAGCCTAATTTGTACATCCGATGGAAAAGTGCGGGTTGAGCTAATTTATATCCTACTATGATTAATATTGCAGCTAAACTAGCCAGGGGGATCATGTTCAGCAATCCAGCGATAGTGATCGCGCTTAATAACAGATAAACTCCGTGCAAAATAGCTGACATCTTTGTTTTACCGCCAAAAGCGATATTGGCAGAACTGCGTACGATAACTTGTGTTATGGGTAAGCCTCCAATTAGTCCCGAAATCACATTTCCCAAACCCTGTGCTTTCAACTCCCTGTTCGTTGGTGTTACTCTTTTATCCGGGTCTAGCTTGTCTGTAGCCTCTACGCACAATAATGTTTCAAGACTTGCCACTATTGCTAATACAATTGCCACCTCCCAAACTTTAAAATTTGTTATCGCTGAGAAATCCGGGAAGGTAAAAAAGGTAAAAAACTCCCCCAGGCTATTGGCAACTGGTAGCCTTACTAACTGATCAGCGGCCAAACTGAAATTCAGAGTTCCCGATTGATATAGGTAATTCATCACAATACCCAAAAAAACGACTACTATAGGGCCTTGTATAACCTGAAATATTTTATGCTTCTTGATTAAAACCTTATCCCAAATTACTAGTAGAACAAGGGCAATCGCTGAGATCAAAACGGCACCTAAAGTAATGTTATTGAGTGCATTGCTGATCGACGATAGCGTGGTACCTCCATCAGCTTGAAAGTAGGATAAGTCTCCCTCCGGGTCATTATCATATCCTAATGCATGTGGAATTTGCTTTAAAATAATAAGAAGGCCGATGCCCGTTAACATTCCTTTTATTACCGATGAGGGAAAGAAATAAGCGATAAACCCAGCTTTGGCAAATCCCATAATAAGCTGGAAAATTCCTGCAAGCACAATGGCTAATAAAAAGGCCGGCCAGGAACCTATAGCGGCAATGGAGGTTAAGACTATCACGGCCAACCCGGCCGCAGGGCCGCTAACTCCAAGTGGTGACCCGCTGGCGATACCAACTACAATACCACCAACAATGCCGGCAATAATTCCTGCAAAGAGGGGAGCACCGGATGCCAGCGCAATTCCAAGGCATAATGGAACCGCCACAAAAAAAACGACTACACTAGCTGGAAGGTCGCTCTTTAATTCTTTAAACATATTACTTTTTTTCATATGCGAAATTGGTTATGATTTAGAAAACTAAGATAGCACCTATATTGTAAATGATAGTATTACTATGTCATAAAATTGTAAAGCTTTTTTTCTATCATTGTAGAATTTAACATTATGATCATTGTTTGTTATAGCTTAATAGAAAACAGAAGATATGGAGATACAGTTGCAAATAACGATGAACGAGAAATTGTTTCTAAGAAATCCGGAACAAACAGAATTGGGTAAAAAGATTATCCGGCACAGTATTCAATTAATACACAAAAGCGGGTTCGAATCGTTCACTTTTAAAAAACTGGCAGAAGATATTGGCTCCACGGAAGCAGGGGTTTACCGATACTTCGAAAATAAGCACCGTCTATTGATATACATTACGGCATGGTACTGGGCTTGGCTGGAATATCGGGTTGTTATAAATACAAGCAATATTCAAGATCCCGAGGTGAAACTTAAAAGAGCCATTCAGTTATTAGCTACTACAATCGAAGATGACATTAGGACAAGCTATGTAAATGAAAGTATATTGCACCAGATAATCATTGCTGAAGGAACCAAAGTCTATTTAACCAAGCATGTTTCTGAAGACAACAAGGACCAGTTATTTAAGCCTTATAAAGACCTTTGTGCAAAGATTGGTGGCATTATTCTGGAATGTAATCCTAAATACAAGTTTCCAAAATCTCTGTCAAGCACCATTATTGAGATGGCACATTTCCAAAATTTTTTTATGCACAATCTTCCCT
>NZ_JBASJU010000007.1:0-35409 GCF_049655485.1 Daejeonella sp.
GCCGCTGAGGAGATCGGCCTTGGTACTACTTCTATTGTTTGTGCGCTTCTTCACGATGTGGTAGAAGATACCGACATCACCCTCGACGATATCGAACGTGAGTTTGGGAAGAAAGTGGCTAAAATCATTGACGGGCTTACAAAAATCTCAGGGGTATTTGATTACAATAGCTCTTTGCAAGCGGAGAATTTCAGGAAGATGCTGCTTACGCTTGCCGACGATGTCCGGGTTATCCTGATTAAGCTCGCTGACAGGCTGCACAATATGCGTACGATGGATTTCATGCCTCGCGATAAGCAGCTGAAAATATCATCCGAAACTGTTTATTTATACGCACCGCTCGCTCACCGGCTCGGTTTATATACGCTGAAATCAGAACTGGAAGATCTCTCTATGAAATATATGGAGCCGGTTACTTATAAATTCATTGCCCAGCAGCTAAATGAGAAAAAAGCTGAACGAGAGAATTTTGTTCGGGATTTCATATCCCCAATAAGTGAAATATTAAACGAACAAGGACTTGAAGCAGATGTGTACGGGAGGCCGAAATCGATTCACTCGATATGGACCAAAATGCGAAAGAAGAATATTCCCTTCGATGAAGTTTATGATCTTTTTGCCATCCGTATTATTCTAAACAGCAAACTCGAAAATGAAAAATCTGACTGCTGGAAGGCCTATTCCATTGTAACCGATCTTTATCATCCTAATCCGGACCGTTTACGGGATTGGATCTCGTCGCCCAGGGCGAACGGGTACGAATCACTTCATACCACGGTAATGGGCCCAAGAGGCCAGTGGGTTGAAGTTCAAATCCGTACGAGAAGGATGAACGATATCGCTGAGAAAGGATTTGCGGCACATTGGAAATATAAAGAACCCTCTTCTGACAGTGGCGGCGACTCAGGACTTGACCAATGGATACATAAAGTCAGGGAGATGCTCAACAACCCTGAATCGAATGCCCTGGACTTCCTGGACGATTTCAAAATGAATTTGTTTTCAGATGAGATCTTCATTTTCACTCCTAAGGGCGCGCTGATACAGTTACCTGTAAATGCAACAGCTCTTGATTTCGCATTTGAAATTCACACCGATATTGGCGCAAGTTGCATTGGCGCGAAAGTCAATCATAAACTTGTACCCCTCTCCTATAAGCTTCAAAACGGCGATCAGGT
Organism: Daejeonella sp.; assembly: GCF_049655485.1. Lineage (GTDB taxonomy): Bacteria > Bacteroidota > Bacteroidia > Sphingobacteriales > Sphingobacteriaceae > Daejeonella. The sequence goes on from NZ_JBASJU010000007.1 coordinate 1,179, forward strand.
GGAAGTAATCACTTCCAGCAAGCAGTCGCCTAAAGAAGATTGGCTAAGCTTCGTGGTAACGGCGAAAGCCAAGTCAAAGATCAAATCTTCTCTTAAAGAAGAAAAAAGGAAAATCGCAGAGCACGGTAAGGAGATTCTTGAACGTAAACTCAAATCGCTGAAGATTACCTACAACACCGACAACCTTTATAAACTTACCTACTACTTCAAATTACCCTCTACCCTTGATCTGTTCTTTAATGTCGCAAAGGGTATCATTGATGTAAAGCAACTGAAAGAGTTTGCGAGTTCTGAAAGAGTTATTGACCACAAACCGGAACGGCCAGATAATTTCACAACAGACCAGTTCACTAAGAAGGTAAAACATGATAACGATACCCTCTTAATTGGAGAAGATCTGCAAAAACTCGACTATAAACTCTCCACTTGTTGTAACCCAATTCCTGGCGATGATGTATTTGGCTTTGTTACTGTGGGCGATGGAATCAAAATACATCGCACGAATTGCCCGAATGCTACAAAACTGATGTCCAATTATGGATACCGCATCGTCAAGGCCCGGTGGAACTCCCAGAAAGAGCTTGCATTTCTTACAGGAATTAGAATTATTGGTATCGACGATGTCGGGCTGATAAACAATATCACCACTGTTATTTCCGGCGATTTTAAAGTGAATATGCGTTCAATAACAGTTGACACTAACGAAGGTATGTTCGATGGCTCTATTATGGTTTATGTAATTAACACGGATCACCTGGATGATATGATTTCTAAACTTAAAACAGTTCCTGGCGTCACATCGGTAACGCGATTCGATTCACCGCCGGAAAGTCTTGTCAAAGCTTCCTGAATTAAATAAGGATTTTAGCAATTTTTTGGATAAATTTGGAGGTCATTTAATCACACTATGCCCGGACAAGATACTATTGCGCTGGTAATTAAAATTTTTGAAGCCTACCTGGAGAATAAGCGTCTTAGAAAAACACCTGAACGCTATGCCATTCTTGAAGAGATATATTCCCGTAGCGATCATTTCGATGTGGAATCGCTGTATATCCATATGAAGAATAAGAAATACCGGGTAAGCCGCGCGACTGTTTATAATACCCTTGAACTTTTAGTTTCATGCGATCTGGTTACTAAACATCAGTTTGGTAAGAATATGGCTCAATTTGAGAAATCGTACGGCTATAAACAGCATGACCACATCATCTGTATTGACTGCGGAAAAGTGGTTGAATTTTGTGATCCGCGGATACAGCAGATCCAAAGCATGATGGGCGACATCTTAAAGTTCGAAATAAAACATCATTCACTAAATTTGTATGGCAATTGCGGCCGGCTTAAAGAAGGCCATTGCGAAGCTTATGCAAACAAAAATTAATCTTCTTATTATACTCCCTTATTTTATATAATGACAATTGACGTATTGCTAGGCCTCCAATGGGGCGACGAAGGAAAAGGAAAAATTGTGGACGTTTTGTGCCCTCAATATGATTTAATTGCCCGTTTTCAGGGTGGGCCAAACGCTGGCCATACACTCGAGTTCGATAATCAAAAATATGTACTGAATACCATCCCTTCAGGTATATTTAATGATAATGCCATGAACCTGATCGGTAATGGTGTTGTGATCGATCCGATAATATTAAAAAGAGAGCTTGATAATTTAAAGAAGAATGGCTTTGACCCGGTTGCTCAGAAAAAACTGGTAATTGCAAGAAAAGCCCATTTGATCTTACCGACTCACCAATTGCTGGATGCAGCATCTGAAACCAAGATGGGAGCTGACAAAATTGGCTCTACACTTAAAGGTATTGGCCCAACTTATATGGACAAAACAGGGCGTAACGGCCTGCGGGTGGGAGATACTATGCTGGAAGATTTCCGCGAGAGGTATACCAAACTGGTTAACAAACACCTGTCCATTTTATCACACTTCGGAGATATTCCTGACTTTTCTGAAAAAGAAGCCGCATTCTTTGAGGCTGTTGAAATGTTAAAGACCATACCACATGTTGATAGTGAGCATTTCGTCAATCAATACCTTAAAGAGGGCAAAAAAGTACTTGCGGAAGGTGCTCAGGGTACGATGCTGGACATCGATTTTGGGTCATATCCCTTTGTTACTTCTTCTAACACAACTTCAGCAGGGGCTTGTACCGGCCTGGGAGTGGCACCAAGAAGTATTGGTAATGTAATTGGTATTTTTAAAGCATACTGTACACGCGTTGGCAGCGGGCCTTTCCCAACTGAACTTGAGGATGAGACTGGTGAAGAATTGAGACGGATTGGCCACGAATTCGGTGCAACCACCGGACGTCCACGTCGCTGCGGATGGATTGATATCCCCGCATTGAAATATGCTATCATGTTGAACGGCGTTACCGAACTGGTAATGACTAAGGCAGATGTATTAAGTGGCTTTGAGACTATATATGCCTGCACCCATTACAAATATAATGGTGAGACAATTGATTATATGCCTTATGATATTCAGGCGGTAAAAGCTGAACCAGTATTTGAAGCAATTCCGGGCTGGGCGGAAGATCTTACCGGGATAAGGGAAGTAAATGAAATTCCTGCCAAACTGAGCGCATATATCTCTTATTTGGAGAAACACCTGGAAGTACCTGTAAAATATCTTTCAGTAGGTCCAGACCGTGTTCAAACGCTGATACTAAGTTAGTATAGGCGTATAGAATTTATTTAGACTTTGTAAAGTGCCTGTTCCTAAAGTTTTTACCGCTTCTGATCCAGGCACTTTTAAATTGAAGGCTTTAAAATGGGCCGACTCATTCAACGAAGTTTGTTATTTCGACTCTAACAGTCATTCGGACCCCTATTCTGCATTCGATGTATTCATAGCCGCAGGGGCAAAAAAAAAGATCTCCCTGACTGCAGGTAATGCCTTTGGTATGCTGGATGATTTCCTGGCTGAAAACGAAGGTTTCATCCCGGGATATTTCGCATACGACCTGAAAAACGAGCTCGAGGATTTACAATCGTCCAATCCGGACCACCTCGGCTTCCCGGACCTGTATTTTTTTATCCCTGAAAATACCATTTTGATCAAAGGTGCGGAAGTTCATATTTACAACACAGATCCGGATGAAACCTGGGGGATCATTAATAAAATGCATGTTCCGGAGCCTGTAGCCCCCGAGCCCATAAAAGTTCTGAGCCGGTTTACTAAAAGTGAATACGAACAAACGGTTTCCGAAATTCAGGCCCACATACAGCGCGGAAATATCTATGAGATGAATCTCTGTCAGGAGTTTTATGCTGAGGGCGCGGATATCGAACCGGTAAGCACGTTTATTCGTTTGAATAAGATCTCTCCTACCCCTTTTTCAAGTTTTCTGAAAATTGATCATCATTATATTATTTCAGCCACTCCGGAGCGTTTCCTTAACCGCAGGGGCGAAAAATTAATCTCACAACCTATTAAAGGTACGTCGGCACGACATGATGACGAGCTCCAGGATAGTGCTCAGAAAGAGAAATTACAGACTGATGAGAAAGAACGGGCTGAAAATGTAATGATAGTAGACCTGGTGAGAAATGACCTCACAAAAAGTGCAAAGCCCGGCACAGTTAAAGTAGAAGAACTTTTTGGCCTTTACAGTTTCAAACAGGTCCACCAACTGATCTCAACGGTGGTCTGTGAACGAAAAGAAGGTTTAACCAACACGCAGATTATCGCGAATACCTTTCCTATGGGTTCCATGACCGGAGCACCAAAAATAAGTGCTATGATTCTGGCAGAAGCCTATGAAAGAAGCAAAAGAGGGGTTTATTCCGGCGCTGTAGGTTATTTTGGACCGGATGGCGATTTCGACTTTAACGTCGTTATCAGAACATTGCTTTATAACAAGAGAGATAAATATCTATCCTTTCACACAGGAGGAGCTATTACAATCGATTCCGATCCGGTAAAAGAATATCAGGAATGTCTCCTGAAAGCAAGGGCTATTATGGAAGTATTAAAACAATAAAACCATCATAAGCTTCCCTCCGCAGGCAGGCTCATGATGGTTTTACTGTTTTTCAGCATTTTATCGCCCGCCTTTGTAATACTGCCTTGCTTCAGGAAGTAATTCCTGAATAGCTGCTATACGGCTTGCATCACTTGGGTGTGAACTTAGGATTGTTGGAGGTGCACCACCGGCTTCTTTAGCAGATGCCATACGTTGCCAGAATGATACCGCGCTATCGGGATTATACCCTGCCATCGCCATAAATATTAATCCTAACCTGTCGGCTTCACTTTCCTGGTTACGCGAGTAACTCAGTAATGCAAGCTGACCTCCGATACCGTATAACTTACCGATCGTGTTTTGTGTTCCCTGGGATCTTCCTCCTACTGCAGCTCCTACAATAGCTCCTCCGCCCTGTGCGAGAGTCATTTGAGAAAAGCGTTCTGCAGAGTGCTGAGCAATCGCATGAGCAATCTCATGTCCCATTACCGTCGCCAGGCCTGCATCAGTTTGGGTAACTGGCAAAATACCTGAATAAATGGCAACTTTTCCGCCCGGCATACACCATGCGTTTATCTCTTTACTGTCTACTAAAGTGAACTGGTAATTGTAGTTGTATTTATCACCATATCCATTAGCCTGCATATACTTGTTTATCGCGGCAGCGAGTCTATTGCCTACAGTTTTCACTTTTTGGGCATTAGCACCGGTCCTGATAACCCGGGTAGACGGATCGGAAAGAAATTGCTGATAAGCCTCTGCGGCTTGTCCTTGAAGTGTCGCATCACTTACGAGACTTAGCTGCTTTCTGCCAGTTAGGGGAACCTCTGCGCAGGATAAAAGCACAGTGCTTACTGCAACCGCACCAAATAATTGTAATCTTTTCATAACTCTGTTTAGTAAGATTGGTTAATTCTATTTCTTTTTAAACAGATTTACTTTTGATTCTTTACCTTTTAACAGACGTTCTATGTTTTTTTGATGCGTCACCAGAATCAGTACGCAAATACTCATTCCATATAACACTACAGAACGTATCGGTGACTGGAAAATAAATATTACACTTAGCGGAAAGCTAAATCCGGCAAGGATAGAGCTTAACGATACATATTTAGATATCAGCAATACAACAACAAAGGTAAGAACACAAAGCAAAGCTGCTTCGGACTGTACTGCTAATATCATTCCAAATAATGTAGCGATACCCTTACCTCCCCGAAATCCGGCGAAGACCGGAAAAAGATGTCCCATTACTGCGGTGATACCCAGCGCTAACTGATAATTTACGAACTGAACTGAATTTTGCGGCCCCGTGACGGAAAGCCCTATCATATAGGCTAGATTAGTGGCCGTGTATCCTTTGAATATATCAAGAAACATCACAGCGATACCGGCCTTTTTACCAAGCACCCTAAAGGTATTAGTGGCACCAGCGTTTCCGCTTCCGTACTCACGCACGTCAATTCCATAGAAAGCCTGTCCTATCCAAACCGCTGTTGGTATTGAACCAAATAAATAAGCGACTAATAAGGCGGAGACCGAGTATATAGATATCATTAAGGTACAATAATACTAATTCGTTAAAGGGAATAGGTCAAGAATTATCAATTAATTGCTTTGAACAGCCTTTAAACTCATATCTAGGCTCTTAACCGAATGGGTTAATGCTCCCATAGATACATAATTAACGCCACACAGGGCGTATTCACGTACATTTTCCACGGTGATGCCGCCCGATGCTTCCGTAATTAACCGGCCATCAATTAAATCTACAGCTTCTTTTAATTTGTCGAAAGTGAAATTATCCAGCAGTATCCGATCAACACCGCTGCAACTCAAGGCTTCTTTCACTTCGGCCAGATTTCGCACTTCGATCTCTACCGGAATGTCCAGGTTTTTATCTTTCAAATAAGACGTGGCCGCCTGTATAGCTTTAGAGGTTCCGCCAGCATAGTCAACGTGGTTATCCTTAATTAGGATCATATCATACAGGCCAAACCGATGGTTTACCCCTCCGCCTATTTTTACAGCAAGTTTCTCAAGATACCGCAAACCCGGCGTGGTTTTCCGTGTATCAAGCACCTTGGTTTTTGTACCTTCAAGTAATTTAACGACCTGATCAGTAGTTGTAGCTATACCACTCATACGCTGCATCGTATTCAAAACCAGACGCTCCGCAATTAAAATTGAATGCACACTACCATCGACATACAAAGCAATGTCATTAGGTTGTACGTGCTGGCCATCACTTATAAGGACTTCTACTTTTAAACTGGAGTCTACAATCTTAAAAATTTCTAAGGCAATGGAGACTCCGGCTAGAACACCTGTATCTTTCACGAGTAGTTTTGCGCGACCCTGCTGGCCTTGTGGAATTGTTGAAATTGAAGTGTGATCTCCGTTGCCGACGTCTTCCTGAAGGGCCTGCTTTATAAACGCATGAAGTGCATCAGTATTTAAATCCATTTGAATTGGTTAGGATTCAAAAATAGAAATACTTATTGCAAATGCTATTGTTTGTCGTATTCTATTCTGATTTGCTTAACTAAAAAAGTCTCAGCATCACTACTCAGTGAAATTGAGATACGGAATTTATCTTCGGCAGTTGCCATAGAAAACACAGCTAGTTTGAAGTTTGGATTGGAATTTAGCCTATGAAGGATTTTGATGGATACAGGTTCGTTTTTCGAGAAAAAATCGCGCATAATCTGTTCCGCCTGTGCTTTTGAATATACGTTTTCCTCAGAAAGTATATTCATCTCTAAGGTCGATGAAAACAGGGTAGAAATTTTCGGAGCATCTGAAGCACTGAAATATTTCGCGAGTGAGTCAAAGACATCACCTTGTTGGGCGCGAGCTACCGACATCGACATTATGAGACAAACGAAAAATGGCAGAAATTTTGTTCTCATGATATTCTATTCTATTGCCAAAATTATGCCATAATGTAAATATTATACAATATTTTAATGAGCAGATGTATATTTGTATGTGGAAAATAAAAAAGCAATACTCCTTATTCTTGATGGTTGGGGTTATGGAAAACATGACAATACTGACGCTGTAGAAGTCGCAGAAACACCATTTTTTGATCATCTCATAGCTAACTACCCAAATTCAAAACTCGAAGCATCGGGTGAAGCTGTAGGTTTGCCTGCAGGTCAGATGGGCAATTCTGAAGTCGGACATATGAACCTGGGTGCCGGCCGTGTTGTTTATCAGGATCTCGGACGGATTAATAAAGCGGTCAAGGATAACGAATTAATTAACCATCCGGTATTAAAAGCTTCCTTTGAATATGCCCGCGAATCGAATAAAAATGTACATTTTATCGGTTTGTTGTCGGATGGGGGGGTACATTCACACATCGAACATCTTAAAGGTTTGTGTGATGCTGCAAAGCAAAACCATATCAAGAACATTTTTATCCACCCGTTCATGGATGGCAGGGATACTGATCCGAATTCGGGTCTTTCTTATATCCTCGATCTCGAAAATCACCTTCAGCATTCCGGCGGAATCATCGCTTCAGCCATCGGAAGATATTATGCCATGGACAGGGATAACAGATGGGAACGTGTAAAGCTTGCGTACGACATGCTTGTCCGGGGCGAAGGGAAACTCTGCCATGATATTTCAGAAAGCATTCAAAAATCATACGACGAGGGAATTACAGACGAATTTATTGACCCGATTGTCAAGATCGACAATGACGGCTTACCTATTGGAAAGATAGAGCCAGGTGATGTGGTTATTTGTTTCAATTTCCGGACAGATCGCGGCAGGGAAATTACAACTGCACTCACACAAAGGGCATTTCCTGAATATAACATGGAGCCTCTTCCGCTGTACTATGTAACCATGACAAGCTATGATGACACGTTCAGCAATGTTAATGTGGTTTTTACAAAGGATGATCTCGGCCAGACACTAGGAGAAGTTTTGGAACTGCACGGTAAAACCCAGGTTAGAATAGCCGAAACGGAAAAGTACCCTCACGTTACATTCTTCTTTTCAGGAGGACGTGAGACGCAGTTTAAAGGCGAGAAACGTATCTTAATTCAATCCCCCAAAGTGGCAACATACGATCTGAAGCCAGAGATGGGCGCCCGCGAAATAACGGCGGCTATATGCCTTGAACTTCAAACAGGCCAGCCTGATTTTGTATGTCTTAATTTTGCCAATCCCGATATGGTGGGGCATACTGGTGTTTTCGAAGCTGTAATAAAAGCCATCGAAACAGTGGATCAATGCCTTCAAAATGTCGTCGACTGCGGCATTTCGAACGGATATTCATTCTTAATTCTTGCCGATCATGGAAATGCTGATTTTATGATCAACGAAGATGGATCGCCCAATACCGCACATACCACTAACCTGGTTCCATGCATCTTGATTGATAAAGACTTTCATCATATTGCTGACGGGAAACTAGGTGATATTGCGCCAAGCATACTCACCTTAATGAACGTTCCTATCCCTCCAATCATGTCGGGCCAGATCCTCGTATCGAAATGATAGGGAAAAAGTTGACCCTTGCCTGTTTGTTATTTGCTGCATGCAGCGGAACCGAGCAAGTCCGGGAGCAAAAAAAATATTATGATATAAAGGAGTTTTTTAGTGCCGAAATCAAGCGTCTTGAAAAACAAGATGCCAGTGTAAATAAAACTGTGAGCAGGAATGGTGTTTCTGAAACCAAAGCAAACTTCACCCCTTCCTGGGCAACGGAATTAGCGTTATTCACCGATTCAGATATCAATAAGCCTGCCTGGAGGGATAGTTACAACATTCAGTCCGACAGCCTCAGTACCTCTTATACCACTCTCGATAATGACCTTCGGACGAAGTCTATTCACATCAAAAAGGATAATACTGGAAAATTAAGTGAGATCAGGATAGTAAACAGTACTTCCAACTACCTATATAATTCCACCGAAGAGCTCCATTACATCCCGGATTCACTTTATCGGATCGTAAAAAAACAGGATGTCATTCTACTGGGGAAGAACAACTATGAAATAACCGGGGTTTTTTAGCGATCAAACAATTTCGTCTCCGGCCTCTGCGTTATCCCGGAGACTTTGCTTTATACAACATCAGTTGATTCGGATTCTTTTGCGGAATTACGTATGAACAGGTAGTAAATCGCAAGCACAAGTAACCCGGTACAGAAAAAGATGATTGAATAAGGACGGAGGGTATCGTCGAAGAAAAATTCACCTATCATCCAAACAGTATTTGCTAGTATCCATGAACAGACAGCCAGATTGTGGTAAAACTCCGATGGAACCGATCTAAACCTATAGGTAATATAAAAAGCAAGAAAAACTGTCGGAAGGATCATGATCATCCCGGGTACTTTTAAATCCATCACCCAGAAGGTATCCTTCAGCAACCAGCAGGTGATATGAAGATTTTCGAATTTGCGTACTGACTTTAACAAAGGTTTATTCTGATAAATTACTCTTCAAAAGAAAACCCCGTATTAACGGGGCTCCTTATTTGTCTTATCTAAAATTAATATAGATTTTTCATGTAACCTTTGGCATCTGCTAACTGGGTCGTGATGTCTTTGCGGCCAGGTGTCAGGCTTAGTACCTTTTCGAAGTCGCTGATACATGATTTGAATGCATTAATTGCTTTGGTCTTGTCATGGAAGTTAGGGATCTTTTGTCCTTTCAAAACGCCATAGTCCCGGTACGCAACTGCCCGGTTCTGGTACAACTTCACATCTTCAGAATTCAATTCTATAGCTTTACTAAAATCCCGTATAGATAACAGCAACAATTTTTCACGATCCGGATTGGACATGCCTTTAGTTTCAGTTGCCATGAAATTCCTGGCCTTTCCGCGATAGTAGTATGCACTATTTTCTCCAGGTTTTAGTGATATAACGCGGTTGAATGTACCGACCGCCCTGGTATAATTACCTGCATGGTAATAAGAATAGCCAAGCATGTATAAGGTGTTCACATCGTTTGTGTCTGCGGCAAGTGCTTTTTCGAGGCTGGTTACCGCAGCTTTAAAATCTCCGTTGATCAGAGCTCTTTCCCCCATTTTATAATTGGCGTTCTGGGCAGATACAATTGTTGTAAATAAAACTAAAAATAAAATAAGTGTATACGATCTCATGTGGGTTAGGGAAAATTTGTCTCGTTCAATTAACGGTGCGGGGATTGATTTATTTTTAAATGTACTACTTTTAGTAAATACATGAAAAAAAATCGTTGGCTTCATGTTTTATGAGGTTCAATTATGTTCAGTACTTTTGTCTGAATATTAATTTAAATCTGACTAAATTCATTGTCAGGTTGAATTGGCACATCGCTTGCACTTTTACCTATTACAGCGGTTAGAGCCGTAATAGAATAACTTTACTGTCATTATGACGTTTTCCCAAATATAGATGAGTAATTACGACAACTTTGATTTTAACAGAACATTGCCTTTAATAAATGAAGATACAGAGTTCTTTCCTTTAATGTCACAGGAGGACGAGGAGGAAATGAACAATGAAGAAACACCAGACATATTGTCTATCCTGCCATTACGAAATACCGTGCTTTTTCCAGGGGTTGTCATTCCAATCACCGTAGGGAGAGACAAATCCATAAAACTTATAAAAGATGCTTACCGGGGAGACCGCATTATTGGGGTGGTATCCCAGCGTGATGTGGGCATCGAGGATCCGACTTTTGACCAGCTCAATGAAGTTGGGACAGTGGCCTTAATCATTAAGATGCTGCAGATGCCTGACGGCAATACGACTGTCATTATCCAGGGAAAGCAGCGTTTCCGCTTAAATGAAGAGGTTCAAAGTGATCCGTATATAAAAGCCTCCATTCAGAAGTTCGAGGAATTGAGGCCTAAGCCAGATAAAGAGTTTAAGGCATTGATGGCCTCAATCAAAGAGATGTCTATGCAAATTATCCAGTTATCGCCCAATATTCCAAGCGAGGCCGGAATTGCAATCAAAAATATTGAAAGCGCATCTTTCCTAATCAATTTCATTTCCTCAAACATGAATGCAGATGTTGCAGCGAAGCAACAAATGCTCGAAGTCGCAAATCTCAGGGAGAGGGCAAAAATGGTTCTGGAGCATCTAACGGTGGAGCTTCAAATGCAGGAACTTAAGAACCAGATTCAATCGAAAGTGCGGGTTGATCTCGATAAACAACAACGCGATTATTTCCTTAATCAGCAACTAAAGACCATTCAAGAAGAATTGGGCGGCAACTCCCCGGATCTGGAGGTGGAGAATTTAAGAGCCCGGGCTGCGAAAAAGAAATGGGCGAAAGAGCCTGCTGATCATTTTGGGAAGGAAATTGAAAAACTGGCCAGAATGAATCCGGCGGCTGCTGATTATTCCATTCAGATCAACTACCTGGAGGTTCTGCTCGACTTGCCATGGAACGAATTCACTAAAGATAATTTTGATCTGAAAAGAGCTGAGAAAGTTCTTGAGAAGGATCACTACGGCCTTGAAAAAGTCAAACAACGAATCATAGAATACCTGGCTGTGCTGAAATTGAAGCACAACATGAAGGCTCCGATCTTATGTCTTGTTGGCCCTCCGGGAGTGGGTAAAACCTCCCTGGGTAAATCAATAGCAAAAGCTCTCGGGAGAAAATATGTCCGCATGGCTCTTGGTGGCATTCGTGATGAGGCCGAAATCAGAGGCCACCGTAAAACGTATATTGGCGCTATGCCGGGACGTATTATACAGTCAATTAAAAAGGCAGGTACTTCTAATCCAGTATTTGTATTAGATGAAATAGATAAAGTAGGGAACGATTTCCGCGGAGATCCTTCATCAGCTTTACTGGAGGTACTCGACCCTGAACAAAATAATGCCTTTTATGATCACTATGTGGAGGTTGATTATGATCTTTCCAATGTAATGTTCATCGCAACAGCGAATTCATTAAGCACCATTCAGCCGGCTCTGCTGGATAGAATGGAAATTATTGAAGTTAACGGCTATACTATTGAAGAGAAAATTGAGATCGCAAAACAGCATTTATTGCCAAAGCAGAGAGAACAGCACGGCCTGAAGACCGCTAATATTTCTTTGAAACCTCCGGTCATAGAGAAAGTTATCGAAGATTATACCCGCGAATCGGGAGTCCGCGGACTAGAGAAAAAAGTGGGCTCATTGGTACGTGGTATCGCGACCAAAATTGCTATGGAGGTGGAGTATAATCCGGTTATCAGCAAAGCGGACGTAGAGAAAATTCTTGGCCCGCCCCTATTCGATAAAGACCTCTATGAGAACAACAACGTTGCCGGTGTAGTTACCGGATTGGCATGGACCCAGGTTGGTGGAGATATCTTGTTTATCGAAGCAAGTTTAAGTCCGGGTAAAGGAAAGTTATCCCTAACCGGAAACCTTGGTGATGTGATGAAAGAATCTGCAACTATCGCTATGGCCTATCTTAGAGCACATGCTTCAAAATTCGGTATAGATCACCGTGTGATTGATCAGTGGGATGTGCATGTCCACGTTCCCGCGGGAGCTACTCCTAAAGATGGTCCTTCAGCAGGTATTACAATGCTGACTGCATTAACGTCGGCGTTTACCCAGCGACGGGTAAAATCGCATCTTGCGATGACTGGTGAGATCACACTGCGCGGAAAAGTTTTGCCAGTTGGTGGGATAAAAGAGAAAATTCTTGCAGCCAAACGGGCGAACATCAAGGATATTATCTTGTGCAAATCAAATCAAAAAGATATTATGGAGATCAAAGAAACTTATATCAAAGACCTTAATTTTCATTACGTATCTGAAATGAAAGAGGTAATTGAGTTTGCATTGATCAAAGAAAAGGTGAAAGATGCCATCGATCTGACTTTCAAGGAACCCGCTCTTCCGACAGTAAATTAGGATTTATACGTACTTATATTATTAATCTTTATTTTCTATCTTACCTTACAATTAGGATTTAAATTATGAAGAGCATTTACCTATTGCTTGTGTTTTTTGCATTCGCCCTAACAGCGAAAGCTCAGGATAAAATCTTTAAAAAAGGCGGTGAAATAGTAGAGGCGCGGATCATCGAAATTGGAACAGATGAGATTAAGTACAAAATATTTAGTGACCAGTCAGGCCCCTTATACGCACTGGACAAAGACAGGATCATCAAAGTTGTTTATGAAAATGGCAGGGTAGAAACCTATCAGAGTAATCTGAAGGATCCTAAGTTATACGAGGACCAGGCGAAAGATGCAATGAAAGTTAATTTTTTAGCTCCATTACTCGGTTATACCCAACTTAATTTCGAGCATAATTTACGGCCTGGAAGAGGATACGAGTTTTCTCTCGGCATTATCGGATTGGGCAAGAGGCAGGATATTGATACGTTTTACGATAGAACGAATAACCAGCCAACAACTACTTATCGTGAAGCGTCCGGGATCTTCATTGGCGGGGGGTATAAATTTTCGAAACTTCCCGACTTTGTTAATAAAGGTTCGAAATACAGTCATGTATTACAGGGTGCGTATGTCAAGCCCGAATTATTGTTAGGTTTTTACAAGCATAACAATATCGAGAGTTTTCCGGGTGGCACCAGCGCCCCGCGCGTAAGCAGGGAAAGTATATCATTTGGCGGACTTCTGATAAATCTTGGGAAACAGTGGGTTCTTGGGGAGCTTTTATTAGTCGACCTGTATGGAGGATTAGGATATGCTCTCGATAATCGAAATGCCGCTCAGGAAAATTCAGAATATTACTATGATTACGTGGGCAACCACTATGCACTGACTACCGGAAGAGATAGCGGACTTGGTGTTACCGGGGGATTCAAGGTCGGAATCCTGTTAAACCGCAAAAATTAGTTGACCTGAGGACAGATTGCATAAAACTGTCTTACTTGAAGTTTTACATGAAAGTATCCAAATTAATTCTCCTGTTGTTTTTACTGATACCTGGTACTCTTATCGCTCAGGAGAACAAGTTCAAAAATGAGTTCGGTTTTAGAAGCGATAATGATGCTTACCTGGCTTACGGCCAGGATAGGTATTATACTAATGGTCTCTTTATATATTTCCGGAGGGCGGCCGACCAGAGTAAACTAAATAAAAAGCTGAATAAAGTTATCTGGGAAGCTGAGGCAGGGCAGAAAATGTACAATCCGCAGTCGGGTAGTATCACAGATATTTCATTCGTAGACCGCCCCTTTGCAGCTTATCTTTATGCCGGCGGAAGTTTAAACTTCCTATTCAATTCCGAAAATTCCCTGAAAGTGAGCCTGCAGGCTGGTACTATTGGACCAGATGCAAAGGGAAAAGAAACACAAGAATTCCTACACAGTGTTGTAGGATTTTATGAGATACAAGGATGGGAATGGCAGGTTAAGGATGAACTGGCTTTTAACAGTAGAGTGGCCTATAAAAATCTATTATTCAGAAATAAGAAGGGGAAAGTGGACCTGAGCATTGATTCCTATATCAATCTTGGTACGACCTATGCCGGTGCGGGTGCGGGACTTATGTTCAGGACGGGGAATCTCAACCAGCTTTTTCATTCGGCTAGTACAGAAAGCACGGTGTCAAACAATAGCCAAACGCGAGATCTCACAGAAAAGGAATTTTTCTTGTATGCCAAACCCCTATTAAATTATATAGCATACGATGCCACCATTGAAGGGGGATTATTTCGTGAAGACAAAGGACCCAAAGTGTTCGATACAAAACCCCTGGTCTTTAGTCAGCAAGCCGGCGTAATTTATTCCAAAAAACGCTGGATGGCAGATTTCTCATTAATGTTCAAGTCGAGGGAAGTTAAAAGTCTGGCAAAACCTCACCAATATGGCTCGGCGGCGCTTTTTTACAGGTTTAACTAGGGAAATCACTCCCAATCCCCTCTACGCCTATTAATTTTTTTTATTGCCGTTGCCTGCTTGAATTTTAGCCGTTTCTCGATCACTCCTTTTCCCGGCTTTGTTGCCTTGCGGGTTTTCGGCTTATGAAGCGCGTTACGAAGCAGAATTATCAGTTTTTCTAAACCTAGCTCTTTATTTCTCAGCTGGCTCCTGTCCTCTTCCGTAATAACCTGTAGTATACCTTCGGAATTTATTCTATTAGCAAGCTTCTCAGCCAGAATCGCCTTCTGTTCATCGTTGAACAATGCCGAGGCGTGGATATTTAAATTTATCTCAACTTTGCTGGATACTTTATTGACGTTCTGCCCTCCCTTACCTCCACTGCGGGATGTTTTGAAGGTTATTTCCCGGGTGAGATCTTGTTTGGAGAAAAGCATGGGTAAAAGTAGGGAAAAGAGTAAAGAACAAAGAGCAAGGAACAAAGACTACGGCACTGTACCCATAACAGGTATTTAAATTCGATCAGAGAGCCCCAATGGTTAAGAACCAGTTCCAAGTTCTTATTCTTTGCTCCTTATTCCTTGCTCTTTATTCCCTAATCCAATTAATTTCCCCGTTAAAAAATAATTTCCCACTCAAATCCAAATCAAACCTTATTTTTGTCCCCTGATGAGCAAAAACATCGTTATCGCCATAGATGGCTACTCTTCCTGCGGAAAAAGCACTCTTGCAAAGGCTTTGGCTAAGAAACTCCATTTTATATATATCGATAGCGGTGCGATGTACCGGGCGGTTACTTTATACTTTCTAAGAAATAATATACCACTCGACGACCATGAGGCAATCAATACTGCCCTGCGCGATATTCATCTCAATTTCCACTCCCGGGATTATCAAAGCCATATCACGTTAAACGAAGAGGAAGTCTCTGAGGAAATCCGTCAGATGCCTGTTTCTGAACTGGTGAGCGATGTGAGTGCTATTAAAGAGGTGCGCGTTGAGATGGTCAGGCAGCAACAACGAATGGGCAAATCCAAAAATATTATCATGGATGGACGGGATATTGGAACCGTTGTATTCCCTAATGCCGACCTTAAAATATTCATGACTGCAGACCCAAAAATCCGCGCAGAAAGACGTTTTAACGAATTGAAGCTCAAGGGAGAGGAAGTTAGTATGGAAGAAATTTTCGACAATATTGCTCACCGTGATTTCCTGGACACTACCCGCGAGGAAAGCCCCCTGATCAGGGCAGATGATGCAATTATCCTGGATAATACTACGATCGATCAAACAGAGCAACTGGATTTCGTTATGGAATATATTAAACCATTACTGACGAAAACAGCTATTTAATCAGATTCCTCGTCCTTATGATCTTCCCGTAAGTCATCAAACGATTCATGCATTTGTTCGTCAGATGGCTTCTCATGCAATAAAAACTCGTTGTCTTTATCCTCGGCATTGTCTTTCTTTTTCACCTGTACCAGCTTTTCAGAATCATCTTTTGGCGATGCATCTATAGTATCAGCTATATTTTTCAACCTGCTATCAGGCCTAAGTTCTTCTCCGCTCATGATGGTATGATTTTATAATCCTATAACCCCACAGAGGTTCAAAAGTTTCAAAGATCAGCGGAAGAAACTTATACTCAATAAATAAAGAGAGAAAATGTTTTTTAATAAAAATGAATTTTTCTACCTTTGCAGTCCGATTTAAATCGGAAAAAGGAGATAAACTAATTAATGGCTAAAAAACTAGAAGCTGAAAAGGAGTTAACAGCTAAACAAGCGGAACTTCAAGGCGAAGAAACCACTTCGGCTAAAGAAAAAGAAACTATTGAATCAGAAGCTGATTCAGTATCGATCGAAGAGATCAAATCTAAAACTATGATCACCCCTTCCGGCGATTTCGACTGGGATGCGGATGACAAAGGTTTTGGCAATTACAGCGCTGCAGACCGTGAAAAGTTTGAAGAGATGTATGCAGGAACGTTTAATTCGATCGAAAAAGGCGAGATCATCGCTGGTATTGTCGTATCGATTAACAACAAAGATGTGGTATTGAACATCGGATTTAAATCTGATGGTCTTGTATCATTATCTGAATTCCGTGACACACCGGACCTTAAGGTTGGTGATTCAGTTGATGTATTTGTAGAATCGCAGGAAGATGCTAACGGACAGTTGGTATTATCACGCAAACGTGCAAAAACTCAGCGTTCATGGGAAACTATCAATGAAGCTTTAGATCAGGACAAAATCATCACTGGTTTTGTTAAGAGCCGTACTAAAGGTGGTCTAATTGTGGATATTATGGGTGTTGAAGCTTTCCTTCCGGGATCGCAGATCGACATCAAGCCTATCCGTGATTACGATATCTATGTAGGTAAAACAATGGAATTTAAGGTTGTTAAGATCAACCATGAGTTTAAAAACGTTGTCGTATCACACAAGGTGCTTATTGAAGACGATTTAGAAAATCAAAAAACTGAAATCGTTGCTAAGCTTGAAAAAGGTCAGGTACTTGAAGGTACTGTTAAAAACATTACTGATTTCGGTGTGTTTATCGACCTTGGCGGCGTAGACGGTTTATTACACATAACTGATATTTCATGGGGCCGCATAGAGCATCCACGTGAGGTATTAAACCTTGATCAGAAGATAAATGTGGTTGTTCTTGATTTTGATGACGAGAAGAAACGTATCGCATTAGGATTAAAACAATTAACTCCACATCCTTGGGAAGCTTTAGATACTAACTTAGAAATTAGCTCTAAAGTAAAAGGAAGAATTGTTACTGTAGCTGATTATGGCGCATTCCTTGAGATCACTCCAGGAGTTGAAGGCCTGATCCACGTATCAGAAATGTCATGGTCTCAGAATCTTCGCAATCCTCAGGAATTCCTGAAAGTTGGCGATGAAGTTGAAGCTCAGGTATTAACTCTTGATCGTGCTGAGCGCAAAATGAGCCTGGGTATCAAACAACTTACTCCAGATCCTTGGAAAAACATCGGTGAGCGCTATCCTATCGGAAGCAAGCACAAAGCTGTAGTTAAGAACATGACTAACTTCGGAGTGTTTGTTGAGATTGAAGAAGGAATTGATGGTTTAATCCACATTTCTGATCTTTCATGGTCTAAGAAAGTTAATCACCCTAACGAATTCACTAAAGTTGGTGAAGAATTAGATGTGGTTGTTTTAGAACTTGACGAGGCTAACCGCAAATTGAGCTTAGGACACAAACAACTTGAAGAAAACCCTTGGGAAACTTTAGAAACTGTATTCACACTGGATTCAATCCACGAAGGAACTGTGTTGAAAGTCACTGACAAAGGTGCTATCGTAGCTTTACCTTATGGTGTTGAAGGATTCGCTCCTACAAAACACATGGTAAAAGAAGATGGTTCTTCTGTAAAAGCAGACGAGGCGGCTGAGTTCAGAATAATTGAATTCAACAAAGATTCTAAACGTATCGTAGTTTCTCATGCCCGCATCTGGGAAGAGGCAAAAGCTGAAGAGCGTAAAGAAGAATTCAATACTAAGAAGAAAGAAGCTAAAGCAACAACCAGCGCTGTTAAAAAAGTGAAGGAATCTGTTGAGAAGTCAACTTTAGGTGATCTTGGTGTATTGGCACAGCTGAAAGAGAAGATGGAAGGTGCAGAAAGCAAAGCCAAAAAAGCAAAGAAAACTGAAGATGATGCTGCTGAAGCAGCTAAACCTGAAGCTTCAGAAGAAGCTGAAGAATCAGCAGAATAATTTAAGCTTTAAAATATCAAAGCCCTCCGCGAAACCGGAGGGCTTTTTTTGTTTCACCTTTCAACTTATTTCCCTATTTTTGGTCAAATTAAAGCATTGATGCAGAACCTAACCTTGCTTGACGGTCACAAATTCCAGATCACCATTCAGCGCCTTTGCCATCAGTTAATCGAAAATCACGACCTTTTCACTAATTCAGTTATCATAGGAATTCAACCTCGGGGAATTTTTCTTGCAAAGAGAATAATTGATGAACTGGAAAAAAAACTGCCTAAAGCAAAGATCAAAAGCGGAAATCTTGACATCACCTTTTTCCGGGATGATTTCCGACGGAAAGATGCTCTGGTTCCAAGCCCTACAGAGATCAATTTTTTCATAGAAGGCAAGAATGTGATACTGGTTGACGACGTACTGTGGACCGGAAGAACGATTCGCGCTGCTATGGACGCGCTGCTTGCATTTGGCCGTCCTGCCAAAGTTGAACTGCTCACCCTCGTTGATCGTCGTTATTCAAGACATTTACCCATAGAAGCGGATTATATTGGCATAAAGGTAGATACCATAGATTCACAAAAAGTTGTTGTGAGCTGGAAAGAAACCGACAAAGAAGACAAGGTTATCCTACTTTCAGAAAAATAATGGCGGAGAAAACCCAAACATTAAGCGTAAAACATCTCCTTGGAATCAAGGATCTCACCACACGAGATATTGAATTGATCTTTGAAACAGCTGATACTTTTAAGGATGTTCTTAATCGCCCGATTAAAAAGGTCCCTTCACTACGAGATGTAACTATTGCCAATATATTTTTTGAAAATTCTACACGCACAAGGCTCTCCTTCGAACTCGCGCAAAAAAGATTGTCGGCCGACACGGTAAATTTTGCCGCCTCTTCCTCCTCGGTCAGCAAAGGGGAAACATTAATTGATACCGTGAATAATATACTTTCCATGAAAGTAGATATGGTGGTGATGAGACATCCCTATGCAGGTGCCGGGGTGTTTTTGAGCAAGCATGTTGATGCCCAGATAGTAAATGCAGGAGATGGGGCTCATGAGCATCCTACCCAGGCTCTGCTTGATGCTTTTTCAATCAGGGAGAAATTCGGGGAACTTGCCGGGCGGAAAGTAGCAATTATAGGTGACGTACTCCATTCTAGGGTGGCCCTCTCAAACATCCTTTGTCTTAAAAAGCTTGGTGCTGAAGTAATGGTTTGTGGACCAAGTACCCTGATTCCGAAATTCATCCATACACTTGGCGTGAAAGTCGAACATGACCTGATGAAAGCCTTAAACTGGTGTGATGTTGCTAATATGCTGCGGATCCAACTGGAAAGACAGGATATTAAATATTTCCCTTCTTTACGGGAATATTCTATGATGTATGGATTAGATAAAAAGATCCTGAATTCATTGGATAAGGAGATCGTTGTAATGCATCCCGGACCTATCAACCGGGGAGTGGAAATCACCAGTGATGTAGCGGACAGTAAACAGTCCATAATCCTCGAACAGGTTGAGAATGGAGTGGCCATCCGAATGGCTGTACTCTATCTGCTGGCAAGTCAGAGAAACTAAAAAAGATCTTCAGAATAACATCGAAAGATTATTCCCGTTTATTCTGTTTTCAACAGTTGTTAATTACTAATGTTAATTGGCTATTAAAGTTTAGCTTAATTTAGCGATATCTATTTTGGTTACTTATGCTCAGAAAATACATATTTATAGCGTTTCTCGTCGTTTTTACCACCTCCCCTGCTCTTGCTCAAAATACCGCCTGGTTTGAAATGAACCAGTCCTATAAAAGTGGTGTTGAACTCCTTGAAAAAGGAAAGTTTGCCGCAGCAGCCGGCCAATTTAGCGAGGTCGAAAAATTTCTGCCTGCATCATCTGCAACGCCT
The DNA here is from genome assembly GCF_049655485.1 of Daejeonella sp. Classification (GTDB taxonomy): domain Bacteria; phylum Bacteroidota; class Bacteroidia; order Sphingobacteriales; family Sphingobacteriaceae; genus Daejeonella. The sequence continues at coordinate 21,640 of NZ_JBASJU010000007.1, forward strand.
GAAGCAACACCAGAATTGAGCCTTTTAAAAGAAAACGCCCAATATTACCTGGCCCTTTGTGCACTTGAATTAGGAAATGACGACGCTGAAAGTCTCTTTCTAAAATTTATAGCTCAGCATCCGGTAAATAGTAACACTAAACTTGCTTATTATCAGGTTGGACGCTCTTATTTTGCACAGAAGAACTATGCAAAAGTTGTAGAGTGGCTCACCAAGCTTGACCGTAACAGTTTATCGGGCAGAGAATCTGCAGAATATAGGTTTAAACTTGCCTATTCTTATTTTGAACTGAAAGATTATAAAAACGCTGAGCCTTTATTCGCCCAGTTAAAAGATGAAAAGAACGTCTACAGCGAACAATCCATATACTATTACGCATACCTTAATTACCTTTCAAAAAACTACAAGGTCGCATTAAGCGAATTTGAACGTCTAAAAGGCTCTAAGGATTATGAAAACACTTACCCATACTATATTTCTGCATTATATTTCCTGGATAAGAGATATGATGATGTAATAAATTATACTATTCCTATTCTGAACTCATCAAAACAATTGTATGAGACGGAAATGTTCAGAATCATCGGCGCATCCTATTTCGCAAAATCAGATTATACCAATGCCGGAAAGTATTACCAGAACTTCCAGCAAAAGGATCTGGGTAAAACTCAGAATAATCAGGATAATTACCAGATTGGTTATACCTGGTACAAGCTGAAGGATTATAATAAAGCGATAGTTGAACTGGAAAAACTTTCTTCCGCTGACGAGTACTTCCAGAGTGGAATGATTGCCCTCGGGGAGTCTTTTCTTAAGACAAATAACAAACAGGGAGCCCGTAGTGCATTTTTCAAAGCTTCAAAAATAAGCCTGGACAAGGAACTTCAGGAAGAGGGACTGTTCAATTACGCTAAATTGTCGTATGAACTGGATTTCCACCAGGTTGCCCTGGATGCAACCCAGCTTTTTATTAAAACTTATCCAAGATCGGTCAAAGTAGACCAGGCAAAAACACTGCTTGGTGAGATCTTATTATCCACAAAAAACTACAAAGACGCGATAGATATTTTAGAGTCTATCCCTAACAAAAACCGTGAGGCAAAAGAGGTTTATCAGAAGGTAACTTATTACCGTGGCCTGGAATTCTATAACGAACGTGCTTTTCAAAATGCAATTTCAACTTTTATGCGTTCCAACGACAATGTCGTTGATACTGACATAGAATCGCTTTCCACCTATTGGCTTGCTGAAGCCATGTACGAGGTCAGAAAATTTGGAGAATCTGTGGATAATTTTGAGAAGTTTCTTGATCTCCCGGCTTCCCGCAAAACCGATGTATATAATTATGCTAATTATGCCCTGGGTTATGCAGCATTTGAACATGAGAATTATCGGAAGGCAGCTACCTACTTCGGCCGCTTCCTTCAGGGAGACGAAAAAGATCGTAATACGATCAACGATGCAGTACTGAGGCTGGCAGATTCCTATTTCGTCTTAAAAGATTATGGAAACGCTTCAGTTTATTATAACCGGATCATTTCCTCGAATGCTGCCAGTCAGGATTACGCTTTGTTTCAAAGGGGAATGATACAGGGTTTGCAGGGCCAGAATGATGAGAAAATTGCAACCCATAAAGGTTTGCTTGCACAATATCCGAAGTCGAACTATGCAGATGACGCAGGATTTGAAATCGCATACACCTATTTTATTAAGAATGAATTTGATATTGCTAAAAATGACCTGAGTGCATTGATCGCAAAATATCCAAGAAGCAGTTATGTACCACGTGCACTTATTACGATCGGCCTGGTGCAATTAAACCAGGATCAGGATGATGCTGCGATAGAGACGTTTAAAAGGGTTGTGAGTGAGTACACTACCACTGACGAAGCAAAATTAGCCCTTGAATCTATTAAGAATATTTATCTTGAAAAGTCTGATGCTGAAGGCTTCCTGAGTTACGCAAATACCACGAGCATAGGAAATTTAACTACGGCAGAGCAGGATAACATCACATTTCAGGCAGCGAATAACCGCTTCATGAATGGAGACTATCAGGGAACTTTTGAGTCTGTGAACGCCTATTTTGATAAATTCTCTAATAAGCCTATTCATGATAAGCATGCTCGTTTTATCAGAGCCGAAAGTCTTGTCAGGCTGAACCGCCCGGACGAATCAATTCCAGACTATGAGTATATTCTTAACGACTGGACGAGTGATTATACAGAACGTGCCCTAATCAGTATTTCCAAAATCTATCTTTCTCAGAAAAAATATAATGAAGCCATTGTGCACCTGAAAAAATTAGAATTGACCTCAGAATACCGCGCACATTATGGATATGCGATCAATAACCTGATGGAAGCCTATGCCAATATCAAAATGCCAGATGAAACCTTACAATATGCACAGTTCATAAGAGATTTTGAAAAATCATCCCAGGAAGAAAAATACAGAGCGGACCTGTATTCGGGCAAAGCAAACCTGATCATAGGCGACAAAGTTGAAGCGTTGAAGTTCTTTAGTTTAGTTGCTGACAAAACTCAAACGGTGACTGGTGCTGAAGCGAAATACAATGTAGCACTACTCCAGAATGAAAAAGGAGATTACAAAACTTCACTTGCAACTGCCTTCGAACTGACCAACAATATGTCTTCACACGATTATTGGGTTGCAAAGACCTATATTCTTATAGCCGATAACTACGTCGGATTAAAAGATAATTTCCAGGCAAAAAGTACTCTTCAAAGTATCATCGACAACTATGAAAGCGACGATGATGACATATTAGCAACGGCAAAAGAAAAATTGGCTGCAATAAAATAAATGGTAAAAAAGATGAAGATCCCTTTTCTAAAATATATAATTCTACCTGCTGCCCTGTGCTTTTCAAATGCTCTTTTAGCACAAGATAAACCACAACCTGCTCAACCTACCGGCACACTTACAGAAGAAATTGAAGTAGTTAGGCCGTACAAGCCTGTACTGGCTGACGCTGTGAAAATTCGTCGGAGCCCTGATTTGAAAAATGATCAGCCCTATAAAGCTGTCCAGACTTATAACATCGTAGATAAAAAACTGGAACTAAATTCCAACATCAAAGAACTTGATGCTCAGAAAATGAGCGACGAGGCAGAACTTGTTCTTAGTAATAATTATGCCAAGGGAGCTGCTGGGAGCTCAGGAACTGCATTAGGAGAAGTATACGTCAACACTGGCCGCGATCAGGCTTTGCAGGCCGGGGCATTTTTCAAGCATCTCTCTCAAAACGGTGATCAGGACCGCCAGCAATTTTCTACTCAACAAGTAGGTGTTTTTGGTAGATCCCTTATGGATTCCTACTCACTCTCAGGAAAACTAATGTACGACCGCAGATCTACCTTCTTCTACGGGTTCAATCCGGTGTCGTCGGCTATGGTTAACATGGATAAACAACGATTCGGGACATTAATCGGGCAGGTTGAACTCATGAATAATTACACAGAGAACTCGCCTTTCGATTATTCATTAAACCTTAATGCCTATCAGTTCGGTAATATAAATGAAGGAAGGGAAAGCACCGCGATTATCAGCGGGTCGGTTAATAAGACCATCAGCATGCTTAATCTTGGACTGAACGCATCAGCCGATCTCACATCGGTAAAAGATTCGGCATATAAAATGGGGAATAATATTCTTCGCGCTAACCCCTATATCCAGCTTAAGGGAAAAGGCTTCGTGTTAAATATAGGAGCTAATATTGTTCAGGAATTTGGAGACAACAGCAGGACAAATATTTTTCCAGCTGTTTCCGCTGAAGCACCTGTGGTACCAGACTATGCCATTCTATTCGGGGGAGTAAACGGTGACGTTTTAAAGACTTCTTTAAGAGACCTAACCATGGAAAACCCTTTTCTGAATCAGAACATTTCCATCAAGAATTCAGTTGAAAAAATGAACATCTACGCTGGCGTTAAAGGGAATGCTGGTGCTGAATTCGGTTACAAGGTAATGGGATTCTACAAAAGCGTGGATGACCTCTTGTTATTTGTGAATAATCCTGCTGTTATCAATCGCTTTGACGCTATTTATGACAACGGCACCAGTAAAATTTTCGGACTGAATGGACAATTCAACGTTAAAGCTTCAGAGGTACTTAATTTGACAGGTAAAGCTGAGATTTATAATTATGAAATGGAATTTGAGAAAGAGGCCTGGTTTAAACCGAACCTGCGTCTCACAACAAACGCACGTTTCGACCTGAATGAAAAAATAATAATTGACGGTGAGCTCCTGTTCCAGGGTGAAACTTCGGCAAGAACACCGGGCACTTTAAGCTCCCCGGTAAATGTTGTTGAAATAAAAAGCTTTATGGATATAAGCGCAGGCGCTGAATACAGAATTAATAGTAAAGCAGGAGTTTTTCTTCGTGCGAATAACCTGTTGGGCAAAACCTACCAAAAATACCTTTACTATTCCAGGCTTGGTTTGAATGTATTCGGAGGACTGAACTATTCATTCTGATCGTTTGTTTTTGCTGCTTGAGAATTAAAAATTAACTTTACCGGCGGATGGATATTGGGTCATACATAGCGGATTTATTGAGTAAACAGGATGAAGTAAGCCTTCCCGGCCTGGGTACTTTTTCCAAAGCGAAGGTCTCAGGATCTTATGACCGGATAAATAATTCATTCACGCCCCCGTCTTATCGGATTACTTTTAGCAAGGAAGTTTCTGACTCTACTTTGCTTAACGAATATATTAGTGCGAAGAAAAATTTATCTGCTTCATCAGCTGAATACTTCGTTAAACGATTTATCTCGGGACTCATGGAGGTTCTCAAAACCTCCGGGATCGCTGCTATAGCTCCACTGGGCACCATCCGTCAGAAAGATGAGGTTTTGTTTTTTGAAGCTTCAGAAGATTTCCATGTTCCCGGGAAGTATTATGGATTAAAACCTCTTCCTGATCTGGTACCGGCTTCTCAGGCAGCCACTCCGACTCCAACTGTCCAGGATCTTATTACCCCACCTGCCGGGCAGGGCAATACAATAGAAGATTTTATCACCGGTCAGGGGGAAGAGGAAGAAGTTTCGGAGGAGGAGGAAGTTGAACTTAATGACTCCCGGAAAAACTCCACCTTATGGATAATCGCCGGAGCTTTACTCTTTGTGATTATTGGGTCGATAATACTTTACTTATTCAACCCTGTTACGAAAAACCTGATTGACAGCATGATGCCGGAACTGGTGCAAGCCCCTAAAGATCAACCTGAATATCCAAAACAAACTGAAATTACACCTGCAATTACACCCGATACGTTGAATGCAGCAGTGCCTGCCCCAGAACCTGACAGTGCATTAATAGATTCACCTGCCACCACGAACCTGGAAAATTCCGTACCGGAGACAGTGTCTAACGTCAGAAAAATTGAAATTATCGGCGCAACATTTGGAAAACGCAGTGAAGCTGATACATATGTTAAGACTATGAAGGCACGCGGTTTTGATGCGAAAATAGCTGACGATATGCCGGGACGCCTTTTCAAGGTTAGCCTTGGTTCATTCTCCGATGAAGAGACTGCACAAATAGAATTGAATAAAATCGTTCAGGAAGTTGAAAAAACTGCCTGGATTGCTAAATATAAACCTAAGAAAACCCAATAACCAATGTTTCTACTTCAGATTGATACCCTATCCCCCATTACAGATTCCGCCTCAGCCGCTGCCACAGCAGTGCAAACCATGCCCACTGCTGAAGAGTTGAGATTTATTGATTTGCTGTTTAAAGGTGGCTGGGTGATGATTCCTCTTGTTCTCCTTGCATTTATTGCATTAGTTATTTTTGTAGAACGATACATCACGATTAGGAAAGCTTCCAAAGATGAAATGAACCTAATGATGCAGGTAAGGCAAAATATAAAAACCGCACGCCTCGAGTCGGCCCTGGCACTTTGCCGTAATAGTAACACCCCTCTTGGCCGGATGCTTGAAAAAGGACTTGTTAGAATTGGCAGGCCGATTAAAGATATTGAAGGAGCAATTGAAAACGTAGGTAAGCTTGAGGTGTCGAAACTGGAGAAGAACATCAGTATCCTGGGAATTATAGCTGGTATTGCTCCCATGCTGGGTTTCGTTGGTACTATTATAGGTGTTATTACCATTTTTCATGAAGTATCTGTAAAAGGTATAATTGAAATTGGCACAATATCAGGTGGTTTATATATGAAAATGATTACATCGGCTACAGGGTTGATCATCGGAATTATAGCATATGTGTTATATCATATTCTCAACATCATGGTTGACAGGATTATCCTTAAAATGGAGACTGACGCAATTGAATTTATTGATTTGTTAGAAGAACCAGGGAAATGAACTTTAAAAAACGAAAACGTGGGGCGGTAGAAGTTCATACATCAGCATTGAACGATATTATGTTCTTTCTGCTGTTATTCTTCCTTCTTGCTTCTGCAGTTGCGAACCCAAATGTTGTAAAACTGTTTCTTCCGCGATCTAGCTCGGGACAGTCTATTCCGCAGAAAACAATCAATGTATCAATCACCAAAGATCTTGAGTATTTTGTCGAGAAGAAACCTGTTGCAGCGGCCGACCTGTATAAAAGCATTGAAATTTATCAGCGCGCAGCTCCCGAACTCACAATAATTCTGTATGCTGATCGTACTATTGCAATAGAAAATGTAGTAGAACTGACAGACATCGCAAACCAATTGAAAGTGAAGCTTGTTTTAGCTACGGAGACAAAAAAATAATGCAGTACCAAAGGCAAGAAGAGAATAATTATCCTAAAGCATTCGCAATATCCACTGGGATAATGGCCATCTTGCTTGCCATCAGCTTTTTTATTATAGCTAGCCGGGTAGAGCCTGAACAGATAGGCACGGGCGGAATTATAGTCAATTACGGCACTTCTGAAATTGGGATGGGCGATGATTACATGAGTATTGAAGAACCTTCGACTGCTCCGGATGCCAATAATACTCCTCCTGACAAGGTGATAACTGAAAACCAGGAAATTTCTGATCCGGTGTCTGAAGTAACCGATAAATCTATTGTTACCCAAAACTCTGAAGACGCTCCCGAAATAGTAACCAAAGCAACGACCGCGGCAACATCGCCTTCGGTGAGTCTGCCGGCCAAGGAAAATAAGCCGACAGTGAACCAGAACGCACTTTATAAGGGAAAGAAAAACGATGGGAAAGGTGCTGGTGACGGAACAGGTGAGACCCCGGGTAACCAGGGAAGTAAGGACGGTGATCCATTATCTCCGGATTATGGCGAAGGCGGCTCGGGATTTGGCGGAGTAGCACTGGATCTGAAAAGCAGAAGATTTACTAATCTTGACATTCCAAAAGATGAGGGTCAGAAATACGGGCGGGTTGCTGTAAGGATTTACGTGGATAAAAATGGAGTTGTTGTTAAAGCAATTCCAGGAGTAAAGGGAACTACACTATCCGATAAGGCCATTTGGGAAAAATGCCGCGTAGCTGTAATGGGTGCGTCCCTGAATAAACTGGAGTCTGCACCCGAAACACAGATTGGGGTAGTGATGTTTAATTTTAAAGTAAAGTAGCCCCACTGCGGGAACATTATGTCGCCCAGCAAACCTAAATCTTCACAGCCGGGTAAGCCCTTTAAAACATATAAAGACACTCTCGAATATCTTTATGCACGTCTGCCCATGTTCACCAGAATTGGCCCAGCTGCGTTAAAAGCGGATTTAACCAATACCATCGAACTGTGCAAACGTATTGGGGATCCGCAAAATCATTTCAAAAGTATTCATATCGCTGGTACAAACGGCAAAGGTTCGACATCTCATATGCTCGCTGCAATAACGCAGACTGCAGGATATAAAACCGGATTATATACCTCCCCTCATTTAAAAGATTTCAGAGAACGGATCAGGCTTAACGGTGAAATGGTCAGTGAAGATTTTGTGGTGGAATTTGTAAATCGTCAGCGAAATAATATAGAGGAAATCGACCCCTCTTTCTTTGAAGTTACCGTAGCGCTTGCATTTGATTATTTCGCGCAACAAGAGGTGGATATAGCCGTGATAGAGGTTGGATTAGGGGGTCGCTTGGATTCCACGAACATTATAAGCCCTTTAGTGTCCGTGATAACTAATATCGGTTATGACCACATGAATATTCTTGGGAACACTTTGACAGAAATTGCTTCCGAAAAGGCTGGGATAATTAAACCCGGAGTTCCGGTGGTTGTTGGTGAGCAGCATGCGGAAACCACCCCAGTGTTCGTTAAAAAAGCTGGAGAAAGCCAATCCCCTATGGTTTTTGCATGCAAAGAATGGAATATTGCAAAAAGTGGGTTTCAGCAAAGCAATGAGTACTTGAGTATCCTGGCTGAGGAGGCTGGAACTCCTCTTTCGGGACAAAAATCGTTAGCGTTAGAACTCGATTTAACCGGGTCATACCAGTTAAAAAATTTGGCTACTGTCCTTAGTTCGGTATCAGAGTTGAGAAAAGCGGGCTTTGACATCACAGACGATCATCTTATTGAAGCACTAAAGCAAGTTAAAAACCTCACGGGACTGGCGGGTAGATGGCAAATCATAAGCCAGAAACCCTTAGTCATTTGTGATACAGGGCATAATGAAGATGGGATTCGTGAGGTGTTAAAAAACATACAACTCCAGCAATACAACAACCTGCATATGGTTATTGGAATGGTCAATGACAAAGACATCCATAAAATCCTGCAATTACTCCCTAAAAACGCTATATACTATTTCTGCAGTCCCGATATACCCCGGGGTAAATTAGCGACGGAATTAAAAGATGAGGCATCGGCTTTCGGTTTAACCGGCAATAGTTTCAAAAGTGTAAGTCTGGCACTTCAAAAGGCTAAGGAGAGTGCCTCAGACGACGATCTGATTTTTGTTGGCGGAAGTACGTTTGTAGTAGCGGAAGTGGTCTGAGGACCGAAGTCGGAGGTCGGAGGAAATTTCTACGCAAGAATTTAAGATATCCGTGTAATGCAGCCGAATTAGGGATTCAGGGGAAAGTATTCCTAAGTTTTATTATTGAAAGGAACGACGATCTTTCCCATATAAAAGTATTGAGGGGAATAGGCAGCGGACTGGATGAAGAAGCAGTAAGGGTACTTACTAAATCACCTCAATGGAAACCCGGCATTCAAAATAACCAGAAAGTAAGGGTAGCCTATACACTCCCGATTAATTTTTCTCTGACTAATTAACAGCCTATATAGAGAAGGCCTGAATTACGTATTGTAATTCAGGCCTTCTATTAAAACAATTTTCCTAATTTAGTTAGTTGTATCATACCTCCTACTTCAGACCTCGGACTTCCAACTTCCGACTTCTGATCTCAGACCTCAGCCTTCTGAGTCGCCCTCCACAAATAATATATAGGCACCCCACTTAGCATAATCCCCAATCCAACCCAAACGAATTCCTGTTTGTAGATAATCAGCAAAGTACAGAAAGCAATTCCCATAATTATATATAGGGCTGGTAAAAAAGGATATCCAATCGCTTTATACGGACGTTCTGCATCCGGCATTTTGTATCTTAAAATATAGATTCCAATAATGGTAAGGACGTAAAATATCACAACTACAAAGGATATCATGTCTAGTAACTGACCATATTTTCCGCTAAGGCATAGAATAGATGCCATGATACACTGTATCCAAAGACCAAATTCCGGAACAGCATGCTTATTTAAAGTCGCAGTTTTCCTAAAGAACAAGCCGTCGTTCGCCATGGTATGATAAACTCTGGCTCCAGCCAAGATTAAGCCGTTGTTACATCCGAATGTCGAAATCATGATCATTAAAGCAATAATAATAGTACCTGAATTTCCGAATATTACCCCGGAAGCAGCCACTGCCACCCGGTCTTTATCAGCCGTAGCGATTTCGTTGAGAGGAAGCACAGCAACATATACCAAATTCGCCAGAACGTAAACAACCGTGACTATCAAAGTTCCAAGGAAGAGGCTTAAGCCTATGTTCCGTTGAGGATTCTTTACTTCACCCGCGATAAAAGTTATATTATTCCATGCATCACTGCTGAAAATAGAACCTACCATTGCAGCCGCTACCGCGCCTAAAGCGGCAGCCATCGTATACGACTCGACTGAACCATCAACATTCAGCTTTTGCATAGTCCAGGCATTCGTCCAGTTTGCGTCCCAAACATCTGGCTTAAGCATTATAAATCCGAAAATTATCAGGCCGAACAAGCTTACAAGCTTAGTCAATGTGAAGGTTGTTTGGATCATTTTCCCGCCTTTAACCCCTTTGGTGTTAATATAAGTCAATAAAATAATGGTGCCTATGGCAAGAACCTGGGCTGGCGAAATGGTAAGGGATCCAATATTAAGCAGAACGAGGTCTTCACTGACCCCCGGGATCAGGTAAGCTGTGAATTTCGAAAACGCGACACCTACGGCTGCAATCGTACCCGTCTGAATTACAGCGAAGAAACTCCATCCATACAGAAATCCGATTAAAGGATTATATGCTTCCTTAAGATAAACATATTGCCCTCCTGCCTTGGGAAACATCGCGCTAAGCTCTCCATAGCTTACAGCGGCTATTAGGGTCATCAGCCCGGTGATCAGCCATACGGCGATTAACCATCCGGATGATCCCACATTCCTTGTGATATCGGCTGCTACAATAAAAATACCTGAACCGATCATGCTGCCCGCTACTATGAGTGTAGCATCAAGCAAACCGAGTTCACGTTTCATTTCTGTTGGTTCTGAGATTTCCTTCATTTGTGATATTTGGTGTTGAAATAAAGCATTAAACTTACGGTAAAAATTATCTCAAAATCAATTAAATTATCTAAACGCTCTCCTGGCATTAAAATGCCTGAAATAAGGCTCAAAAAACTGAAATAAATACATAACACAACACCCTCATTATCAGCTAACAAATCCGAAAACAGAAAACAATATCGCTGAATATCAAAACATTATAGTCCCTTATGTTTGAATAATAGAATAAGCCTGCTATTTTTGCGGTCACGTTAAAAAATTAACCAAACTAAACAGAGATTATTCATGGAGTTTTTAGAGGAAAATTTGATTTACATAATACCGCTTTTAGGAGTTGTGGGAATTGTTATTATGGCCATTAAATCGGCCTGGGTGAGCAAACAGGATGCTGGCGATGAAAATATGCAGCGCCTTGCAGGATACATTGCAGATGGGGCAATGGCATTTTTGAAAGCGGAATGGAAAGTGCTCGGATATTTTTCAGCTATTGCAGCGATATTACTTGCTTATTCAGGTACCCTTGTTGAAACTTCAAGCTGGGTTATTGCTATATCCTTTCTGATAGGTGCATTTACGTCTGCACTGGCAGGTTATATCGGTATGAACATCGCCACAAAATCGAATGTACGTACTACACAGGCTGCCAGAACCAGCTTAGCAAAAGCACTTCAGGTATCATTTACCGGCGGAAGTGTTATGGGTATTGGCGTTGCCGGCCTTGCCGTTCTCGGACTTGGAAGTTTATTCATAGTCTTTTATCAGATGTATGTGGTAAATGTTAACGGAGACGTTAACGGAATTGAAATGGTCAAAGCACTTGAAGTCCTGGCAGGATTTTCACTTGGAGCTGAATCTATCGCTCTTTTCGCACGTGTTGGTGGGGGTATTTATACCAAGGCTGCCGATGTTGGTGCCGATCTTGTAGGTAAAGTTGAAGCTGGAATCCCTGAAGACGATGTTCGTAACCCTGCAACTATCGCCGATAACGTTGGTGATAACGTAGGTGACGTAGCAGGAATGGGAGCCGATCTTTTTGGATCATACGTTGCCACCATCCTTGCGACCATGATCTTAGGCCGCGAAATTAAATCAGTTGATAACTTCGGAGGCATCGCTCCAATTCTTTTGCCGATGCTGATTGCCGGGATAGGTTTGATCCTGTCAATTGTGGCATGTTCTTTTGTAAAAATTAAAAAAGAGACAGACAGCGTTCAAAATGCGCTTAACCTGGGTAACTGGTCTTCTATAATTCTGACAGCGATAGTTTCGTTTTTCGCTGTACAATGGATGCTTCCTGAAGCGATGGTTATTCGCGGATTTGAGTTCACCAAAATGGATGTGTTCTATGCCATTATTGTTGGATTAATTGTTGGAGCTCTTATGAGTATCATTACAGAATATTATACAGCTATGGGTAAACGCCCGGTAATGAGCATTATACGTCAATCATCGACCGGACATGCAACTAACATCATTGCAGGTTTATCTGTAGGTATGGAATCAACCGTATTGCCAATACTTGTCCTGGCTGGCGGAATTTATGGTTCATTCTACTTTGCAGGCTTCTACGGCGTGGCTATAGCTGCAGCTGGAATGATGGCTACCACCGCTATGCAGCTGTCAATTGACGCTTTTGGACCGATAGCAGATAATGCCGGTGGAATTGCTGAGATGAGTGGATTACCTCCGGAAGTGAGAGAACGTACTGATAATCTTGATGCCGTAGGTAACACTACCGCTGCAACAGGAAAAGGTTTTGCCATTGCTTCTGCTGCGTTGACTTCTTTGGCTTTATTCGCCGCTTTCGTTGGTGTTGCCGGTATCAATGCTATTGATATTTACAAAGCTGATGTACTGGCTGGATTGTTCGTGGGTGGTATGATTCCTTTCATATTCTCTTCGCTTTGTATCTCGGCTGTTGGCCGTGCGGCGATGGATATGGTTAATGAAGTTCGTCGCCAGTTCCGTGAGATTCCAGGAATTATGGAATATAAAGCTACACCAGAATACGAAAAATGCGTTGCTATCTCCACAAAGGCATCTATACGTGAGATGATGCTTCCAGGAGCGATCGCTTTAATAGTACCAATAATAATAGGATTCACTTTCGGTGCTGAGGTACTGGGTGGTTTATTAGCGGGAGTTACAGTTTCAGGTGTTTTAATGGGTATGTTCCAGTCTAATGCTGGTGGTGCCTGGGATAACGCCAAGAAATCGTTTGAGAAAGGTGTTGAAATTGACGGCGAAACGTACTACAAAAAATCTGAGCCGCACAAGGCTTCTGTTACCGGCGATACCGTTGGGGATCCTTTTAAGGACACATCTGGCCCATCAATGAATATCCTCATCAAATTAATGTCTATCGTATCGTTGATTATTGCCCCTCACCTTTCTGAAGGCAATTCTCATGTAGCTGCAAAAATGGATGTAATGAAGGATACAAAAACTATCTCAGTGAATGCATCAGGCAATACAATTGTTAAAACTATTAACAGTAAAATTGAACCGGTTGCCAAATAATTTATAAAGCACGATATAAAGGGGGATTTCTTCGGATCTTCCCTTTTTTTATTTTCAAAAACGTATTGATAATTATATCGAAATCCGACAACGTTTGATTAGTGATCCATCCACTAAACAAATGAACCAAGGGTTTCATAATTCAAATAATAATAATTACGTTTGAGATCAGTAAAATCATAAATAGCATAGATAAAAACTTACTAAACCAATTGTATGTTCCACAAAAAATCAATCGAACAGTTAATGTTCGAATCAGCTCAAACAGGTGAGGGCACGTTAAAAAGATCATTAACCAGTGTAAATCTGGTCGCGCTAGGTATTGGAGCAATTATAGGAGCTGGATTATTCTCGTTAACTGGTATCGCAGCAGCAGAAAATGCGGGTCCTGCCGTAACCATTTCGTTCGCACTTGCAGCTTTCGCATGTGCATTTGCTGGTTTATGTTATGCAGAATTTGCGTCAATGATTCCTGT
>NZ_JBASJU010000008.1:0-17580 GCF_049655485.1 Daejeonella sp.
AGGTGAGTTTTCAGATAGTCCCCAATGTCTGCTCCGGTCTGCTCGGGAGTTTTTTTAGAGAATCGTGTAAATGGAAAGGTTACAACGGTAATCTGGCCTTCAAACTCTTTCCGGGTTTCCTGAATTACAATCTTATCCTCTTCAACAGCTGTATCGTACAGAGCTTGTACACCTTCTATAATTTTTTGAATTATTTTATCTTCTATAGCCATACTAATGGGCATCGCCCTATCCTATCTAAACATTAATTATTGCATCACTCGCATGCCGTAAAATTTCGAAAGCGTTTTCAGACATCAGGTTATCCTTATCCAATGTTGGATTAACCTCTGTAATTTCAAAACAGCAGACTCTTTTATCACTCACGAGTTTAACTACCAAAGCATCTGCCTCAGCTTTCGTCATCCCTCCCGCTACAGGCGTCCCGGTTCCTTTCAAATGGGACGGATCAAGCGAGTCTACGTCGAACGATACATATATCAGATCGCATTCGGACAGATAATCCAATGTAGCATCTGCAACTTTCTCAACACCCTCTTTACGGATGACTGAAATTGGGAAGATTTTAACATTGTTCTGTTCCAGCAGGTATTCTTCTTCTTTTTCGAAATCTCTTAAAGCAATATATACGATATCACGATAAGTGATTTTAGGCGAAATATTTCCAATATTCTTTAATTGGTACCAGTAATTTAATGTTTCCTGATCCGGTGTATTGACTCGGCAATCTAAATTATCTTCGTCTAGTAATACTGCAATCGGCATTCCGTGGATGTTTCCCGAGGGCGTCGTATATGGCGTATGAATATCTGAATGGGCATCAACCCAGATAACGCCAACCTTTAACTTCGGAAAAGCTTTTCGAATTCCTGAGACTGTGCCAGCGGAACAGCTATGATCTCCGGAAAGCAGTATCGGAAACTCCTTATTCTGCAAAGTTCTGCAAACTTCGTCCGAGATTCGCTCAGTCATTGTTAGGACTCCTGAGATACGCTTTGCATATGGACTTCCCGAAGATTCGAGTAATAAATGATTTTCATTTGGAACTTCAATGACTTTGTGCTGTTTAAAGAACCGGCTGCCAAAGTCCAGTGCCGCTATTTTAATCGCATCACTACCTAAGCTGGCACCTCTTGTACCTGCACCGATTTCAGACTTGACTTCTATGATTCTTAGTTCCCGCATTATCCGTTAATAAATGTCAAAGGCTGATGTAAATTTTTTACATGCTGCTGTATGTTCTATGCTATATGCTTTTTATATCTTTGCCAAAATTATAAAAAAATGCAGAGTTACGCGGAGTTTCTTGATTTAAGCGTTGGGTTCCCTCAGGACGGTTTCGACATCATCGATGATGAGCTTTATTTCCACGACTTAAACCTTATGGAAATGATTGAAACCTATGGTTCGCCCTTACGGTTTACCTATTTACCTATAATAAGCAAGAAGATCCAGCAGGCGAAACTTCTGTTTCAAGGGGCTATTGTTAAAAATAACTACAGAGGCAGTTATAAATATTGCTATTGCACGAAGAGTTCTCATTTTCGTCATATCGTTGAAGAAGCTCTGCGAAACGATATTCACCTCGAGACATCTTCGGCATTTGACATGCCAATGATTGATGCATTGGAAAAAAAGGGTGCCTTGAATAAGGATATAACCGTCATCTGTAACGGTTTTAAAACTTTCCAATACAAGCAGTATCTTATTGATATGCTTCATGATGGTTTTAAAAATATCATACCTGTTTTAGATAATAAAGAAGAGTTTAATATTTACGATGATGAACTAGACATTCCCTGCAACCTGGGAATGCGGATTGCAGCGGAAGAGCAGCCGGACTCCCAATTCTACACTTCGCGATTGGGAATCCGGATGGAAGACATCATTGATTTTTACAATCATAAGATTGCCCAGAACCCAAACTTTAAGGTTAAGCTACTGCATTTCTTTATAAACTCAGGTATTTCAGATACCCCATATTATTGGAATGAGCTTGAAAAATATGTCACCTTATATTGTAAGTTCAAAAAGATAAACCCAGATCTGGACACCCTCGATATCGGTGGGGGAATGCCTTTTAAAGACTCCTTAGTTTTCGATTTCGACTATGAATACATGGTTAACGAAATTGTAAAACGGATTAAAGAAATTTGTGCTGAGCACGATGTTATTGAGCCAGATATCATTACAGAATTCGGAAAATATACCGTTGCGGAAGCGTCCGGGATATTATATAAAGTTTTAGGCCGTAAACAGCAAAATGATCGTGAGAAATGGCTGATGCTGGATGGATCGTTCATTACAAACCTTCCGGATGTATGGGCCCTTAATCAAAAATACATACTAGCTCCTGTAAATAACTGGGATTCTGAGTATGAACGGGTCAACCTCGGGGGGATCACTTGCGATGGACAGGATTATTATAGCCAGGAAGCACACATGAATAACGTGTTCATGCCAAAAACCCGTAAGGTACAGTACCTGGGTTTCTTTCATACCGGTGCATACCAGGAGGTATTGAGCGGATACGGTGGTATTCATCACTGTCTCTTGCCCTCACCCAAACATGTAATCATCAGGCGTAACCGCGATGAAACGTTTAATTTTGAGGTATTTGGTGAAGAGCAAAATAGTAAGCAGGTATTGAAAATACTTGGCTATTAAAACGGCTTAGTTTATGAGAAATATATATTTTATTGTATTGTTTATGCTTCCCCTGGTGTCTTGCTCCCAGACCAATACTAAGGAAACAGACACTCAGAAACAATTAGTTCTCTCAAAACCTGAAGACACATTCACTACCCTCCAGTTTGAATTCGAAGGCAAACCATGCGTGGCTGTAATTAATAAACAGTATAAGGATTATAAAAACAAATTCATGTTCCCGCTGAGTTTGTTTCTCAAGGTGAACACACTGGAAAAAGATAAAAACGAACATCCAACGGAGCATGAATACCTTGCTTTCCATGAACTACAGACTGCTATCATCCGGGCGCTGAGTGCGGAGTTTACGTTCTGTCATGTAGGGGCTACTACTATGACAGGCTACCGGGATATTATATTTTATATAAATCCAAAAGATCAGGAAAAGGCCGTTTTAGTTCTAAACAAATTTAAAGCTGATAATAAACGTTTCGAATCTTACACCTTTGAAACAGATCCGGAATGGGAAGCCGTTGCTTCATTTTATGAAGCCGTTCCGGCAAATAACTAAGCGTCGAACTTATCCAGAAGTTTGATCAGCGTTGCAAAATCCTTAGGATAAGGCGCATCAAAAGTCATTTCGGTATTTTCATCGATCTTAAACGTGATCTGCTTCGCGTGCAAAGCAAAACGCTTCATTATCGGAAGTTCTTCCTGATCTTTACCTATTCGATATGCACGCTTAATCTGCGATAAGAATACAGGCTGTCCGCCGTACATCTCATCACCGGCAATATTTGCGCGCTGAGAAGCCAGGTGGATTCTAATTTGGTGCATCCTACCAGTTACAGGACGGCATTCTACCAGCGTGTAATGCTTATAATATTTAATAGAGTTGAATATTGTTTCAGCCTGCTTTCCTTCCTGACGGTTGATTGCTACATTTTTTCCGCCAAGGTTTAAGATGGGCAAATCGACATGCAAATCTTCAAAAACCTGAGTACCATTTATTACTGCATGATAAACTTTATTCACCTTGCGATGTTCAAACTGCATAGAAACAAATCGATATGTTTCAGGATTTTTCGCAATAATGAGCGCCCCGGAAGTTTCCCTGTCAAGCCTGTGGCAAATTTGGGCATCATCTGAATAGCTTTTCGCCAGACGGAGCAGGTTGATTTCACCGCCTTCACGGTCATCAAGAGAGCTTAGAAAAGCAGGCTTATTAACAACGATAAGGTTGTCATTCTCGAAAAGAATAAGGTCTTGGAATTTAGGAAACTTCACAGGCACAAAATTAATGAACAGGCTGTAAAGTTAGGGAAATTTGTCGCTTTAAGGGGAATGAACTAAGGTTTGACCTTAAATCTTTATTTAGCTTCAAACTTATACCCCACGCCTTTAACCGTACTCACATACCCCTCACCCAACTTTTCGCGCAGTTTACGGATATGCACGTCGATCGTCCGATTTGTTACAACTACCGATTCTTCCCAAATATTTTTCAATATCACATCCCGGGTATATACTTTGCCCGGCTTAGACGCTAACAGATACAACAATTCAAACTCCTTTTTCGCCAGGGTAATTCTTTCACCTTTACGGAATACCAGAAATGCCTCACGATCAATTACCAGGTCGGCTATTTCCAATTTATTCTCTTCCTCTGCTTCAGTCTGTACATTCCGTCTTAAGATAGCATTCACACGACTGGTAAGAGCCCTTGGCTTAATGGGTTTAGCGATATAATCATCAGCACCCACATTAAAACCCGCTATTTCAGAATATTCTTCGCTCCGTGCAGTCAGAAAAACCATGAACGTATTTTTAAATTCATGCATTGTTCTCAGGATACGACAAGCCTCTATCCCATCCATCTTAGGCATCATAATATCGAGAATAATCAGATCCGGAAGTACACGCTTAGCCTCAACTACGGCTTCCTGCCCGTTGCTGGCTGTGTATACCTGATAGCCCTCTTTTTTTAGATTGTACTCTATAAGTTCCCGGATATCAGGTTCATCATCGACAATCAGGATCTTATGCTTAGCTATACTCATAGACGGGTTATTTTTTATAAAAGTAAGCTGTTAATTACATAATATGGTTAAGCCATCATTAAGAAATTGTAAAGGAACCGAAGCGCTTAACAATTTATTGAACTTATTTCAATGTTTCAGCAAGATATTTTCCGAGCGCATCTCCTCTTAAATTCTTCGCCACGATCTTTCCCTGAGGGTCGATTATGAACGAAGCCGGAATCCCGTCAACCTTGTATAAGGCTGCAATTTCACTATCCCATCGCTTCAGATCGGACACATGTTTCCAATTAAGATTGTCAGAACGAATTGCCCTAACCCAGTCTTCTTTATTGTCATCAAGAGAGACTCCCAGCACGTCAAAACCTTTGGCGGCATACTCCTTATGCGTTTTTACGATATTAGGATTCTCTTCTCTGCAGGGCGCGCACCAGGAAGCCCAGAAATCTAGCAACACATATTTTCCTTTATATTCGGATAACTTGATCGGAACCCCATCAGGGTTATTCAGGACGAAATCCGGAGCAGGCTGCCCAACAGACACTACTTTCAAGCCTTCCATTTTTGTGACAAAGGCCTGCACAGCCTTATTGTTAGGAAATTTCGATTTAATCTCCTCTGCATATTTGATCAGTTCCAGCTCATATTTAATCTGGTCGATGGTACCGGCCGCATAAAATCCGGCAAGGTTATCTTTATTGTCTTGCACAAATTTGAAAACTGTCTCGGAATATTTATCCATGTTAGTCTGAAATTCAGGCATCAAAACATTGAATATAGAATCCTTCTTTGCAGGATTTGCCGTCACTGCATCCGAATAGTCAGACTGAAGTTTTTGATAGATTTTCCCGTAGTCGTTCTGGATCTTATTGATGTTTTGCACCTTAGCCGACTCTTCGGAACCGTCGATACTGTAGGTATTCGTTGTATCAGTATAATTCGTTTTAAGGCTGATCTCATCACCATTTTCACCAATGATCAGGAAGTTCTTTTCACCGATAACAAGGGTGTAAAAATTTGCTTCAGGCGCAACTCTCCTGAATTTAAACTGGTTCTCTTCATTTAAAAAAGCCGAATCTACAAGCGAGTCGGTCTCAAACAATAAAACCTTTTTTATCTCGCCCGGATTTTCCACCGTCCCTGAAATACTCAGCTCATCATTATTTTTGCAGGATGCTGCAACTAGCATAGCCATAAAGGCTCCAAATATTAATTTCTTCACGTTTTATTTTCTAATTTTTCTACTACTAATTTACTTGCAGTCTGGGGATTAATCTTTCCCTTCGACTTTTTCATTATATCTCCCATGAACAGGCCCAGGACACCCTTTTTTCCATTCTGATATTCTTTGACCTTATCGGGATAATTACCCAGCACCTCTTCAATAATACTACTAAGTTCATCAGCTCCGGTGTCAATTAAGACTTCGAGACCTAATGCAATCGTTTCAGCCGACTTTCCTGGCTTTAAGATCATTTCAGGAAAGACTTTTTGTGCAGCGACAGAGTAGTTTAACTTCCCCGTATCGATCAAAGCAATCAGCCCCGAAAGTTCGGCAGGCTGTAGGTTAAATTGAGATATGGTTTTATTCTGCTCATTTAAATAGGATTTTACAGGTCCGTTCAGCCAATTTGCAGCCGACTTATAATTATTTGTATGAGATACTAATATATCGAAATACCCGGCGATTTCCTTCTCAGAAGATACAAGGGCTGCATCATAGGAAGATAAGCCAAGCTCATCGGTATAACGCCGTATTTTCTCCGCAGGAAGTTCTGGTATGGATGCTGCTATCTCCTTGATATACTGTTCACTTAGAACTAAAGGAGGCAGATCCGGTTCAGGGAAATAACGGTAATCATTCGCCATTTCTTTGCTTCGCAACGGGCTAGTGCTGCCGCTATCAGCGTCGAAGTTAAGTGTATTTTGGTCAACATAACCACCAGCTTCGATCACGCCGACTTGACGTTCGAATTCATAATCAATAGCTCGCTGTAAGTTGCGTATCGAATTAAGGTTTTTCACCTCACAACGGTTTCCATATTTAGTCGATCCGCGCAGGCGAACAGAAATATTGGCATCGCAGCGTATGCTTCCCTCCTCCATATTCCCATCGCAGATATCGAGGTATTTCACGAGTTTTCTGATCTCATTAAGGTATGCGGCAGCTTCAGCACCCGACCGGATGTCGGGCTCTGACACAATTTCAATAAGTGGAACTCCTGCCCGGTTTAAATCAATCAGTGATTCTGTTTCGTCCTGGTCATGCATACTTTTGCCTGCATCATCTTCCATATGGATTCGGTGTATCCTGATCCGGGATTTAGTTATTTCTCCAGATTCGACATCAATATAACCTGATTTGCAAATGGGCTCACTATCCTGAGTGGTCTGAAATCCCTTTGGAAGATCAGCGTAGAAGTAATTCTTACGGTCGAAATGGGTATGGGTATTTATTTGGCACTTAGTAGCCAAACCCATTTTGACTGCATACTCAACAACCTTTTTATTTAGTTTAGGAAGGGTTCCGGGAAGCCCTAAACTAACCGGGCTTATATGTTCATTAGGGCCGCCACCGAAGCCGGCTGAGTCTGTGGAAAATATCTTACTCAGAGTAGATAGCTGCACGTGCACTTCAAGCCCGACGACTAGTTCGTATTTTTCTTTAATAGTATCTGAAATACTCGTCATTAATGCAAATGTAATAAATTGAGAATGGAGAATGGAGTGTTGAGAATTAAAACTGCCCGGTAAAGCTTTTCGCCAATCCACGTTTTCAACTCTCCATTCTCAACTCTCCATTCTCAACTCTCCATTAAATAAAGCTCCTCGCCTTCGCCAAAGCACCCGCTATTCCATTCGCATCTTTACCTCCCGCAGTCGCAAAGAAAGCCTGCCCGCCGCCACCGCCTTGTATCTCCCTGGCCAATTCACGTACGATATTTCCTGCATTCAGGTTTCTTTCTTTCACCAGATTCTCAGATATCATCACTGTGAGACTTGGTTTTCCGTCAATTTCGGCAGCAAACACCAGGAAAACGTTATCGAGGATATCTTTAACAGCATAGGCGAGATTCTTTATTGCGTCGGCGTTTGGCAATTCGACTCTTTGAGCAAGAAAATTTATCCCATTTATATTTTCAGCGAGTTTTGCCAGCTCATGTTTCAGGCCGGCTGAGCGCTCCAAAATATTCTTTTCAATCTCCTTTTTAAGTCGATTATTCTCTTCTATCAAAGCTTCGACACTCCGGTGCAGGTTTTTTGGATTTTTAAGTAGTTCTTTGAGTGCAGTTATCTGTGCGAACTGCTCATTAAAATGATGCTCTGACCGCTCACCGGTAATTGCCTCAATCCTACGGACACCGGCGGCAACTGCACTTTCAGAAACGATCTTAAAATATCCGATTTGCCCGCTTGCTTTGACGTGAGTTCCGCCGCAAAGCTCCTTTGAAAACTGCTCGTCAAAGGTGATCACACGCACGAAGTCTCCGTATTTCTCCCCAAAAAGAGCGGTTACTCCTGAATCAATTGCTTCCTGATATGGCACCGAACGCTCTTCTTTCAAAGGTATGTTTGCACGGATTTTAGAATTAACGATTGCCTCTATTTCAGCCAGTTCTCCTGCTGTAACTTTCGAAAAGTGGGAGAAATCAAATCGGAGGTAATCAGCATTGACCAGCGAGCCTTTCTGATTGACATGACCTCCAAGAACCTGTTTCAGCGCTGCATGGAGCAAATGGGTCGCCGAGTGGTTACTCTCAGAAGGGTGGCGCTTTGACGGGTCAACCATGGCCCAGAACTTACCTCCGAGCTCTTCCGGCAAATTATCTACAAAATGGATAATCAATCCATTTTCCTTTTTAGTATCTGTAATTTCATACTCAAACAAGCGAGAAGAATCTTCCAGCTTCCCTGTATCTCCAGCTTGCCCGCCGCTTTCTGCGTAAAATGGTGTCCGGCTAAGTACAAGCTGAAATTGTTCTTTTCCTTTTGCACTTACTTTACGGTATTTCAGGATCTTGCACTCTGTTTCCAGTTCGTCGTAACCGATAAACTCGACCTCATCACCCTCGTTAACAATAACCCAATCCGAAGTATCTACAGCAGTTGCTGCACGCGAGCGATTTTTTTGTTTTTGAAGTTCAATTTCAAATGACTCCATGTCTACAGTCCACCCTTTCTCACGCGCCATTAATTCGGTAAGGTCTATAGGGAACCCAAACGTATCATATAATTCGAATGCAAAATCGCCCTTAATTATTTTGTCAGATGTTTCAAAACGCTCGAAACGCTGTATACCTGTTGCCAGCGTTCTCAAAAACGAATTCTCCTCCTCCAGCACAACCTTCTGAACAAAGTCCTGTTGCTTCTTCAACTCCGGGAAAACCCCGTCAAATTGATCAGCCAGGATGGGCACAAGCTGATTTAGAAATGGCTCTTTGAAATTCAAAAAGGTGTAAGAATATCTTACAGCGCGGCGTAGGATACGTCGGATTACATAGCCGGCTTTATTATTTGACGGCAATGTGCCGTCAGCAATGCAAAAACAAATCGCCCTTATATGGTCTGCCATAACCCGCATGGCAATGTCGGTCTTCTCGTCGCTGCCGTATTCTATGCCCGATTTTCCAGCAATGAACTGGATAAGGGGTTGAAAAACATCGGTATCGTAATTAGAACTCCTCTTTTGAATCACCCTAACAAGCCGTTCCAAGCCCATTCCAGTATCTACATGCTGATTAGGCAACTTCTCCAGCGTCCCGTTCTTCAGGCGATTAAACTGCATAAAAACGTTATTCCAAATCTCAATAACCTGGGGGTCGTCCTGGTTTACTAAGGTTTTGCCATCCACTCTCATGCGCTCCTCATCCGGGCGCATATCAACATGGATTTCTGAACACGGACCGCAAGGTCCGGTTTCGCCCATTTCCCAAAAATTATCCTTTTTGTTTCCTAATATGATTCGGTTTTCGGCAATATACTGCTTCCAGATACTATAGGCCTCTTCGTCTTTTACCAAACCCTCTTTTTCATCTCCTTCAAAAACAGAAACATACAGACGATCTTTTGGAATCTGATAAACTTCAGTTAGTAGCTCCCAACTCCAGGCTATTGCTTCTTTTTTGAAATAATCTCCGAAACTCCAGTTCCCAAGCATCTCAAACATCGTGTGATGATAAGTGTCGATACCAACCTCTTCAAGATCATTATGTTTACCCGAAACACGAAGACAACGCTGGGTATCGGCTACCCTTGAATATTTCACAGCGGCTTCACCCAAAAATATATCCTTGAACTGGTTCATCCCGGCGTTGGTAAACATCAGTGTTGGATCGTTTTTTACAACGATCGGCGCCGAAGGAACAATCTGGTGTCCTTTACTCTTAAAAAAATCTAAAAATCCCTGTCGTATTTCTTTGGTAGTCATAGGGGCAAATATAAGCAGATGCAGCGAGAAGTTTGAAAGGGTTATTCCCAAATAAATCTTACTTTTATGCCACCAATTTCCATCTCATGCCTTATAAAGAACGCGACATAAACAAACTTTACTATACGATGGGAGAAGTAACGGAAATGTTCGACGTCAACGCATCCCAAATCAGGTTTTATGAACGCGAGTTTGAAATTCTTCAGCCGAAGAAAAACAAAAAAGGGAACCGGCTTTTCACTCCCGACGACGTGGAAAATCTAAAGATCATCTTCAACCTTGTAAAAGAAAAAGGATTTACCCTACAGGGAGCGAAAGATTACATAAGGAATAATAAAGGCGAAGTAAAAGAAAACCAAAAGGTCATAGATTCGTTAGAGAAGTTAAAGCAGTTTCTCCTTGAAGTAAAAGAGCAGCTTTAAAAATGACGCCGACTCAGACCAACTCAAAACCACGAATTAAAGTCTTATTTGTAATCAACCCTAAATCGGGATCAGTAAGAGACAATACATTAAAAGACCTTGTCTCCGAACAGGCAGAATCGCAAAATTTCGATTTCCAGATCTATAATATGAGTGGAAACGACGAATCGGGGATTTCTACAGCAATTAAAAGATTTGACCCTTCCATTGTCGCTGCTGCTGGAGGCGATGGCACCGTAAAACTAGTGGCAAGTTTGGTCTCAAATACTAAAGTGACATTAGCGATTATCCCCTATGGATCTGCAAACGGGATGGCCAAAGAGTTGAACATTGCTGATGTAGATTATGCATTAGAATTGCTTTCCAAAGGCAAAAAAAAGAAAATTGACCTTATCAAAATTAACGACGAAATCTGCATCCACCTGGCAGACGTTGGGTTAAATGCACGGGTAGTTAAACGATTTGAAAAAGACCCGAAACGCGGTAAGCTTATTTATGCAAAACATCTTTTTGGAGAGATGTTCTTCCTTAAAAGCTATCGTTTTCACATCATTTATGACGACAAGGTCATTAATCGGAAAGGTGTCTCAATAACCTTTGCGAATGCGATGAAATACGGCACGGGTGCTATTATAAATCCTCATGGCAAACTGGATGACGGAAAATTCGAATTAGTCATAGTAAAGCCCTTCCCGCGCGTGCAATTGTTATCGATTGCCTGGAAGATGTTTATCGGACGCTTGCATACCTCGGATTATGTGGAAATAATTTCCTGCGAAAAAGCAACTGTTATCAGTAACAGAAAAACAACCCTGCAGGTAGATGGAGAAGTGATAGGGAAAGTAAAAGAAATAAACATGTCGGTTATGCCGCAAGCATTGACGGTTCTGGTACCGGCGGATTTCTAAACAAGATTCTGCTCATACACCATAATTCCCTTTTTTGAGACATGGTCAACCACCCACGCGGAGAGTACAGCAGATCCGTCGTTTTCGAATTTGATCTTGAAGAAGCCTTTGGCTTTCATACCGAACTTTAGGTTTTTGCCATCCTGCAGGACGTACTTAAGTTTTGACCCCGCGCCGCTCACAATAAAATGATTATCATTTTTTGTAATGTGCTGGAGGTTGTGTTCATGGCCCGCTGCATAGATTAAGCCTTTTTTTGTTTTAAACATCTCAATCAGACGCTTTCGCAGATGCCTGTAACGCGGGTGAGCAATATCCTCTTTTGCGCCGAAATATTTCCTATAGATAGGAAGCAGCGACCCAATAAGCGGCAAAGGCACATAGGCCTTTTTATGATATATCGTGAATGGGAAAAGATGGTGACTGAATTTATAACGGCCCCCGTGAATGGCATAACTGTATACTGGAGCATGTCCGGCAATGATAATCCTCTTGTCTTTATTTTTTTCGATTATTTGTTCAAGATGTTCAAAAAACTCCTCTTCTGACGAAACCCGACACCCGTAGGCCTGCCCGATTGGCCTGAACCCAGGTTGCAGCCACCATTGAGTATTTATGAGAATTATCGTAACATTTGGGTTGACGTTGATTTCCGTTGGTCCGGGACAACCCTGAGAAGGATACATTACGGTCTGCCCAAATAATTTTTCTAAATATTTCTCCTGGCGGAGGATATAATCATAGCCATCCTTTCGTCCCTTATTCCAGTCGTGATTACCGGAAATAAAAAGAACTTTCCCATGATAATCTTTTAAGGCATTATAATGGGCAATTAAAGTGTTCTCTGCATCCTTGTAAAGTATATTATTTTGCGGCGGAAGACCGCGTGGATAAATATTGTCGCCAAGGAAAACGACGGCTGAGTGTTGATTCTCATCAAAATGGCATTTTAATGTTTCGAGTACCCGATCGGGCTTATGACGGTTTACATCCCCTGTATCCCCAATAAGGAATACTTCGTAAGTTTTATTTTCACCGGTTTTTGCTCGCATTTCACTTTATCCTTTATGTCAAACCTATTAAATGCAATCCTGTTTGTATTACCATTCCAATTTTTTCTTACCAAGGAATGAAGCAATGCCCTTTTTACAATCGGCGGAAGAGCGGGTTTTAACATTTAACCGGACAGCTTCTTCCAGGCTCTCCTCGAGACTAAGGTTCTGCGCACTTTGAATAAGTTGTTTAGTTATTGAAAGCGAGTTTCCGGAAACACCGGCAGCAGCGCGTTCTGCATAAGTCCTCACCTGGCTGGAAATGGAAATCTTATCTGTCACAAAATTGATCAGCCCGTAATCGGAAGCTTTAACTGCATCAATAAGCTCACCGCTCAGCAATAATTCTCTGACCCTGCCTTCACCTAATTTCCTCACCAAAAAGCAGGCTACCAGGGCAGGTACAAATCCTATTTTAACTTCAGTATAACCAAACTTGGCTTCCGGCACTGCAAAAACAATATCACATACCGCAGCCAATCCGCATCCACCTGCAATAGCATGGCCCTCAACCTGGGCAATAACGAGCTTGGGAAGTGTATAAATGCTATAAAATAGATTTTTTAAGGCGACGGTATCTTCGAGGTTATCTTGTGAAGAGTTATTCTGCAGCGTTTGCAGATATTCTAAGTCGGCGCCGGCGCTGAACACCTCACCAGCTGCTTTGAGAACTACAACCTTAACTTCTTCATCGTTCCCAGCCTTTAAGAAAAGGTTTGTAAGCGATTTTACGAGCTCAGGATTTAATGCGTTTCGCTTTTCCGGACGATTCAGTGTAATGTAAGCGATGCGATTGTCTGTTTTATATTCGGCAAGTTCTGTCAATTGACTGTTGTTTTACGTACTTCAAAAATACCGCAAATTCTAAAGGTTAACGATTAATGCAGGGTTTTTCTTTAAAACATAATAGGGTAATTTCCTTTTTTTTGCGTCAATAACCCACCTTTTGATTTTATAATCCGGGTTATTGGCTTCGATAATAATAATCTTAAAGTCCAGGCAGGATTGGATATCTTCCAGGCTCACCTTCGGGCTTCCACTGATTAGAACTGCTGAAACGTTTAAAGTTCCTGTAAAAATCACATCGTCAAATTCTTTATCCCATTTAAATATTCTATAGCCAGCAAACTGGTAAAAGTTTTTCTCCCCAAAGAAAGTTTCCCCGGAGAATTTTAAACTGTCCTCAAAAAGTAATTCGGTTCGTGAGCCCTTACTCTTGAGCGCCGGCAAAATAGAAAAAGACACCAGTTTATCAGAATTTTCGACATCGCTGACAATAACACTTTGCCCCTTAGTGAGATAGGCAATTGCCGAATGCTTTCTCAGATTATAAAATATAAGGTGATGCTGATCATATTTCCTTTTCCAGTTTACAATTAAGCTCAATGAAAGAATCAAAATGGAAATCCCGATAGGGAACATCAGCACTTTACGACCTTCCATCAAACGGAAACTAATACTTAATATCACTATAAATATCAAAGTGCACTCGAAAGCTGTTAGCCAGATTCCATCCAGCGTAGAAAAAGGAAGATTTTCGATATAGTATAGAATGCTGTTTGTGAAATTGATTAGCTTGTTTAGGACTATTCCTCCATAATGAAGCATTTCGGGAAAGGGTATGAACATAAAAAGAATCCCGGCATACATAATTAGAGATACAGGGATCACAATGAACAAATTGCTAAACAGAAAATACACGGGGAACTGATGGAAGTAATAAATACTTATCGGTAAAGTTGCAAGCTGGGCAGCAATCGACAGCGCACTGTAGCTCCAAACATAGTCTAACATCTTATTTTTAATGGTAATCGCCTGATATATCCGGGAATGAAAAAACACTATACCCGTAACTGCGAGATATGAAAGTTGAAATCCAGCATCGACAAGGTAAAATGGATTATACAAAAGGAGCAAAAACGCGGAAATCGCAATCAGGTTATAAGTGTTCTGGTGCTTATTTAAAGCCTTTCCCAAAACGATAAAACTCAACATCACCGCAGCGCGGCAGGCAGGTGCTGAGAATCCTGTTAGTAGTGCATAAAACCAAACGACTGCAATTATCAGTACCGCGCGGATCAGCCGTGTACTACTAGTTTTGTCCATAAATTTTAGAATCAGGTTTAGCACCATAAATACTATTCCCACGTGCATACCGGAAACTGACAACACATGCATTGTCCCGGTTTTAGCATAGGCATCAATCAGCTCTTTACTCAACTCGGCGCGGTATCCCAGGACAAGAGTAGAAGCAAAAGCAGCTGCACTTTCATCAGGCAAATAATGACGAAATTTCTGGATTAATTCTTTGCGGAGCTGCAACGCAAATGAGATGATTGGATTGCCGTGGGCTCGATCAAGAAGATAAATTTGATCTGATGTGAGAAATACTTGATGATAAATTTGCCGGTCGCTTAAATAGGATTGATAATCAAACTCACCCGGGTTGTATGGCGGGTTAATGCTGTCGTAATTAGCGGGAAATAGCAATAAATCACCGTATTTATAAATGCTAGTTATCGCACTATCATTCTGAACCGAAATGATAATCTTGCCACCTGCTTTGCTCTTTTCCTCAATTAAATAAGTTCCTTTAACTCTTCCTTCAAATCTGGAAATGCTGCCAGAGTTGGTAGGATCATTTTCAATTTCGACTAATAAAAAATCTGCCCTGTTAAATCTATAATGCGTTTTATCAAATAGTTCAGAGGTATTAACTGTCAGCCAATAGCCTACCGACAGGATAAAGCCATGCACTAATAGTCCTGTTAACCACCGCCACCTGTAAATCGAATATCTCCGATATACAGATATCATGAAAGTTAAAACCAACAGATTAATAAGGGCAAAACAAACGGCGTAGCGGGATAAAGCCTCACAGGAATAAAAATATCCCCCTGAGATCCCCATAATCAATGGAACGATCATTCTTACGAAAGGTATTTCTCCCTTGTAAAGCATATTAAAATTGCAATCTCAGCTGGAGCTTAATGTCAGATCGTTGATGTCCTGAAATCATGTCATATCCAGAACCAACGGTATCCTGATCCAAAAAGCTTGACAGTGCATATCTTATCCATATATCCGCTCCCCTGTAAAGTGTATATCGGCCGTTTAGATAAAATCTAAGTCCTTTTCCCTGATATGCTGGGATAGAATATCCATATAGAACATCGTTTTCATAGGCATAAATCCGTGAATCAAAGCCCGGCGTATCAAATATTGCAAAGCGCATATTGCCAGAAAATTTCGAACTTAATGGATTATATATTACATCCTGATAGCAGAGATAACCAATTTCACGGGTCGATTGGCCTTTTCTAAAAGTGGATATTTCCGCCCGGTTGCGAAGTGAGAAACTCTTGCCTGCGCTATAGTTGAGCTCTATTCTGAAGCTCTGTTTCGCTATAGTTTCTAGTCCCCGGGATAAATTTACATCAGCTGAATTTTCCTCTTTATATTGTACCCTGTACCTCCCGTTAACTTTAAACTTCTTATTCAAAATGTAACTAAGTTGCGTCATTAATTCGTATCCCGCAGAGGGCCCGTCGACGCGGAATTTTAGCCAGGGAAACCGGTAGAAGTCGCAAAAGCCTGAAAATTCATATTTAGGGTTAATTTTGATATTAAGACCGGTATAAAATCCTTTTTCATTAGCTGATGTGGTAGATTCGGCTAATCCTTCATTAAAAAAAGAATGATAGTTCCGTTCATAGTTTCTGTATAATAAAACTGCAGATACCTGGGATGAAAGGCTTGCCATTAATCCATTCAGGAAGGCTTTGCCTGATGACAAGCTATGTGCTGCTTCACCAAAAAGATATGCATTCTGGATTGTATAAGCATAATGAAACCCAACATTGGTTAAAGATTGCTTTCTGAAATTAAAGCGTTCATAAAGTGAAGTTCCTGCAGCAAGTGGCTTATCAAATTCAGTGTTATAGACTGTGACTCCTGCAGTAAAATGATCGTTGGAATAGCTTGAGTTAATCCCATATAAAAGTTGTCGAACTAAACTCCTATTCATCTGTTCAGTGGCAGTCCTGTGCAGACCACTTACAAAAATTGAATTTATTTCAGACTTGTCATCCGATAAACCGGCGTCTAGATTTCTGTGTGACAAAAAAGGTGTAATGGAGATTTTCTTATGGGAAAATGTAGCGGCCGCTCCCCTCAAAAACAATGATTCGTTAGCCGAGCTGTATGGCCGTAGTCCCCATGCCTGCTTAGCCGCTGTAGTTAAACCGAGACCTTTACCGAATCCTAATCCGGACCACATGGTTAATCCTTGACCGAACTGTAAGGCATAATCTCCAACTACGAGTTTTCTCATCATCCTATCTCCCGTTAAGGATATATTTGCTGAATAAAAATCAAATCCCTTTCCACCATTTTTAATGAATGGCTCTCCTGCATCTTTGTCCATATTCATGGAAAAAGAAATCCTTTTGATATAATTGAACCGGTAACGAACGAAAATTCGATCCGGCGAACCAGCATATCCCTTGCTTCCAGTGTCTGACGGAAGAAATCCTTGTTGCTTTTGAAGTATTCTGCCAAACCTGATCATGAGATCATGATCACCATGGCTAATTAACTTGTTAAATGAAAAAGTACTTAGCAATGCAGGCGGGTTTACTACCAAAAAGTTTGACAGCCAACGAACAGTTTCGTTGTCAAATCCCTGGATACTCTGCAATTCCAATACATTCAGGAATGGCCCGCTTTCTTTTAGATGTAATAAGAGATTGGTAATCTGTATGGGGGAAATAAAAACCAATTCCTGAAGCTGCTCCTTCTGAATTCCGTTAATATCGAGCGGATGTTTTTTGTAAAAAATTAGCCGCTCTGTTATCTCCGAATAATCATGATCTTCCACCGCGTTTTCTGCGATATATTCGATGATCTGATCAATGAGATCGCGATCCTCGGACTGCCCGAAGCATATTCCCGGCAATAGAATGATAATAGAAAGTGCGGTTATCCTAAAACTCATATCCTAAAGAAATTTGAGGGGAATAGCCTAAAGTTGGATGAGAAGCGACAGAGAAATCAATCTGAATTTTGTTGTAATTGATGCCAAAT
>NZ_JBASJU010000009.1:0-12177 GCF_049655485.1 Daejeonella sp.
ATTAAGTGCTGCTAAAAGAAGTATTTTTTCATGTTACTACCTTTATTATTTTAGAACGTTACTGCTGGGTTAGAAAATTTATATTCTGGGTGTACCTCTAATATAGATCAGGGCCTCCTGAATATTCAATTCCCGTGTGCCGTTTCCGGCTCTTATAAAAAAATGAGTGGTTTGCTGATGCTTTAGGAAGACAGGTGTTTTAATGCTGTTTACTTTAATCCAGCATACATCCTTCTCATTGCTGGCTACAAATGAAACACGTACATTTTTACAGTTCTCAGTTCCCAGGTGTAATGAAACGGATTGCATAATATACTGTTCAAACCCATCCCTGCCATACTTCCTCAGGGTTTCATAATCTTTATCAAGTCCTACAATTTTAGCATCATCATCTACACCGATCAATAAATTTCCTTCAGTAGAATTCATAAAAGCTGCTATTGTTTTTAAGCCGGCAAACTCAATTTCTTTACTTGTTTTTTGTAAGCGGTAATCCCACCGAAAAGAAGATTTAAACTCTATGGAATTACATTCTCCTTTTAATAATAGATCTGAAATGGTTGCCTCTGAACTATTTCTGTTGTTATCTGCCCTTAAACGGAATATTAAATAGCCCATCATGCCCCCCATAAAAACAAATAATAAGAGCAAAGCTCCGCTAACAAAGTCAATTGCCTCGCGGTAGAAATTAATGGCAACCTCCTTAAAAGGAAGTTGATGCTTACCAAAATGATATTCAAATAAGATCATTATTAATGGAGCAAACACCACTAGCCCGAAAAGTGCTCCAGAAATAATCCATAACCACTGCTTTTTAACCTTTATCATCGACAAAAAAAATATTCTCTTAAAACAATATCTCCGTCATTCAAATCCATCTATTATTTATTTCTACGGATCCAACATTAATTATTGCGGTAAAACAACATTATTGTTCGAGCGGATTTCCTGGTGCATAATTTCTCCGCCAAGAAGTCCTGCCCAGGCCATTAGTCCTGCAGCAATAAGCGCAAGAATAAATACTATTACCGGCATTGCCCGCACAGTTTTTAAACGGTTTATAAACAAAGCAGCAAGAGCAGTTATTCCCACGATAACCATAACCCACTGCGCAATATTGGAGGCCTCTACATGCCGCTCAATAATAGCTTCATCGGCTAGCTTTGCATCCAGTATAAAGCGTTCAGCTCCTTCGCCTGTTTGCGTAGCCACCACAGAAAATACAGCCATTAAGGCAAACAGCCAGTAGGCCGCTTTAATGACGCCTTCGTTTTTTCGCAAAATGCCGTATAACAATATTAGAACGGCGATAAGACTTCCGGTGATGGGCAAGTGATTAACGATCAGGTGCCAGTGTGCAGGATTGAGATTCATGATTTTTAAAATTTAGTTTATATGTGATTTAAAAATGAGTATTATGACGCAAACCATTTATTGATTTTCATTTGAGTTCTTGAGAATTCCCTTTGGTTCTGAAAAACAAAATTCCTATAGTCAATAATGCGATCGTCATAATCCCTCCTATTAAAAAATTCGAGTTTGGATAATATGTTCCCAGGAATCCTGCAATCGGATAAGCTATCGCCCACCAGAGATGGGAGAAGGCAAAATGAGACCCGTACACTTTTCCTTGTTCCTGTTCTTTGATGTTCTCCGCTATTAGAGTCTCGGAAGGAATCTCGGCAAGACTTTGACCTAAGCCCGCAATCAGCCATAAAAATAACAATGGATAGTAGCTTAAATAATTTGCCCCTGTTATTGCCAAACCTAAAAACAGCGCCCCCGTAATTAAAGAAACATTTCTTGACCTGGATTTATCTATGCTGCCCGATAAAAAAGCCGCTACTGAGGCGCCAATCCCAAAAAAAGCCATGACCAGGCCATAATGGCTGTCGGTTAGCTGCAATCCTGTTTTTACATGTGAAACGGTATTTACCAGAATTTGTGCACCGGCAATAGCGGAGATAAATTCTATGGAGAGTGCAAATCGCAATAATTTATTTCCAAATAACAACCTGACACCTTTCAACACATCCTCCCAGGTAGAAAGTTGCCTTCCGGAAGATTTAGGCCCTTGCATAATATTCCCCGGTAATGTCATTATCAATATCCCTGCTACTATAAAAGTAGCTGCATCAATAAAGAAAATCTGCCTGGCACCAAACCAGATCGCCATGACACCACCCAGAGCAGGCCCTAAAAAGCCTAATAACTGGTAGGTTGCTGTTGATAAACCTACCGCCTGACGGTAAATTCCCTTATCGACAATGTGTGGAATGATGGCTTTATAGGTAGGGGTAAAAAATGCATTAAAAACATTCAGCAAAAACACCAGAACGTAGATGTGCCATTGCTCTGTTATAAATGGGAAACAAGCCACAATAACCATCCTGATAAAATGGGTAATATACAGGATCTTCTTCCGGTCAATTTTATCTGCTAATACCCCTGCAAAGGGAGAAAACAGGATAAAAGCAGTAACCCTTAACGTGAGGGCTGATGCCAGGATCACTGCTGAGTTCTCCTTCCCAAATTGGTAGGAGATCAGTGCTAATCCTATCCAGGTAAATGCATCGCCTAAAAGGCTGATCGTTTGCGCCAGGTAAAGCCTGGCGAAAACTCCGTTCTTTAAAACTTTAAACGGTTCGGAAAGAATTTTTAACTTATTTGTCACCTGCATCTGAAATTTTAAATAATTATTCTATTCTTCTACGTTTTTCATGGCAGATAGTAAAGCATAAGCGCCTTTTAATACTACCTGCGAACTTTTGTCAAATTGTTCGGGCAACATGACTTCTGTATAGCCCCCTTCTTCGATTCCGCGCTTGATCGGGATCATTTTAAAAGCATATCCACTAGCGTTAATTTTTGTTTGAATGAATAAGTAATCATTCCCATCTGCATTTACAATAGCCTCGCTGGGTACAGCCGACACTTCATCATCCGTTACAGAAATTAGAGCTTTGGCATACATCCCCGGAATTAGAGAAGGATCGCTTACATTCTCGATATGACAATGAACAGGTACTGTTCCTTCTTTTCCCGCAGATTTCCCAATTAAAAATACTTTAGCCACGCGGTTATAATCAGCAGCGTTAGCTAACGCGAAACGAATCGGCTGACCTACCCGTATTTTGTAGGCATCTTTTTCATATACGTTCAGGGCTAAGTGAAGATCGCTTTTATTACCCAGTTCGAAAAGTACGTCAGTTGCATTCACATACTTGCCCTTATTGGCGTTACTAACGGTGACATATCCATTAATTGGTGAATAAAGATTGCTGGTCCGGGATATTCTGCCGGCCTGAAGACTGCTTGTACTGATACCTATCAGCGACAGCTTCTGCTGCAATCCGCTCATTCTGGCTCTCATTATTTTTAATTCAGAACTAACCTGTTGAAAGGTCTTAGCTGAGTTGACATCTTCTTTCCGTAAGTCTTCCTGACGCTTGAATTCCAATTGCAGGAACTCCATTCGGCTCTTACTTTCCAGATATTCCTGTTGAATATCAATAAAATCGGGATTCTCTATCACAGCAACTACCTGACCCTTCCGGACGGACTGTCCTGGTAATAACCCAGCGCTTCGGACGTACCCTCCCAAGGGAGCAGACACTGAAACCATACTCTCAGGGGGCATATCCAATTGGCCGCTTGCCTTGATCACATTACTGAGGCTACGCATTTCTATTTTGCCTAATTGAATATCGGCTACTTTATATTGATCCTTTGTCAGGCTTACTTCATCCGCCACTTTTACAGCAACTTCTGTCTCTGCAGATTTTTCTTCCTTCTTTTGATTACAAGCTATGGCGGTTAAACCAATCATAGCCATGCATATTATTTTATTGAAATGTTTCATATTTAAAATTTCCTTTGGATCCGTTTATTTTTTACCGATAATATTTTCTATATCCAGTACAGACTGATTGTACAGAAAAAGCTCCTGCATGTAATCAGATTTTATCTTAATAGATATTGACATGCTCTGCAGATACTGTAAGTATGCAATCTCACCACCTTTAAAACCTTTTTCCGCATTTTGAATAATGAGATCAGCCTGGGCTAAAGCACTTTTTTCATAATAATCAAGCGCACTGTTATGCTTATTGTACTGTTGTATTAATTGTTGCAGTTCACCCTGTAAATTGGTTTGCTGGTATTGGAAATTAGCAGCCGCTATTTGCTCGCTGATCTTAGAAGCATTGATCTTTGCCTTATTCCCGCCCGGCAGAATGGGAATTCCAATTCCGATCTGGAAACCCATAAAACGATCTTTGCGGGTAAAATTCTGCGGTATGCCATTTACATTTTGTAGTCCCTGAAAAGACTGGTTGAAATAACCTGCAGTGAAATCAGGCAGGCGTCTGGCCTGCTGCAGACTGGTTTCACTGCGACGAACATTGATCTCCTGCTCTAAAAATTTCAGATAGGGATTTTGAGCTATCGCAGAACTGTCTTGTGGTATCTCAAGTGGACGTTTAATCAATAGATCATCAACACTTAACCGTTCTTTGGTATTAAGCAGCGTTTGCAGCCGGTTTTGAGCGATCAGGATATCAGCTTGGTTTTGAATGATAGCATTTTTGAGCTCCATCAGCTGGGTTTCGGAGGTTACCTTTTCCAGCCGGTTACTTTCTCCGGTGCGGTAGCGAAGGTCACTGGCTTTAACAAGGTTACTGTATAAGCTATCCTGATACGTAAAAAGCCTTTCTTTTCCTCTAAGATACACCAGTTCATAATAGACTGATTTCACCTGTCTTATCAAATCGTTCTCCGTGATAGCAAAAGATCGTTCGCTGCTTTTAATCCGCTGATCCGCCAATCTGGACTGACTGCTGTAAACCGTAGGGAACTCTGTTTTTTGTGAGATAAGAAAATGATTGTCCTGATTACTGCTGTTGATCTGGCCCTTCTGGTAGGTGATACTCGTTCTGTCAAGATTGACAGATCCCTTTTTCAGGCTTTTTTGAATATCAATTTCATATATCGCAGCTCGCAGGCTACTGTTATTTTTTACGGCTTCGTCAATTGCCTGATCTAACGTAATCTTTCTTCCCCCGATGCTCTGTGCAGAGGAATTTATCGGGAGCAACATCCCTCCGAATAGTAATATCAAAATAACCGATAAGGCACTGAGTCCTGATTTCACTTCTGCAGATTTCCTTTTACGTTCAAATAAAATATATAAAACAGGCAACACAATTAAGGTTAAAAGGGTAGCGGTGATCAGTCCGCCGATAACTACCGTGGCTAAAGGCCTTTGCACTTCGGCGCCGGATGAATTGGAAATAGCCATAGGCAAAAATCCTAATGAGGCTACTGCTGCGGTCATTAATACAGGGCGCAGCCTGCTTTTTGTTCCTGACAATACCCGTTCGTTCACATCGGCTATGCCTTCCTTTTTCAAGCGATTAAACTCCGCTATTAAAACAATCCCGTTTAAAACGGCTACTCCAAACAGTGCGATAAAACCCACGCCTGCAGAAATACTGAATGACATACCACGGATCATCAAAGCGAAAACACCACCAATAGCAGATAAAGGAATTGCCGTGAAGATGAGCAGGCTCTGAGAGACGGAACGGAATGTAAAGTATAACAATATCAGGATAAGAAATAACGCCACCGGAAGGGCGACCGCAAGCCGCGCATTAGCCGCTTTCAGGTTTTCAAATTGCCCGCCATAGGTTGTATAATAACCCGGGGGCAGCCTTAATTTACTGTCCAGCTTTTTCTGGATCTCTTCGACTATGCTCTCTACGTCACGATTCCGGACGTTAAACCCTACGGTTATCCTCCTTTTGGTATCATCACGCTGGATCTGGTTAGGGCCGTTTACAAAATCAACAGATGCGACTTCTTCCAGTGGTATTTGCTGACCTGTTCGTGTGGTTA
The DNA here is from genome assembly GCF_049655485.1 of Daejeonella sp. Taxonomy (GTDB): domain Bacteria; phylum Bacteroidota; class Bacteroidia; order Sphingobacteriales; family Sphingobacteriaceae; genus Daejeonella. The sequence continues at coordinate 5,899 of NZ_JBASJU010000009.1, forward strand.
CATATAAAGCCCGGACGTCCTGCAAGCTCTGCCGATCCTCTTTGTCCAGCCGCACAACGAGGTCAAAACGTTTTTCTCCCTCATACACTACACCCGTCGCCTCCCCGGCGAAAGCTGTTTTAATCGTTCTGTTGATCGCACTAATATTCAGGCCATACTGGGCTATTCTGTCTCTGTTATACTTAATCCTGATTTGGGGTAAACCCGTAACTTCTTCCACATATACATCATAAACACCCTCTACCGGTTTAATTAGCCTTCCGATTTTGGAAGCTTCACTGGTTAAGACATCCAGATCTTCACCATAAATTTTAATCGACACATCCTGTTTAGCACCTGTAATTAATTCATTAAAACGCATTTGAATTGGCTGTTGAAATCCAAAAGTTACCCCTGGGATAACTGACAAGGCCTTCTGCATCTTTTCAGCAAGCTCTTCCCTGGAGGATGCACTAGTCCATTCTTTCTTTTCTTTCAGTATGATCATCATATCTCCGGCTTCAATAGGCATGGGATCTGTGGGTATTTCGCCTGATCCGATCTTATTGACTACCTGCTTCACTTCAGGAAACTGTGCCAGAATAATCTTTTGTGCTTTGGTCGAAGCATCAATGATCTGATCAATGGAACTTCCGGTGAGTACCCGTGTTTCAACGGCAAAGTCACCCTCGTCGAGCTGAGGAATAAACTCGCCCCCTAAACGTGTAAAAGCAAACAGGCTGACCAGGAATAATCCCACGGCAATAACAACAACACTAATTTTCTGCCGGATAGCCAGACCGATAACCGGCCGATAAGCCCGTTGGAAGAAATCCATCATGCGATCTGAAAAATTCCTTTTGTGCGTAGTATTTTTACTTAAACCTAAGGCCGACATCATGGGAACGTAGGTTAGCGACAAAATAAATGCACCTATTATAGCGAACATTACTGTTTGAGCCATAGGCCGGAACATTTTGCCCTCAATACCTATCAGGGCTAAAAGAGGCAAATAAACAATTAATATGATGATCTGGCCAAAGGCTGCGGAATTCATCATTTTACTTGAGCTTTCATAAACCTGCGTATCCATCTGATCCTGATCCAGCCTTTTCAAACCCACATGGTGATGCTTGCTCATGCTGATCCGGTGCAGCACGCTCTCTACGATAATGACAGCCCCATCCACAATCAAACCGAAATCAATCGCTCCCAAACTCATCAGGTTCCCTGATACACCAAAAAGGTTCATCATTGAAATGGCAAAAAGCATAGACAGAGGAATAACTGAAGCCACCACCAAACCTGCCCGGAGGTTACCCAGAAATAATATCAGGATAAAAATAACAATCAAGGCACCTTCTACAAGGTTGGTAGAGACCGTACTGATCGCATTGTCGACTAATTTCTTACGATCCAGGAAAGGTTCAATATCTACTCCTTCTGGCAGGGTTTTCTTAATTTGCTCAATCCTCGCTTTGACATTATTGACTACTTCTGATGAATTGGCTCCCTTTAACATCATTACAATACCGGTAACGATTTCTCCTTCCCCGTTCCGTGTTGCCGCACCATAACGTACACTATTTCCAAATTGCACTTTCGCCACATCCCTGATCAGTACAGGTGTTGCATTATCTGTTTCGATAACGATTTTTTCGATATCTTCAATATTTTCAACAAGACCTTCGCTCCGGATGAAATAGGCATTGGGAGACTTGTTTATATAAGCTCCGCCTGTATTCTGGTTATTGGTTTCCAATGCATCAAAAATATTTGAAATGCTTATATTTAAGCTGCGCAGACGATCCGGGTTTACAGCGATCTCATATTGCCTCACATATCCTCCAAACCCGCTTACTTCTGCTACGCCGGGTGTACCTAAAAGCTGTCGTTTAACTATCCAATCCTGGATAGTACGAAGCTCCATCGGGCCGTATTTCTTTTCATAGCCTTTTTTTGGATGGATCACATATTGGTAAATCTCTCCCAAACCTGTTGTAACAGGAGCCATTTCAGGCTTCCCTACACCATCAGGTATCTGTTTGGCAGCATCGCCAAGACGTTCATTGATCTGCTGACGAGCCCAGTAGATGTCGACATCTTCATTAAACACCACGGTCACCAGCGACAAGCCGAAGCGTGAAAAGGATCTTATTTGTTTAATTCCGGGTATGCTCGCCATGGTTTGTTCGACCGGGAAGGTGATCAACCGCTCAGCTTCCTGTGCGGCTAAAGCGGGACTGACCGTAATAACCATCACCTGGTTATCAGTGATATCGGGAACTGCGTCAATAGGGAGTTTAGTTAATGAATATGTTCCCCAGGCTATTAACGCCACGGTAAATAATCCGATAACTAATTTGTTTTTTATCGAAAAGTGAATAATCTTATTTAACATTCGTATTAATAGTTAAATGGAATTTAAGTGTGATGGGGCCCGCTTCAAGTTTATAAAAAAACTTGATTAGCAGACGCCGGATCCACGAAATGAAATTACTTAAGGAGAATGGTATTAGAAGAATTGACCTTAACGTCAATTATATAAATCTTATAAAATTTATTTGGTATACTAATACCCAGGGTAATCAGCAGGTAGGAGGGCCTCGGAGGGAGAGGGAACTTATAATGAAACTTGATGGTATTTTTACATTATCCCAAAATCGTTGTTTCTTATAATTATAATACCAGACAAGTCGGTATTCTATTAAATCAAGATATGATATATGATCAAAAGTTTTGATTTGAAAGTCCGTTTTTTTCTCAACGGAAGACAAATAAACTAAACTGCGCTCACTAACACCATGCTGAAAGTGCGAAAATATATGTCCCAGATTAGATAATCCGTTGTCCGATGAGGCTGGTACCGGAGCAGAATGTTCCGACATAGTTATGTCTACCTCATCTATATGGGGCACTACATCATGTCCAATTATCACCATAAGTGATAGCAGAAATGCTATATGTCTAATAACCTTCATTCAAATAAAACCAGAATCTTTCAAATTGAGCTGCTAAATTACTCATTTAATTTAATTTATTGAAATTTGCCAAAATTTAGTGTTCATTATTTAAACAAATATTTTGATAATGTTAGAGATATGACCTATTTGCTTATTAATCCAATAACTAAAACACGTTTATATGGCACTTTCAAAAATTACTCTAATACTCTACTCTAAAAGCATCATATGTTCATAGATAATAAGAATCATCCCTGCAAAAAGTATTAGACAAAATATTAAGACAAAAATATCTGACCAGGTCATTGGTTTCCTTTTCTTTTTTATCTTTCCTTCAACCCTTGCAAACTTTGATGTTGGAGATCGGTGGTGTATTTTTCTTTTAGTATTACGCTTTTTCATGTCGCGGGGAAGCTTACACAAGGGTCAGTGATTTTTTATCTTTTCAAAACTATGGCAGATCGATCAACAACCGAGAAGGAAATGTGTGGTATTGTTTATAAACGCTAAGTAAAATAAAAAACATCAATTCAATGTCAGACTTGAAGTCTTAATGGTTTTTTCTTTGGTATCAGACCATGCAAAAAACAACCCTGTTTCCTGATTTTGTCATCTGCGGAAATCCGCCTGACCTCGATTCGGATGATGAAGCGATAACTGTTGAGGGGTCTTTCTTACCGTTACTAAATACTCTGGCTGCTTTTATTTCTGAGCCGTTCATCCAGCTTACCATTGCACTTTTTTCATCCAGTATAATAAGGTCTACCCGGCCAATTGTTTCAGATTCATTAATTTTAACCGGTGCATTAAATGTCGCTCCCCCATCCTTTGAAAAAATAACCTGGACTCTCCCAATTTTATTTGGGGACGAAAACCAGGCTATCGCCAAATTATTTCCAAGCGCATCTGCTCTTGGCCCGTTAACAGGGCATCCCGAAATCTTCCAGTTATCAGAGAATATAGGTTTGGGTTGTGTCCATTGACCATCCACTTGCCTCACAATAGAAATGTCACGGATCTCATCTGGGGATCGGTCGCGGTAAATTACAACCGGACCTTTCGATGTTACTGCTAAACTAGTCTGGCAGCAATCACATACTCTTTTATCCAGTTCCCATTCATCTGATTTTAAGCCTGTTTTATTCATAGAAGCTGCCCGTAGCGACATTGCTCTTTGATGTGCATCCCCATGTCCTGCACTCTCTTCCATAACCGTATTTCTACCATCGAGCCATGAAATAAAATAATTTTCGTTATGGGGTAGCAATGAAACAAAGCCATGTTCTGCTTTTTTGCCATCATCATGAAGTATCCGGGATTGGCTCCAGTTCAACCCTTTATCAGATGAAGTAAGGAGCTTAACATCATAAGTATACGTGCCATTTTCGCTTTTATCCAATATATGGGCTATCATGTTACCTTGACCATCCGATGCCAGCATCGGATAATCAGCCCAGTTAACAAACCAGTTATTTCCTGAAGCTATTATCCCTGGTTTGGACCACTCATCATTGCTCAAACTAGAAAATTTCAGAAAACTCGTCTCCTTTATTTTTTCAATCCATGACAGATAAACCACTCCTTTTTTATCGGTAAACAAATAAGGTTCTGCGCTCAAAGAATCGGCTGGAGATGCGAGAATTTCTAAGCTGTCTTTTCCCATCCTTGTTTTCTTCTCTGGATTATTACAGCCCAAAAAGAACACCGCGACTATTAAAGAAATGAATGGTCTAATCATTTCGTTTTATAATTTCACGGATCATATTAATATTTGCTGCATCATCCCACTTTCTTTCTCCAGGCTCTGAAAAAACAAGACTGCCACCGGGACTGAATATAAAGGTCGTAGGCAGAGCCTGAATATCCAAGGCCTCACTGTTTTCTATTCTTGTATAATTAAACTTATAACCTTGCTTGATACTAAACTCCTCAATTTGTTCGATACTTTCATCTGAAGCGAGCAAGAAAACAATTTCTTCATCGCGGAGTATATTTTGGGCATTTGCTATGGAAGGCATTTCCTGGATGCATGGCTTGCACCAGGTGGCCCAAAAATTGATGAAAACGGTTTTGCCTTTATATTTCTCCAGATTTATGGCTTGTTGATTCAAATCAGTCAAATTAATTTTCACAAGACCGTCGTTCTTATTTGGCAGCACAATTTTTGAGTGATCTCCTGTATTACAGGCTGCTGAACCCAGTAAGATAACCAGCGCCAATTTTTGAGCACTATTCATTTAGCACCTTTTGTACTGCAATTCATAAAGTAAAACGTGCTTATGCAAAAATAAAAGGATCCGCAAAATTAATATATTTAGTATGGCTCCATGTTAATTTTCATTCAAATCTAATGTAAAATAGCTACATGAATCTAGAAAGACCTGATCTACTGAGTAAAACAGGTCTTTCTTATTCAGTATTCTTACTTTAAGCTAGTCGCTTCTAAAAACTTTTCAAATTCCGCATTACCGTAGTCAGCCCCACCTTCATGTTTAAAAACAAGCTTGCCTGATTTATCAAATAGTAGTGTAGTGGGCAATGCTCCTGCAAAATAAGCCGGAGAGATTTGGCTTGCCGGCGCATAAACATTCAGATTGTATCCGTTTTTCTGCATGAATTTCTGCGACTTTTTCATATCTGCATCCATATCTACCATCAGAAAAACCACATTAGACTTATCTTTAAACTTCTGACTTAATTTATTGATAGAAGGCATTTCGGCAATACATGGAGGACACCAGGTTGCCCAGAAATTCACGAATACCGCTTTTCCTTTCAGATCGGAAAGAGTGATGGTCTTCCCGTTTTCATCCTTGAAGACCATCTCCTCAATGGCTTCGGTTGAAGATCCTATCGGGGAAGCTGACTGAGCATCTTGCTCAGGTATGGACGGCTGAAACAATCCTATTTTCATTAAGCCCTGAATGATGGCTCCTTTAAATTGAGGGCTTATCAACAAAGCACCTATAAACACCACCATAATAGCTGTTGTTATATTTGACCTGGTTAGCCACTTTTTATTGTTTTCCATAATACTATTTGTTTGAGAATGATTGATCTGATTTAATTTTTTCATGGTTTATTTTTTAATAGTTATTCTACTGCCTTCCGTCAACTCCTCTGATCCCATTTTTATAATATTGTCAGTGGTATTTAAGTCTCCAAAGATTTCTATTTTATCCTTGTTTCTTCCACCAATTATTACCGGAACTCTTTCTATAATTCCATCATTTGATCGTACTGCAAAAACACCTGCCTGGGTATTTACCACACTGGAGGCAGGAACCCAATAGGTACTATCCGGACGCTGCAATTTTAATTTCACCTGCGCATATTC
>NZ_JBASJU010000010.1:0-10882 GCF_049655485.1 Daejeonella sp.
GCTCTATAGCGTGGGACGCAGTCATTAAGCCATCACCGTTGTTCAGGTGCATGGTCGCAGCAACGGCCATCGTAAACATCAATAATAAACAGGCCGGCCTGAATGCCAGGCCTAATACTAATAGAAATCCACCAAAAGTTTCGGTAACTGCAGCCAGTAATCCCCAAACGACCGGGGTGAAATGGATTCCAAGGTATTTCATGGAGCTGCCAACGGCTTCCCATTGTTCCGTGCCTCCAAGAAGCTTCGGGTAGCCATGATAAATCATCATAATACCGAGACCGACACGCATCATCAATAATCCCGTGTTTCTGTATTTTCCAAGTGAAGCTAGTATGGCCATAATTAGATTTTATATGTTAAGAAAGATGTTCTGTATATTTTAAAGTCACCAGCTTATCTTCCACTTGTAAGCTTACTTCGCGGCCGAATATTAATGCCCTATTGTCTTCAATGTGGCCTGCCGGGAAATTAAAACAAACCGGGTAATCATACTCTTTTACATGCCCTATGATTATTTCTTCAGCAGTCTGGCCGAAAGGAATATCGTTATCCTTCAAATCAGTGAAGCCACCAATAAGAAGTCCCCTTAAACCAGCAAGTATCCCTGCCCGTTTTAAACTCAGTATCATCCTGTCGATAGAATATAAATACTCACCCACATCTTCCAGGAAAAGAATTTTACCCTTATAATCCTGTTCAGAGACTGATCCAGACATCATTTGTAATAAAGTCAGATTGCCACCGGTAAGGATTCCTGAACCTTCACCGCTTCGATTTTCAACAAGGCTTTCGTAGGTATATCCAAAAGGCTCATTAAACAAAGCTTTTCTCAGAGTCTCTAAAGATATTTTCGAGCCGTCGGGAATAGTCAAAGGCATTTGCCCGTGAATGCTTTGGGTGTTATAAACAGCTTGAATATGGCTATGAAGGATTGTGATGTCGCTAAATCCGATAATCCATTTCGGATTGGCTTCAAATCCACTAAAGTCAATGGCATCGATAATGCGGATAGTTCCGTATCCGCCACGTGCAGCGAAAATAGCTTTAACTGAATGATTATCCAGGAAGCGCTGAAAATCAGCAGCACGAAGTTCATCGGTACCAGCGAACTGATTCCACGAGGAGTGAACTGTTTCACCTAATACAACTTTCAAGCCCCATGACTCTATTAAAGCCACTGCATCATCAATGGGTACGGGGAGACTTTTTGCCGGGCAGGTAATCGCGACGGTGTCGCCTGGGTTTAAATATGGGGGAGCTGTCAAAGGGATAGCGATTAAAGTATTTGTTACTTCTGCAAATTAACAAATACCCTTTTATATTTCGTGGCCTTATCCAATTGCTAGTGACTTTCTATTACTCGGAAGGTTTCGTGCGAATTGACCGAGAAATACACGAAGTTATATTCATGAAAACTTTTTTAGAACACAAATACGTAGTTTACCGACTCGAATGAAATTTTAAGTCCCAGGCGGTTAAAAAATTGACAAGCGCTTCGGGGGAAATTTGAACTCTAGAAATAAGCCCCATTATACCATTTATCTTAGCGGATGTTATCCAGTATTAAGAATGAACAAAAGCCTCTCTAAGAGTCTTAATTGAAGTGTGGCGGGGAAATTGCAACCGGGGTATGGAGCGTGGGAAACAGTTTGGCAACACCATATGATCTCCTTACCACCTCCTTCGTACCAAGTAGGTACCAAGTTCGTACCTTCTTCGTCTAATATTGCCCTGGCGCTAGTCAAAATGGGGTCGGAGACGAACAAGTTACGAAGAAGGTACGAACAAAACCTCATTTATGTACCATTTTGTGTTTCGGTACAAAAACTCGCCTGAAATCGTTTAAATCAAGAGTGGTTTTTTTTTATTGAGGCGTTTAAACCAGGAAATTAGGTATTACCACGGCCAAACTGACGTTTAACAACTTGCAGTAATATACACTAAGATGCTTTGCACTACTACATTATCATCTTTACTGCAAGGCAGGGATTTATCCCATTAGAAAGTTACGCCCTTAGCGTTTATCTTTGCAAGATTAAACGAACAAAGAAAAGAATCAGATTTTGGGAAAGAATTACAAAAGATACACCGTAACAGCAGCACTTCCATATACAAACGGCCCGGTACATATCGGCCACCTTGCTGGCGTGTATGTCCCGGCTGATATTTATGTACGATACCTCAGATCGTCCGGGCATGATGTTGTATTTATTTGCGGTTCCGATGAACATGGCGTACCCATCACATTGAAAGCCCGTAAAGAGGGAATCAAGCCGCAGCAGGTTGTTGATAAATATCACAAGGTGATCGGTGACTCATTTCAGGAGTTTGGAGTTTCGTTTAATATCTATCACCGGACTTCCTCTGAAACCCATCATAAAACAGCATCTGATATCTTTAAAACCCTATATGATAAAGGTGTTTTTACTGAAGAAGTCACAGAACAATATTTTGACGAAAGTGCGGGGCAATTTCTGGCCGATCGGTATATAGTAGGTACTTGTCCGAATTGCGGAAATGAAAGTGCTTATGGCGATCAATGCGAAAAATGCGGGACATCTTTAAGCCCTACCGAACTGATTAATCCGCATTCTACCTTATCGGGGGCTAAACCTGTTCTCAGGGAAACCAGAAACTGGTTTTTGCCGCTTGATAAAATGCAGCCGCAGATTGAGGCCTACGTTGATTCGCATAAAGAATGGAAGCCTAATGTTTACGGACAGTGCAAATCCTGGTTAAATGGGGGCTTACATCCAAGGGCAATGACCCGCGATTTGGATTGGGGAGTTGATGTGCCGGTAGCAGGCGCTGATGGAAAGGTTCTTTACGTTTGGTTCGAAGCACCGATCGGCTATATTTCTGCGACAAAAGATCTTTGTGATGCGGATTTAGATCAACAGAAGAAAGAGGAGTATTACATTAAGGAGTCTTTAAAGCCAACAGAAAGCTGGGAGAAATACTGGCAGGATGAAGAGACAAAGCTCGTCCATTTTATAGGTAAGGATAACATTGTCTTCCATTGCATCATCTTCCCCGCGATTCTAATGGCGCATGGAAAGTATACTCTCGCCGATAATGTTCCGGCAAATGAATTCCTTAACCTGGAAGGCGATAAGATCTCCACTTCACGCAACTGGGCGGTGTGGTTAAATGAGTACCTATTGGATTTTCCCGGTAAGCAGGATGTGCTGCGGTACGTGCTAACAGCTACAGCCCCTGAGACAAAAGATAACGACTTTACCTGGAAGGATTTCCAGGCTAGAAACAATAATGAACTGGTAGCAATCTTCGGAAATTTTATAAATCGGGTACTGGTTCTTTCGCATAAATATTTTGACGGGAAGGTTGTCTTCGGATCAGAATTAACAGCGAGTGATTTAAATACTCTGGAGGACTTGAAGAAATTCCCTTCCAGCATATCCTCTTCTATTGAGCAATATCGATTTAGGGAAGCTCTTTCTGAGTTCATGAACCTTGCGCGTCTGGGCAATAAATATCTTGCTGATGAAGAGCCATGGAAAGTAATCAAAACGGATGAGGAACGTGTAAAAACAGTATTGAATGTCGGTTTGCAAATTGCAGCGAATCTAGCAATACTTGCAGAGCCATTTTTGCCTTTCACATCTGCCAAGCTGTTTGAGATGTTGAATCTGAAAGTGCAGGATTGGGATAAAGCTGGAAGAATGGATTTGCTGGAAACCGGGCATCAGTTGAATGAGTCGTCTTTGCTTTTTGAAAAAATAGAAGATGAGGCCATCGAGAAGCAGATAAAGAAATTAATGGATACTAAGACCGCTAATGCCCAGGAAGAAGTTGAACCGGCATTCGCTAAACAGAATATTACTTTCGACCAATTCTCTGCGATGGATATTCGCGTTGGGAAAATCCTTGCTGCTGAAAAAGTTGCTAAAACGAAGAAGTTGTTGAAACTTCTGGTGGATACTGGCATTGATCAGCGCACTATCGTATCCGGAATTGCGGAATATTTCGAGCCGGAACAAATAATAGGTAAACAGGTATCCGTTCTCCTTAATCTTGAACCCCGGGAGATAAAAGGAATTTTATCACAAGGGATGATACTAATGGCTGAAAATTCAGAAGGAAAGCTTAGTTTTGTTGCGCCTTCAGAGGACTTTCCCGGTGGGAGTGTAATTAGGTAAAAGGGTCCCGTAGTTCAACGGATAGAATAGAAGTTTCCTAAACTTTAGATGTGGGTTCGATTCCCGCCGGGACCACCAATCCACTCCATTCGAGTGTTAATAGCAAAAGGCTCTTTTTCTATGAAGAAAACGGTAGGAATCAACGGGTGGTTATTTAAAATCTAATCACCCCCCTATCCTTCTCCTTCAGCAAGATCAAACTTTTCGGGTTTTTGCCCAGGTAGAAATTAATCACATTTTGCTGTGAATCAAAGTCCTTATGCAAAATTGAGCTTTTTATATCTGCGGTTTTAGGGACAGGTACTTTAGGTGCTTCCAGATAAAACCAGATAGCCTCATCCTCTAACTCATATCCCAGATAATTCAATGTCAATTTTTCACCGTTAATGTATATATCATTATTCTGGAGAATATAGTTTTTAACCTTTTTCTCCAGTTCAGCCTTATTTCCAGGCGATAAAAAATTAATCTTGGACTTGTATTGTTCAGCTAAAGCACTTTCCAGATCGTCACGGAAAATTTTCTGAGAGATCTCCAGAGATTTTTCTTTAGGATTGTACTTGATTTCAGTGAGACTAATGTAAAAAGGGTGAAATATAAATTGAAAGAGAAGGAAAACTGAAAGAACGTAGTTATGAAACATGTCGTTTGTTTATTTTTCGCAATTTATGGAATATCCTGCTACACTGAATATTTCATTTAAACATCTCTTTGAATATGGGGCAATTTGAATTGTATTTCCAGCTAGGTATTACTCATATACTAGATCTGGCAGGTTTTGATCATATCCTATTCGTTGTGGTACTCTGTAGCTTGTACCCTCCGGCACAATGGAAAAAGATCCTTCTGTTAGTTACTGCTTTTACAATCGGGCACTCCGTTACACTGGCTCTTGCCACACTTAAGCTCATTAACGTTAATGGCGCCCTGGTTGAATTCTTAATACCCTTAACAATTGCTATCACAGCGATTTCCAATATACGAAAGCCGAAAGTTGCAAATGGCCTGCAGCTTAATTACTTGTTTGCATTCTTCTTTGGTCTTATTCATGGCCTGGGATTTTCTAATTATCTGAAAGCTCTTTTGGGAAATGAAGCCTCCATATTAAATCCCTTATTTGCCTTTAACATCGGCCTCGAAGCCGGGCAATTAGTTATAGTCGCTTCATTTTTGATACTTTCACTCCTGCCGCTTATCTGGCTTAAAGTAAAGCAGAGAGACTGGACTATCGTGATTTCATCCATTGTGCTTGGGATGTCATTGATGATGATGATTGAAACAAAGTTCTGGTAAAGGTTTGTTTTAATTTCCCTTGAATGTCTATCTTAGAAAGATTATCTGTCAGCCTGGTTCGGATTTAAAACAAAACACCAGGCGACAATTCTTTTACCAATTATCATACGATACAATTTTTATTAATGATGAAGAAATTTCTATCTGTTGCAACCCTGTTAATTAGCGGATTCATATCTCATGCTCAAACCAGCGAACAGAACCATGCGGAGCGTTTTGAGCAGCTGGGTACCGAGCTTCGTTCTCCGAATGTGTACAGAACCGCTTCGGGCGCACCCGGACACATGTACTGGCAGCAAAAAGCCGATCATGAAATCACTGTAGAACTGAATGACGATAACCAGTCGATAAAAGGCTGGCAGAAGGTTACCTATTACAATTACTCACCTGATCCGCTTTCATATTTATGGATTCAGCTCGACCAGAACGAGCGGGCGAAAGATTCCAATACACCTAAAACGACGGAGAGTAAAATTACTCCTAATATGACGATGAATCAGCTTAGTAGCATCCTATGGCACGATCTGGATCTTGGCTACAAGATTTTGTCGGTTAAGGACTTATCAGGAAAGGATATTCCGGTAACCATCAATAAAACCATGATGAGGGTTAATCTTCCGGAACCGTTAAAACCGGGAGAGAAATTAGAGTTCACAATGGACTGGACCTTTAATATTCACGACAGAATGAGCTTTATTGGTGGCCGCCCTGGATATGAGTTTTTTGAAAAGGATGGGAACTACCTGTATACGATGGCTGAATGGTTCCCAAGAATGGCCGTTTACTCCGATTTTCAAGGCTGGCAGCATAAGCAATTTGCAGGTAAAGGAGAATTTGCACTGACTTTCGGTGATTATAAAGTAAAAATCACCGTTCCTGCCGATCATATGGTAGGAGCAACGGGAGTGCTTCAAAATCCCCAAAGTGTGTTAAGTGCTACCGAGCTTAATAGATGGGAAATGGCGAAGAAAACTTACGATAAACCCGTTATTATCCGGACCCAGTCTGAGGCGGAGAGATTAGAGAAATCTAAAGCAAAGGATAAGAAAACATGGATCTTTCATGCTGAAAACGTAAGGGACTTCGCATGGACTTCATCCCGCAAGTTTATCTGGGATGCTATGGCTGTGAAGCAAAAAGAAAAGGATGTGATGGCGATGTCCTATTATGGAAAAGAAGGTAATCCGCTTTGGGAGCAGTATTCTACAAAAGTGGTTGCTCACACTATAAAATCGTACGGGTCCAGAACTTTCGATTATCCTTACCCGGTCGCGATCTCGGTTGAGGCATCCAATGGAATGGAATATCCGATGATCTGTTTTAATTACGGCCGTCCTGATTCTGATGGTACTTATACAGATGCGGTTAAATATGGAATGATCTCCGTTATCATTCACGAGGTGGGGCACAATTTCTTCCCGATGATCGTCAATTCTGATGAGCGTCAGTGGACCTGGATGGATGAAGGTTTAAATACTTTCATGCAGTTTTTGGCTGAGCAGGAGTGGGACAGAAATTATCCTTCACGGAGAGGGCCAGCTAACAAAATCGTTCCTTATATGAGAGGTGAAAAGAACTTACTGGAGCCAATCATGACGAATTCTGAAAACATTATCCAGTTTGGTCCAAATGCCTATGCAAAGCCTGCCACTGCTCTGAATATCTTAAGAGAAACGGTAATGGGCAGGGAGCTTTTTGATCACGCATTTAAACAGTATTCTTTGAGATGGAAATTCAAACATCCTACGCCGGACGATTTCTTCAGAACGATGGAAGATGCTTCAGCAGTCGATCTGGATTGGTTCTGGAGAGGATGGTTTTTCGAAACTGAGCCTGTTGATATTTCTTTAGAGTCTGTAAGCGTGTCTAAGCTTAATAATCTTACACCGGCTCAAAGGAAGGCAGAACTGAAAAAAGCCTTTGACAGAGAGGAAGCTAATGTTAGCAGGGCTAACAATCTAAAAGATAACCCTACAACAGTGGTTGAATCCGATCCTTCTACCCGTGATTTTTACAATTCATACAATCCATTCAGCGTAACTCCTGAGGATGAGAAGCAGTACGCAGAATTCATGGCACGCTTAAGTCCGAAAGAAAAGGAAATGCTAAACAGTGGATTAACCTTCTATCAGTTAAATTTCAAAAACGTTGGCGGTCTGGTTATGCCATTAATCGTTCAATTTAACTTTGCGGATGGTACTTCGGAAATAGACAGAATTCCTGCGGAGATCTGGAAGTTAAATGAATCAGAGGTTTCTAAAGTATTTGCGAAGAAGAAAGAGGTTACGAGTATCGTTCTTGACCCTTATTTGGAAACCGCAGATATTGATGAAAGTAATAACATGTGGCCAAGACAATTAGTTCCGAACAGGTTTGAACTATTCAAAGGAAGCCAGGGTGCAAGAGGAGTGTCAAGCGGCGCTAATCCAATGAAAAAAGCGACTAATAAAAAATAAACGTCTCAAAAAAGGACATAAAAAAAAGCTCTCCCTTATCTGGAGAGCTTTTTTTATTTAATACTGTTTGTATATACTATCTCTATTGTTTGGTTGCCAGACGGCTTTTGATGTAAAACTCTTTGCTTGTCAGTAATTTGTTCACCGCACTATTACGAGGCGGAAACTGGTTACCATACATTCCGCCCATGGGTTGCCGCTGAGTGGTTTGTCTTTGATTAACTGCACGATCTGCTGGTATCTGCAAGCCGTTAACACGGATACTGTATGTTACTTCACCGCCATCTGCTGTATTGAGATTTAATAAGCTCAGTGGAATAATGATTTCCTGAACCAAGTTGTTGTTTTTGTCAAAAGAGGCAGCAGCCCGGATTCCATAAGTGTTTTGAAGAGATATACCTCCGTCAATTATTTCTTTGAAACCGGTAACCTTAATATCTTTTATTCTGGAGAGAATTTGCTGTTGCCTCTCTTCAAGCTCCGGCTGTTCGCGGGCATTTCTATTTTTTCCCGGCGTACGGTCAAGAATCGGGAAGATAACGGTTGGAGGATCTTTCTTTTTGCCTTCTATATTCGCGGAAAAACTAATTCCTCCAGCGAGAATCTTTGTAAGGTCTTGTTTAGAAGCGCTTCTTATCGCCAGATAGACATTCTTATCATCATTTGCGAGTCCATAATTGAGGTTTGTCTCCTTGTTAAACATGGAAAGGCTGTCTGGCCAGTCGCTCAGGGATCCATCAGCAACAACGGGACTAAGTGCCCACCGTGTATTGATTAATTCTGCTTTTTTCTGTGAGAAAGCGGCAGGTAAATTAAGCAGGGAAATAATGGCAACAGCTAATAATATATTTTTTATTCTGATCATCTCTTTTAGTTAAGACTAATAATGGGCTATAGGGTTTAAAAGGCTCAGGTATCCAGCTGAGCACTATTCACATACGTGATTTTCAACTCTTTAATTTATAAACGCTTAAAATTCGTAAAAAGCATTGCAAATATATGACGATTAGCTTTCCTCTTCCCATAACAGGGCTAGATTAATAATAGTTTGGACGGCCTTTTGCATATCCTGAACCGAAACCCATTCCTGTTTTCCGTGGAATGCATGTTCGCCAGCAAATATATTTGGGCAGGGTAAGCCCATAAATGATAGTCTTGAGCCGTCGGTTCCACCTCTTATGCTTTGTGTTTTAGCTTTAAGTCCGGCCCGTTCTATCGCCTTCACACCCAGCTCCATCAGTTTGGGATGCTGATCCACCACTGCCTTCATATTTCGGTATTGCTCTTCTACGATGAGCTGATAGCTAGAGTTCGGGAATTCTTCCAACACTTCCTGCACAATCACATCCAATATGCGCTCGTGACTTCTTAAAGCGATGTCTGTAAAGTCGCGTATAATAAATTCTATTGTGGCTTCCTCGACTGATCCCGTTAAGGCCACAGGATGTATAAAGCCATCCATCCCATCTGTGCTTTCAGGAGATAGTTTCTCTTTTGGCAGACAGGCTACTATCTGCGAAGCAATTTTAATCGCGCTTTCCATTTTGCCTTTCGCAAAACCGGGATGGCTGCTGACGCCATGGATAATGAGCTTAATTCCGTCAGCGGAAAAAGTTTCGTTTTCAATTGAACCTACGGTTTCTCCATCTACAGTATATGCAAAATCAGCTTTAAGCTTTTCAAGATCTACCATATCCACGCCTCTTCCAATTTCTTCATCTGGAGTGAAAAGTACTTTAATAGTACCATGCTTAAGTTCCGGATGAGAAACTAAGTACTTGACCGCATCCATGATCTCCGCAAGACCTGCTTTATTGTCTGCCCCAAGCAAAGTCTTGCCGCTGGCAGTAATGATATCATTTCCTATCTGATCTTTGAGATCGGGATGATCCTTCATTTTTAAAATCTGAGTTTCATCATCAGGAAGTATAATATTCTGGCCCTGATAATTCTTATGAATAATGGCCTTCACATTGGCGCCGCTGCAATCGGGAGATGTATCCATGTGGGAGCAGAAACATATCACCGGAACATCTTTTTCAGTGTTTGATGGGAGGGTTGCATATACATACCCGTTTGCATCAAGATGCGCATCTTCCAGGCCAATTTCTAATAGTTCAGACACCAGCACTCTGGCAAGATCTTTTTGCTTTTCTGTTGAGGGAAAGGTAGTGGAGGAGGGGTCAGATTGCGTATCAATAGCAGTATACTTTATAAACCGCTCTACCACAGTATAGGATATATTTTCAGGAGCACTCATTTTTGCTTAATTTTAGGACTTACACAAAAATAACCAATTGTATCGCCGGCTTATCATAAAGGCTCTATATTATTCCTATGAATATTGAAACCTTACGCGATTACTGTTTGCAAAAAAAGCATTTGACGGAAACCTTGCCTTTTGGCCCCGAAACGCTCGTGTTCAAAGTGATGGACAAAATGTTTCTCCTGATCGGCATGGAGCAGCCGGACCGTTTTAATGTTAAAAGCGATCCTGAATTGGCTGTTACTCTTCGGGAAGAATACGAAGAAGTTCAGCCCGGTTATCATATGAACAAAACGCATTGGAATACTGTTTTTATGAATGGGCGCCTTAACGATCAGCAGCTAAAGGAGATGATCGATCATTCGTACGACCTGATTGTTAAAAGCCTTCCCAAAAGTAAACAAGAAATGATGTAATATGAGCTGGAAAGAAACCATAAACGATGCGACAAAGGCTGAAGCATTGACCCAAGACTTCAAATTCCCGGATTTTATAAGCGCCTGGGCCTTCATGAATAAAGTTGCCCTTTTGGCTGAGAAAATGGATCACCATCCCGACTGGAGTAATTCTTATAACAAAGTAAGCATTAGTTTAAGCACGCATAGCGAGGGCGACAAAATCACTGCTAAAGACAGGAATCTTGCTGAACAAATAGATGCTTTAAGTAAATGATGATCCTCGTTAAAAAAGTATTTCTGACCTTA
>NZ_JBASJU010000011.1:0-2425 GCF_049655485.1 Daejeonella sp.
CATGGTGGCGACAAGCAAACGATAAGCCTGCACCATGACCTGCGGATTACTCGACTTCATCGAGATGACCATATTGTAATAGTTCAGGTCTTCACACATCCGCATGAATTCCATCGCCGACTCAACCATACCCTGCGGTGTATCGCCATAGTGGCTCATGATCCTGTCGGATAAAGAACCGTGATTCGTCCCGATCCGCATCGCAGTTCCGTACTCCTTACAGACCTTAACTAAAGGGGCAAACTTCTGGTAAATCCGCTCCAGTTCAGCCTTGTATTCAAGGTCTGTATATTCAAAATTCTCAAACTTCTTTTTGTCGGCGTAGTTGCCGGGATTGATCCTGACTTTCTCGACAATCCGTGCCGCCTCTTCCGCGGCATTGGGAGTAAAATGTATATCAGCAATCAATGGAACATTATATCCCCTGCGCTGTAACTCTTTTTTTATAACACCTAAATTCTTTGCTTCCTTAATGCTCGGCGCCGTAATCCGCACGTACTCGCAACCGGCCTCTACCATCCTGATCGATTGCTCAACAGTCCCCATCGTATCCATGGTATCCGTCGTCGTCATACTCTGGATCCGGATAGGATTTGTTCCCCCCAATGCAATCTCGCCGATCTTCACCTCGCGGGTTAGGAAGCGGGAATAGGTGGATTGGGAATTACAATAAATGCCTGGAAGGCTTGATATGATTGGTTTGTCCATTAATTAAGATGCAATTTGCAAAAATAGGGAGAAAAGTTGGATTAGGATTCATAGGATAATAGGATTCATAAGATCATATCGCGAAAATTGTCTTGAATAGGATTTATAGGATGATAGGATAATAAGATGCTATCGACTGTCAACTCAAGAAAGCGCGTACATCACAATATTAACCCCAAACTTCGTATTATCCTCCGCCAAAAACCTCTTATTCCTGAAGTCATAATCCCACTCACAGCCGTAATCCTTATTGCTGTATAAAACTGCAATTCGTCCGTTGATTTCAATCGCTTTAAGATAATCGTGTACCAGGTCGTCGCCCCAGCCGTTGAGTTCGAAGGAAGTAGTAGGGGGGCCTTTCTCGAATCTGAAGAACGAGTTATAAATCTCGTGATTATTGGGGATCTTTTTTAATGCAGAAGGCCCAAAAAGCGAACTCATTTGTGCTTCAAAGGATTTGGCAAAAAGGCCGTCGATGTCGTGGTTGCAATCATCGACAAACACAAAACCACCATTTTGTATATACTTTTTAAAGTTCACTTTCTCCTGGTTGTTGAACTGCACCAGCTTGTGCCCGCTGAGGTATGCAAAGGGATAAAGAAAGAGTTCATCGCTGGCCAGATCAACTACCTTTTCGTCAAGGTTTACCGGTATGGTGGTATATTCCACCAGCGAGTTCAGGATGTTCGAAGGCATCCGCTGATCGGTATCCCAATCGCCGGAACGGTATCTTAGTCTCGCAAAGGTGAACCTGGAAGCAAACATTCGTCTAAATTATTGCTATAATTATTCCGGAAAGAGTTTTTTCGAAAATTTATTTAAATTATTGGTAACAGTAATGTATAAACTTCCCTTGTCAGGGATTTTATTTATAATTTTCCACTCTTAACGTTACAAAACCAATTATATATACATTTTGGAAATTTCAGAAAGTAAGCTAAAAGCGATAATTGCAAAGCTTCCCCATTTAAAAGACGAGATACAGAAAGTAATTGTCGGGCAGGACGAAGTGCTCGATGAACTCGTCATCACATTAATGGCCGGCGGGCATTGCCTGCTGGAAGGTGTTCCCGGACTGGCGAAAACGCTGATGGTCCGCACCTTGTCGCAAGCTCTCGACCTATCGTTCAGAAGGATACAATTCACTCCGGATCTAATGCCAACAGATATTATTGGAACGGAGATCCTGGAGGAAGACCATAGCACCGGAAAACGTTTCTTTAAATTCAATAAAGGCCCGCTTTTCGCGAATATCATTCTTGCAGATGAGATAAACAGAACCCCACCCAAAACGCAGTCGGCTTTGCTTGAAGCGATGCAGGAGTTTGAGGTAACTTATGGCGGCCAAACCTATCCGCTCGACAGGCCCTTTTTCATTTTGGCTACGCAGAATCCTATCGAACAGGCCGGTACTTATCCTTTACCGGAAGCCCAGCTCGACAGGTTCCTGTTATTTGTAAAGATCGGATACCCCTCAGAACAGGAGGAGTTTGGAATTCTGAGCAGTACCACAGGATCAAATAAACCAGTGATAAATCCAATTATAACTGCTGAAGAAATCATCCAGATTCAGTCGCTTGTACGCGATGTGAGCATCAGCGACGACCTGATTAACTATACCGGGAAACTGATCCGCGCCACACGCCCTGACACCACAGAAACCGCCTTCGTAAAAGAATGGGTACGATGGGGAGCAGGTCCGCGTGCCGGCCAGGCC
>NZ_JBASJU010000012.1:0-12989 GCF_049655485.1 Daejeonella sp.
TTATAATTTATCCATTCACATGAAAAAGATTTTTGTACTTATTGCCCTGGTGGCAACCTACACATATAGTTCGGCACAAACAAAACCGGCAGCAGCAAAACCAAGTACTGCTGTTAAGCCAAAACCAACTGTAAGTGCTTCAACAACTCAGGCGAAACCTGTAGCTCCACTCATTAAAACCCAGCTTGATTCTGCCAGCTATTCTTTCGGGATGAGTATCGCCAAAGATATGAAAGCCAGGGGTGTCACGAGTCTGAACTATTCTGTTCTGGCAAAAGCAATGAACGATGTTTTTGCAGGAAGCACATTGGCGATCAGCCCGGAAAAATCCCAGGAGACTATCATGGGCTTTCTTGGCTCCATCGAGAAAAAGAAGTTTGCAGTTAACATTGCCGAGGGAACGAAATTCTTAACTGAGAATTCTAAGAAGGCTGGAGTGGTAACACTTCCCAGCGGCCTGCAGTATGAGATCTTAACTAAAGGAACAGGCCTTAAGCCTAAAGCAGTGGATGAAGTTACGGTACATTACAAAGGCACTTTATTGAATGGAAAGCAATTCGATAGTTCATACGACCGCGGCGAGCCAGCCACTTTTATGTTAAATCAGGTAATACCGGGCTGGACTGAAGGTGTACAGCAAATGCCTGCAGGTTCGAAATACAGGTTTTTTATCCCTTATCCATTAGCTTATGGCGAAAGAGGCGCTGGACCGGATATTACTCCTTATAGTACGCTGATCTTCGAGGTTGAATTGATGAGTGTTCAGCCCAAATAGTTATTTTTCGGAAGCCTGCAGCACAAGTTTCTTAGACAGTTCTGTTCCAAGGTACCGGTCAATAATGCCGTGAATAAGGTATAGAAGTGGTGTCATCAGTATCGCTACCAGGAACTTATAGGAGTAGTTTACCAATCCAATAGCAGCAACCATTTGCCAGCTCCAGTCGTACAGCGGGTTAATGTAAAATGCAATAAATATCACCACAAAACTATCGATGAATTGGGAAACTAATGTCGACCCTGTGGCGCGGAGCCACAGGAACTTTTCCCCCGTGCTGCGTTTGATCTTCTGAAATATCACCACATCAACCATCTGTCCGACAAGGAACGCGATGATAGACCCGGCAATAATCCACATCCCTTGTCCGAAGATGCTATTAAAAGCCGTATTCATATTTACTACTTCCCCGGCCACCATCTGATTGATCCAGAAATCTGAAGGTTCCAGACCCATAGCAAAACCGACAACCACAAAAGCATAACAAATCAGGATAGAAGCCAGTATCGAAAGGAACCTCACCTGCTTCACACCGAAATATTCATTGATGATATCCGTCATGATAAAGATAAGCGGCCAGGTAACCACCCCCGCCGACATATTAAAAGACAAATCTTTCACGCCAAACATATTAATATCAAACTTCGGCAGCCCCAGCGAACCTTCCACGGTAAATATCTTTACGCCGATAAACTCCGCAAGAATGGCATTAGAGATCAAAAAAGATCCCAGGATGAGGAAGAGTCGGCTCTCTTTGGTTTTGAAGGTCATGGTGGGGGGTTTATGTTAGCTTAGATGAAAATAGGGGAAAAAGTATCAAGTATCAAGTATCAGGAATCAAGATCTAGTGGTATGAATTTGGATTTATGTTTAATCCTGAAGAAACCGGTATGTGAGGGTTTGCTTTGGGTCCCTCCCTGCGGTCGGGATGACGATGGCACTGGCTTAGATAAGTGGAGATTTCGGACGAGCAAATACATATTTACTCTTTTACTCACGCCGTAAGCGCGAGGAGAAATCCCCTTCCCTATACACAAACGTGTCACGTCATCCCGACCCTAGGGAGGGACCTCACATTAACCCCCACTTTTTCCTAAAACCCCACCATCGTCATCCCGAACGCATGGAGGAACCTCACTTGAACCCCCACTTTTTCCTAAAACACCACTAGCGTCATCCCGACCGCAGGGAGGGACCTATTCCTCAATCCTAATCCTTATTTTAGCTCCCACTTATGCATCTTAATTCCAAGCTTCCAAACACCGGGACCACCATCTTCACCGTTATGTCCCAATTAGCCAATCAATACAATGCCATTAACCTTTCCCAGGGATTCCCGGATTACGATGTTTCGCCCGACCTGATCAGTCTTGTAAATAAGTATATGCTTGAGGGTCACAATCAGTACGCCCCAATGGCGGGATTAATGGCTTTACGCGAGATCATCGCCTACAAGCAGGATTTGCTTCACAAGTCTGCCTATCATCCCGACACGGAAATCACCATTACCGCCGGAGGGACGCAAGCTTTGTTTACTGCAATGGCCTGCATTATCCAAACCGGAGATGAAGTAATCATTTTCGAACCAGCCTACGATTGTTACGCACCTACAGTGACCCTGCTCGGCGGCGTAGTGAAAGCGGTAGAACTGAGCCCGCCGGTCTATAAGATAAATTGGCAGGAGGTAAAAGAGCTGATAAATCCTAAAACCAGGATGATCATCATTAACTCGCCTAACAACCCAACAGGAATTATCCTGACGGATGATGATATGAAAGAACTCATCGCGCTAACGCATGATTCCAATATCCTTATTATTAGCGATGAGGTTTATGAGCATCTTATATACGACGGGAAAGAGCATCTAAGTGTGTGTCGGTATCCAGAATTAAAGGAAAGAAGTTTCATTACGGCATCGTTTGGGAAGCTGCTGCATACTACGGGATGGAAAGTGGGCTACTGTTTGGCGCCTGAATGGCTTATGAGAGAATTTCGAAAAGTGCATCAGTTCCAGGTGTTCAGCGTAAATACACCTGTTCAATACGCCATAGCAGATTTCATCAGTGATGCGAAAAATTATCTTGAATTGAAGCATTTCTTTCAGCAAAAGAAAGAGTTTTTCTCTACCTTGTTGCTGAATACCAAATTTGACCTGTTGTCTTGTAATGGTTCTTACTTTCAGTCTGTGCAGTATAGCCGCATAAGCGATGAAAGTGATACCGACATAGCAAAAAGGCTAACTAAGGAATTTGGAGTTGCCAGTATACCGGTGTCGGCATTTTATAGTAAGGGTACAGATCACCGTGTTCTTCGTTTTTGTTTTGCAAAAAGGCAAGAAACTCTTGAAAAAGCCGTTCATAGATTATCTGGAGTATAACAGCAACTTTTTGCTCCGTAAATCGTATGAGGATCTCGAATGAATACACTTAAAGTAACGACGTTTCAGGCCTACCTGTTCTGGGAAAATATTGACAAAAATCTCCAAAATCTTGGTTTAAGGTTATCTTCTATCCGGGAAAAAACCGACCTTATCATCCTGCCGGAGATGTTTAACACCGGATTCTCTATGAATGTCGAGGCTCTTGCGGAAGAAATGGGCGGGCGTACCATGGCCTGGATGCTTGAACAGGCAAAGAAATTTAAGAGTGTGGTAACCGGCACGCTTATAATAAATGAAAAAAATAAATACTATAATCGCCTCATTTGGATGCGCCCCGACGGGACTTATGAGTATTATGATAAAAGGCACCTTTTTGGCTTAGGTGAGGAAGATCAGCATTATACTGCAGGTGGTAAAAAACTAATAGTTGAACTAAACGGATGGAAAATTTGTCCGGTTATCTGTTATGACCTTCGCTTCCCGGTCTGGCTTCGAAATAAAGAAGAAAATTACGACATGCTGCTTGTGGTTGCTAACTGGCCGGAAAAGCGGTCACTTCATTGGCGTACTTTAATTCCCGCCCGTGCTGTAGAGAATCAGTCATATGTAATTGCTGTAAATCGTGTCGGCCACGACGGAAAAGAAGTTTACCATTCGGGAGATTCCATGTGCATCGATCCTAATGGCAAAGTGGTTTACTACAAACCCAACGACGAAGATCTGTATACCTTTAGCATCAATAGGGACGAAGTGGTAAACACCCGTGCTACCTTCCCCTTCTTAAAAGACGCAGACGACTTTAAGCTGATCTAAAAAGGTGAAAAACCACTCCACCTTTCACCTTTCACCTTTCACCTTTTACCTTTCACCTTTTACCTAACTCCCCTCTTCCTTCAACCTCTTCCTGCATTCATCAAGTTTTGCTATTTCTTCAGGTGTAATTTTTGGAAGATCCAGTTCCATGGTCTTAAGCGTATCAATTATGATTTTGCTTACTGCAATCCTCGTAAACCATTTTTTATCAGCAGGGATAATATACCAGGGGGCATGATCAGCTGAAGTTTCACCAAGTGCCTTTTCATAGGCTTCCATGTAGCTATTCCATTTTTGCCTTTCGTCAATGTCGGCCGATGAGAATTTCCAATGTTTAAGAGGATCTTCAATCCTTTCCATAAACCGCTTTTTCTGCTCTTCCTTGGAAACATTTAGAAAGAATTTAATGATAACAGTGCCATTATCATGGATGTGCTTTTCAAAATTCCGGATACTTTCATATCGATGCTTCCAAAAATCATCGTTGATATCTTCCACAGAGTTTATCGATGGAAGCCTTTCGTTCAGGACGAATTCAGGATGAACTCTGCAAATAAGGACATTTTCATAATGCGAGCGGTTGTGGATCCCTATCCTTCCGCGTTCCGGCAATGACTTTGAATGTCGCCATAAAAAATCGTGGTCAAGGTCTTCGGCACTTGGCTGTTTAAAACTGAATACCTGGCATCCCTGGGGATTCAATCCGCTCATGGTATGTTTAATCGCACTATCCTTTCCTGCAGCATCCATTGCCTGAAATATAATGAGTAGGGAATGTTTATTTGCTGCATACAATTGGGCCTGAAGCTGTTCCATTTCATCAATAAGCTTAGGGAGGATACCAACGGACTGGTCCTTTTTATATGTATCGCTAAACGCCGGATCATGATCCGAAATCTTAAAACTCTCCTTATTGCAAACTTTAAACTTCTTTATGAACTTATCCATAGTATAACTGCTGTTTATTGGCAATTTAAAAATTTTTAGCGCCTTATTCCGTTAAATCCCCGAATATCTAAAATTCACTAATTTTACATCTTATTAATAACGTTTTCCTCATCTTTACCTCATGTTCAGACGAATTACGAATACCCCCCTTCGCTATCTGGTAATTACTATATATTTTATAATCCTGTTTTTCTGTGCCCTGGAAATTAACTTTTTGTGGTTATTTGGCTACTCTCCTACTATAAAGGACATAAAAACACCCGTCTTAAACATTGTATCTGAAGTATATACTTCTGATGGTAAACTGATAGGTAAATATTATAAAGAAAACAGGACACCAGTTGATTATGAAAGCATTTCACCGGCCGTAATTGATGCCTTGGTGGCAACTGAAGATGTCCGGTTTTTTAATCATTGGGGTGTCGACTTCAGGTCCTTCATATCAAGTATGATTTCTACAGCCACTGGCGACAGGCGTGGTGCAAGTACCATTACACAGCAGCTGGCTAAAAACCTGTACAGCACCAGGAACCGGAAATCACAAGGCGCAGTAAAATATATCCCTCTCGTGCGGACCGGAGTATATAAATTCAAAGAATGGATGACGGCCTATAAACTGGAAAGTCATTACACTAAGGAAGAAATCTTAACGCTTTATCTGAATACAGTACCTTTCGGAAGTAATACGTTTGGTATTAAAACAGCTTCGAAACGGTATTTCGATAAAGACGCAATCAAACTTCAGGTTGAAGAAGCGGCAATGCTTGTTGGGATGCTCAAGGCTACCACTACGTATAATCCGATCCGTAACCCGGAAAAATCGCTCGAACGCCGCAATGTGGTTCTGTCGCAGATGGAAAAATACGATTACCTGACACCGGAAGAATTTAAAAAATACAGCGAGCGACCGTTGAAATTAGATCTCGGCAGCCTGGATGAGGGCAGCGATGGTGGTTCCTATCTGCGTTCTGCAGTCGCCCGCTACCTGGAAAAATGGTGCGAGGATAACGGATACGACCTGGACACCGACGGTCTAAAAATCTATACGACTATTGATTCAAAAATGCAGCAATACGCGCAGGAAGCCGTTAACAGTCAGATGAAACTCCTGCAAAGGCGGCTGGAAAATGTCTGGGGAAATGAAAACCCATGGCGTACTTCGGATGGTAAGGAAATCCTGGATTTTCCTGAAAAAGCAGCTCAGCGCCTTCCTTATTACGATGCCTTAAAAAAGAAATATAACAACAACCAGGATTCGATAGACTACTATCTTAACCTTCCCAAAAAAATGAAGGTTTTTAATTGGAGCGGCGAGAAAGAGGTCATGTTCTCTACTATTGATTCCATTAAATATTATGCTAAAATCCTGAATACAGGAATGATGACTTTTGATCCTTTTAACGGACATATTAAAGTATGGATCGGCGGAATCGACCACGATTATTTCAAGTATGATCACGTAAACCAGGCCAAAAGACAGGCTGGTTCTACCTTTAAACCCTTTGCCTACCTCGCTGCATTAGAGTCAGGGATGAACCCTTGTGATAAGCTAGTAGACAAGCCGGTGAGCATTCCCTATGAAAATGGCGGAAAAACGGAATATTGGGAACCCAAAAATGCAGACTGGAATTTCACCGGGCGGGAAATGTCGCTGCGTGCTGCGATGGGCAAATCAGTTAACTCGATAACCGCACAAATCACAGAGCAAGTGGGTGCAGAAAACGTAGTTAAATATGCTCATTTAAGCGGCATTGAAAGCGACCTGAAAGCGGTCCCTTCAGTTAGCCTCGGGCCTAACGATGTGAGCGTTTTTGAGATGGTACGTGCGTACGGAACTTTTTTAAATAAAGGAGTCAGGTCTGAGCCAATTCTTGTGGAGAAAATTACAGACCAGGATGGAAATGTTATTGAGAAGTTTAAATCAGAACAAAAACGTACTCTAAGTGAAGAGATCGCCTGGCTGATGCTCTATATGCTTCGGGGCGGAATGGATGAAAATGGCGGAACATCACAAGCTCTATGGGAGTGGGATTTGTTCAAGAAAAACAATCAGATTGGCGGTAAAACAGGAACTTCTTCCGATTATGTAGACGGCTGGTACATGGGCGTTACGAAAGATCTCGTAACCGGTGTTTGGGTGGGCGCTGATGAACGCAGCGTACACTTTAAGACCTCAGAAACTGGTGAAGGTTCAAGAACGGCACTCCCGATCTTTGCTAAGTTCATGGAAAAAGTTTACAAAGATCCTAGTCTGGGTATCACATTAGGGCCTTTCCCGAAACCAACTGTAGAGATCACACGTGTGTATCAATGTCCGACACCGCGATACGAAGAGGATTCCTATGAAGTGGATAGTAACTTTGTTGATTCACTGTATATTCCCGATGTGAACTTTGATACCTCAGCTACTCCATCACCTCAGCCTGTCAACCCCACTCCGCAAAAGGAGCCGGAGCCTAAAACTGGCCAGCAACCGGCAAATCGGCCACCTGTTCCTGTAAAAACAGAGCCTGAACCTGAAGAAAATAAAACCAGACGGGAAATACGCGAGGAACGTCGTGAAAGTAAAGCGAAACAAAACAATTAATCCTTGAATCTGCTTATACTAGAAATTCGTTTATACAAAATCGAAATCATAAATTTTACGTAGTTTAGGGTAAGACTTTTTACGATGATAAAAAATAAGAATGTCAATAATAAGCCGTTGTTCAGGTTGGTCTCATGCCTGGTGCTGCTTATCTTAAGTAGCCTTGTCACTGATGTTCAGGCTCAGTACTTCGGTCAGAATAAAGTAAGGTATAAAAACCTGAAATTTAAGGTTTTAGAAACACCTCACTTCGAACTTTACTACTATCTGAAAAATGACAGCCTGGTAAAGCGATTTGCTAAAGAGGCGGAAGTTTGGTACGATTTGCATCAGCAAGTATTCAGGGATACGTTCACGAAAAAGAACCCTTTTATTCTTTACTCAAACCACCCGGATTTCCAGCAAACCACCGCCCTCTCAGGTGAAATTGGAGTTGGAACTGGCGGTGTGACAGAAGGGATGAAAAACAGGGTCATTATGCCCATCTCGATACTCAACCACCAAACCAGGCACGTTCTTGGGCATGAGCTTGTGCACGCATTTCAATATCACTCACTTATTGAAGGAGACTCAACAAACCTCGAGAATATAGGCAATCTACCCTTGTGGATGGTTGAGGGAATGGCAGAATATCTTTCTGTAGGCAAGCAAGATGCATACACAGCCATGTGGATGCGTGATGCTTTTTTAAATAATGACATACCTACCCTAAGAGACCTTACTACAACTAACAAATATTTTCCGTATCGATATGGCCAGGCCTTTTGGGCTTATATCGGTTCGACATATGGCGATACCGTTATTGTTCCTCTATTTAAAGAAACGGCTAAATATGGTTACGAAATGGCCATTAGAAGGACCTTTGGATATGACGAACGTACATTATCAAGTCTTTGGAAAACGAGTATTCAAAACTCCTATAAACCCTATTTGAAGGATACTTCCCAGGTACCCGTAGGTAGATTACTTATTAATGAGAAGAATGGGGGTGAAAGTTATAATGTTGCTCCGGCAATTTCGCCAGACGGTAATTATGTTGCCTTTTTATCAGAGAAGGATCTCTTAAGCATTGATCTCTTTCTGGCGGACGCACGAACGGGAAAAATTGTCCGAAAGTTGACCAGTAAGGCGAAAAACTCCCATATTGACGAGTTCAATTTCATTGAGTCCGCAGGTGCCTGGTCGCCCGATAGCCGAAAATTTGCCTTTAGTGCTTTTAGCGGTGGAGTGACCAAACTAATCATCGTTGATATAGCTAGCGGCAATACTGTGTCGACTGATGCAATGGGGTCCGTGGAAGAGTTCAGCAATATTACTTGGTCACCTAATGGTGCGGATGTGGCATTTTCAGGCCTTAAAGAAGGCCAGAGTGATCTCTACCAATTCAATCTGAATACGAATCTGATCACGCAGTTAACCAATGATAAATACTCGGAATATCACCCGAGTTATTCAAAAGATGGCAAATCTATGGTATTCAGCACTGACCGTAAGTCGTTCGACGGGTCGTCTGTATCTGTAGATATTACAATGGGTTTGGCAGTGTTGGATATTGCGACCAAAACTGTTACCGACCTGCCGGTTTTTGTCGGTGCCAACAACCTGAATCCGCAATACTCTTCAGATAATAAAAGCATTTATTTCCTTTCCAACAGAGATGGATTCAGAAACATGTACCGTTATACTCTTGCTGGAGGTACAGTTGAACAACTAACCAATTATTTTACGGGGATAAGTGGTATTACAGAATATTCACCCGCTCTAAGCCTTTCCAATAATGACGATGTCCTGTATTCTTATTACAGGGCGCAGAAGTACACCATTTATAACGCTAAAGTTTCTGATTTTAAACCAGAACGTGTAGACCCTACCGCTTTGAATTTCGACGCTGCGATGCTTCCACCAGCGAAATCAGTCGGGGTAGATATTATTAATGCCAATCTCAATAATTTCGAGCGATTTGAGGAAATTCCTGCCGACTCCATAAGGCCGATCGGATATAAACCAAAATTCAAACTAGATTACTTATCAAGCAACGGCGTCGGCGGTTCTGTTGGCCGCTTCGGAGCGGGCTTGTCGAGTGGTATCCAGGGGGTTTTCAGTGATATATTGGGAAGGAACCAAATTTATGCGACAGCAGCGGTTAATGGTGAGATTTATGATTTTGGTGGCCAGGTTGCCTACATTAACCAGGAAAGCAGAATTAATTGGGGTTTGGTAGCCTCCCATATTCCTTATGTTTCCGGACAAGTTAGCCAGGGATTCGAAGATCTGGAAGGGTACGGAAGGGTATTTAATGAAAGATTCGACATCATCCGGACTTTTGAGGACCAGTTTCAAGCATTCGCTTCATATCCGTTTTCAAAAATCCATAGATTTGAAGCGGGTTCCGGGGTTTCCCGCTACAGCTACCGGATAGACCGTTACAGCAATTACTATGATCCGAATGGATTTTTCCCTGTCGGACAGGACAGGGCCAAATTATCGAATGAAGACGCCGAACAGACTTATAATGCGCCATTTGATCCGTTTACCACGGTGACTCTAAATGCTGCGTTCGTGGGCGACAACTCTTTCTCAGGTGTAACTTCTCCACTGGATGGATTTCGTTACCGATTCGGTATCGAAAATTACATGGGCGACTTCAAATTAGGCGCGCTAACCGCTGACGCCAGAAAGTACGTTCGGATGAAACCAATAACTCTCGCAGCGCGTGTTTACAGTTATTCCAGATTTGGCCGGGATGAAAACAGACTGTTTCAAATGTACGCAGGTATGGGCCCATTTATTAGAGGTTATGAAGCTAACTCGTTCTACAGGAACGGGGCTGCTACCGCAGGTGGATTTGATATCAATCAACTGGTAGGTTCCCGAATTGCGGTAGCCAACTTTGAAGTTCGATTACCCTTTACCGGACCTGAAAAATTAGCACAAATTGAGTCTAAATTCCTTTTCTCTGACCTGAATATGTTTTTTGATATGGGTTTGGCCTATGATAATAATTCCAAAGTTGCATTTCGCAACCAGCCACAAGTTATTAACACGGGTTCCGGAGCCTACCTCGAACGTGTTCCCGCAATGAGTGTCGGTGTTTCGTTAAGGGTAAACGTATTTGGATACTTTGTTCTTGAACCTTACTACGCAATACCGTTCCAAAGACAAGACGTAGAAGCGGGAGTTTTTGGTCTCGTTTTCGCACCAGGCTGGTAATGAAAGATTATTTTATACTTAGGAAGCGGTCCCCGGACCGCTTTTTATGTTTAAATTCTATTTTAATCTGCACGAGCAATAAGGAATATCCATTTCGGTGTTCTCAGTCCCGGGCCTGATTATTAATATTTATTGCATATCGAATCAGATCAAAACTAAACCGCAGTAACTTTCGTAAATTAAGATATAAATACCCATTAGCTTATGAACTATTTGCGCTTTCTTTTACTAGCCACGGTTATCCTCGCATGCTCTTTACAGGCACAAACCCAAAACAAAGACCGGGGAGGCAAACCTGCAAGATCGTATCCTGTTCAAAAGACAGAAAACGAATGGAAGAGGATCCTAAGCCCTATTGCTTTCCAGGTTATGGTAAAAGGGGGAACGGAATCACCGTTCAGAAATGCCTATCACGACAATCATGAAGATGGCGTATATGTGAGTGCAGCCACTGGCGAGCCTTTGTTTAGCTCAGAAGACAAGTTCGAGTCGGGTACAGGTTGGCCAAGTTTCACAAAACCTATCAAATCGGGTGCTATTGCTATTGTAACCGACCGAAGTCATGGGATGGTACGGCAGGAAGTTGTAGAAGCTAAGACTGGCCTTCACCTGGGACACGTTTTCAACGACGGCCCAAAAAATAAAGGGGGAAAAAGATACTGTATGAATTCTGCTGCTTTTAAATTCATCAGGAAATAATTAAGAAAGGTTTCTGGTCATAGCATTCACAGGCTGTATTCCGGACATTAACATCCTTTCAAAATCTAGTCCCAGGGTAAGATCTATCCAGTCAGGATTCACTAACCTGATCATTCTGTCTTTCTGTATGCGCGTATATTTACTAATCAGGTTAAATCGCTGCATCGCACTATTCTCAGAATTTAACTCTTCGAAATAAACCAGGCGGTTTAATTGCTGCCCGGAATCAAAAAACAAATTCGGCATTTGCCTGTAAAAATTCATCGTCTTCATCAGGTCGGTACTCATGCCGACATGGAGGCAGCTGCGGTTGCGGTCTGTTACTAAGTAAACGTACTTTTTCATCTTTGCTGAGCTTAGGTTCTGGAACGGCATATATTTTAAATTAAATTGTTTGTTCTGAAATTAATTGCTAATTTTATGAGCATAAATTTACTAACAATATTAGTATTTCCAAATTTTATTTTCAAATGGCAAATATTTCTTCCAATCTTAAGTACCTCAGAAAGAAAAAAGGGCTTACTCAACAGCAATTCGCAGACACCCTGGATATTAAGCGTTCCCTTGTCGGAGCTTATGAGGAAGATCGTGCGGAGCCCAAATACGAATTGCTAAAGAAATTCGCTGAATTCTATGAACTCACGATGGATGAACTGATCAATGACAGGATTGATGATAAATGGAAACCAAAACCAAAAGGGGATCCTGCAAACATTCGGGTATTAAGCATTTCTGTAGATAGCCAGGACAGGGAAAATATTGAATTAGTGCCAGTAAAAGCAAGTGCGGGTTATTTAAACGGATATGGCGACCCAGAGTACATCAGCGAACTTCCTAAATTTCATTTACCTATGTTTCGTCAGGGTACCTATCGGGCATTCGAAATTAAAGGTGATTCTATGTTACCTCTTCAATCAGGCACTATCGTTATCGGTGAATATCTAAGCAACTGGAACGAACTTAAGCCTGGTGAGACCTATGTGGTTATTAGTAAAGAAGACGGTATAGTATACAAGCGAGTTGGCAATCGTTTCAAGGAAAACAAACTTCTTAAACTCATATCCGACAATCCGGTTTACGAACCCTATTCAATACCGGGAGAAGACGTACTGGAAATATGGCAGGCAAAGGCATTCATCAGTACACATTTTCCTGAACCAACACCTGAGCCTACATTAGAAACACTGACGAGCATGGTTACTCAAATGCAAAAATCTATTTCTAAACTGGATAGGGACAAGAATTAACAGAAAGCAAAAGTATATGCTTTACACCTGGAGCGTGCCATACAAATGGATAAAACCGTGAAGTCTGAACGGGAGTTCCGTAAAGATCAGATGGAAAAACAAAAGTCTTTGAAAGAAGAATCAGAAAAAAACTGAATAAAATCCTAACTAATGAGCAGCAAAAATCCTATGAGGAAATGAAAAATCAATCCCGGGACAGAATGAAGGCGCGTCGTAATCAACAGGGTCAGCGAAACAGGATGAAATAAGTATCTCTTCTATGATTTTAAAGCGGCCTTTCAGGCCGCTTTTCTTATTTTTACAAAAAAAACTTGAAGGCGATCAATGAAT
>NZ_JBASJU010000013.1:0-8787 GCF_049655485.1 Daejeonella sp.
CTATTAAATCCCCCATTCGTTCGAACTGGGGGATTTTTATTAACCGAATTTTTCATATCGAACAAATAATTTTCACCGCTACTTTCCCCTCGTTTACCGAGTTCTTTCCTTCCCCTGCCTAATACCTATTTCGTAGTCGGCTCCGTCGATATACTTTTGATCAAGCAAATAAGGAAATAACTTAAAAATAAAACGATATGAAAACTTTAAACACTCTTCTAACTCTTTCTCTTTCGCTAATACCGATAAAATCAAATCAAATGTGCCGGCAGCTCCAAGCGTTTGGGAAAGTCCGCTGATTGAAGCCCCTGCTTCTTTGAAATATATAAAAGCAAAGAATGCCTTTGTCCCGGTAGCTGCCTTCGAATTGGGAGACCCATCAGAAGTACCAACAACGCTCTTGACGGTGCCTGTTGCTCCAATAGTTTATGGCGATTCTAACGAAGAGGTACCTGAGCATCTAGGTAATATAAAAGCAAAATTTGCCTTTGTTCCGGTGGCACCTTTTGTATGGGGTGATCCATCTACAGAGACAGTTGAACTTGGTATACAATAATTTCTTTTTTATCTGTAGCACTTTCACACCCACGGGCGTCTTAACAGTGTATTAAATTTTGAATCTGATGAGAACTATACATTTTGAAATCCCAACCATGACCAAGCTTTATAAACAGCTTGAAGTATGCAACTCTATAAAAAAGTTGAATGTAGTTAACATCACTACAGAAAATGGTCGCGCAGCAGTTACTTTCCAGGACTCGCTTCTTAAAGTTGATATTATTAGAGCGATTGAAGAAGCTGGTTATATTGTTAAATACTAGTTTAACTTATATTTCTCCTGAGGAATATTCACCTGCTTATCAGTTATGACAAGGATCATAATAATCAATCCCAGAATTATAGCAATCACAAATTGAAGTTGTGAAATAAAGCCTGAACTCGTCTGGCTTTCCTGGCTTTCCCTCAATAACTCTCTACCGATCTCTGTTTGTACTTGAGTAAGTTTCATCAGGTCTTTTGTGAGATTATTATAGAGATGAACTGTGGTGCTAAGATATAATTCTTTCGCCGTTTCTTTATCTGCAACGGCAGTCTCAATCAGCAATAATTCATCTCTTTTGTAATCACTCAAATTCTTTTTCAGCCTCGCAAGGTAATTTGTTTCAGCTCTAACAAGATGAGTGCTTTCATATTTGCTGATAAGTTTATCCAGCTTTAGATTCTCTTCTTTGATATAATTTTCTATTGCCGAAGAGCTGATATTTTCCGTGAAGAGAAAAGTAAATAGCTGGTTCCTTTTACTATGGATATGATCAGCAATCGAAAACAAGTCAACTGCCGGAATTAAGCGATCTTCATAAATAGAGTTAAATGACTTCGAAATTCGTGTTACATTATAAGACTCCAATAAACTGAAGACTATTATAAACAGCATTAATACAGCTAGCATGATTGCCAGCCGTATTTTACGTTGAATAGCGAAAGCCAGTTTCATTCGAATGAGATTAATGCCAAAAACCTTTCTATTTACTGGCTTCAGCTAAAATCGCATTGTTTAATCTTATATATTCAGCGTTGTTGATTGTTTTTGCAATTTCGAGCCCAGTTTTAGCGCTTACTGCCGCACCGGGTTTATCACCCATCTTTAGCTGAATTTTTGCTTTCCAGTAATTATACCATGGAGTTTTCTGATCAGCTGCGGCAACCGAATTCATCCACGCAAGTGCTTTTGAAAGATCTTTACCATTATCGTAATAGTATACTGCTGACTGCATATAAGGTTTCACATCTCCCTTCATAGCTTCATCAATATTTGCCATTATTTTGCTGTCGATATCGGTTTTCATTCCGATACTCACTTTAGTGGTTGCCCACATTAAATTTAAGTTTGCGGAGTTGGGTAGTACATCACTGAATGAAATAGTAAAACTTTCAACATTATCCTTCAACTTTGTGGGATTGGCGGTAAAACGCAGTACATCATCGGCTTCTTTGTATGTATATGCTCCCCATTGCTTTGTGTCTTTATTAAGAATGATCGTCCATGAATCTTTACCCGGGATGGTGAGCAATGCATATTCGCCGGCTTTTACTGCCTGCCCTTCTAGCGTAACATCCTCAGTAAAACTTATCGTTGTTACCGTGTTTGCGCCTGTCCGCCATACTTCACCGAAGGGGACTAAATCCCGGAAAATGTTTCTGCCTTTCATATTGGGCCGCGAATATTTGACGGTGACACTGCCAAGGCCAAATTCCTGTATTAGAGTTTGTGAACTGCTCACTTGTGGCATTTTGAGCTGCGCCAAAACGGGCAGCGATAAGCAACAAAGGCTTAAACTAAATAGTACTAAAAACTTTTTCATATGTTAAATTTTGATGTATAAAAATAGTCAATTATTATTGAACAAATATTGGATTGGATTTCTATTCGAACTATATCTCAAACCAAGAGTTTTCTGTGCTTTCATTTAGAAAATACCCTTTAACAGGGAGGTCCAGAAAAGGGTATCTTACTTTTGAAAGATATAGACCCGAAGCATGTGCAGGTAAAATCAGATTCGGGGTCTTTTTTGTGATCAAATGGCTCTCGAATTCATCAACGCTCATAGTCCCGCTACCTATCTCAATCAGCTTTTTGCTTAGAATTCGGATCATACGCCCAAGAAAACGATTTGACGAGATTTGAAAGCGAATCCGGTTTCCTGCGTCGTTAATTAATAGGTTAGCTGCAGAAACATTGCAGATGGTATGTTCGTTCTTATTGGGCGATTTGCAATACGCCCGGTAATCATTGTATTTTGGCAGCAGTGTAACTGCTTTTTTCATTTCGATTAAATTTAGTTCAGGAAGCAGGTAGAAAGCACTGCTTTCGCTTAAAAATGGATCTTTGTATGTGTGAATAAAATAATCGTATGTTCGAAGCACCGCGTCAAATCGGGCATGGGGTTGCCCATCCATAGGTATGATGTCGAAAATAGCAATGTCATCCGGAAGAATACGATTCCACCGGAAAAATAAATCAAAATTCCATTCATATTCAATATCAATATGAAAGAAGAATTGGCTGGCGTGGACCCCGGCATCTGTACGACCACAGCCATACACGGTGACCGGATATTTTAATAGTTTACTTAAAGTGGTTTCAAGTACTTCCTGCACACTTAGCTTATCAGGCTGGTTTTGCCAGCCACAGTAACGTGTTCCTTTATAGGATATGTGTACGAAATATCTCAATTGAAAATTTTAGCACGCTAAGCTATCAAATTAAAGGGCGATTTTCAATTGATTTCCCAGTAGGATCAATACGTCTTCATGTATTCTGCCTTTGTGAAATGACGATCTTGTTACAAGCTGATGTTTAAATATTTTGTAACTTCGTGAGTTCCGTATCACAACAGTTTTTTATCAATATTATTATGAGAACCATCTTTATAATCGCAGGCATAGTCCTGGCTGGGGCCACTATCATAACGGTAGTTCAAAGCGACAAAAAAAAAGATAGTCCAGAGGTTCATCATGAAGGGGATGGCCATGGTCACCCCGCAGATCTGCCGGCTACTCCGTCTGCCTCGCCTACTATTAATCCAGCGCACGGGCTTCCAGGCCACAGATGCGATTTACCTGTCGGAGCTCCAATTAACGCTAACTCAGGTGTGGCAGCTCCCGTTCAAAATCCTCCAACTATTAAAATGAATCCCGTACCGGCACAGTCGGCACCCCAACAAAACGCTCCCGCGCCATCAGCCGCTGGCGTTAAAATTAATCCCGCTCATGGGATGCCCGGGCACCGATGTGATATCGAGGTAGGAGCACCGCTAACCTAGTATCAATAGCACCGGAAATAAAATGAACTTATGGTAACACGCGTCCAGAAAGATTTGTTTCAGTAATTTTTCCACATTTTTTCCGGTTCGCGAAATACGAATCCACAATAGTTGTATCTTTCGGTATGAAAGAACATAAAGGTATGCGTCCCCAGGACGTGATCATACTTTTGAAATTAGCAATCGAGAGTGAGGAAGGATGCAGGATTAAAGATTTATCTTCTAAACTACATATCAGTGCATCGGAAGTTAGCGAATCAATAAATCGTTCGTTAATTGCAGGCTTATTAATGCCAGATAGCAGAGTGGTTAATGAGGAACCATTTTTGAAGTTTTTGGAGCACGGCCTTCAATATGTGTTCCCGGCACACCTAGGACCGGTAATGAAAGGAATATTTACTGCACACTCCGAGTCATCTCTTTACCTTAGTTTTTCATCAGAAGAAAAATTAGTTTGGGCTGATGACATGGGGAAAGAACGGGGTCCCAGCATTTTGCCCTTATATCCAACGGTAATAAAAGCTGTTAAAAAAGACCACGTCCTTTACAAACTTCTTGCACTTTGCGACATTATACGCATAGGCGATATATCCGATAAAAATAAGGCCGTTTGGCACATACGGGAAACGCTTCAAAACAGGGCATGAATAAATTGGTGTATCCTACACACAAAAATTTTTTCAAAATCCTATTCGCTTTATACCTTCTTCCTTAGATATTTGCAGCAGAATGAATGAAAAGGTACAGCGATCCGGGGAAATTCCGGCGAAAGAAGTAAAGGATATTGCCGGGAAAACTGTGTTTCCCATTCTTTTTGCCATAAGTTTCGCGCATCTTCTCAACGACACTATTCAGTCGCTAATCCCAGCAATCTATCCAATCGTAAAAACTTCTTTTAAGTTAACTTTTGCTCAGATAGGTCTGATCACTTTGACCTTTCAAATGGCAGCTTCGATCCTGCAGCCCTTTGTGGGACTCTATACTGACCGTAAGCCCCAGCCCTACTCATTAGCCGTTGGGATGGGGTTCAGTTTGATTGGCCTGGTTTTACTATCCCAGGCTTCAAACTTTGAAATGCTGATATTATCAGTCGCCCTTGTCGGGATAGGATCATCAATCTTCCACCCTGAAGCATCGAGAATGGCGAGTTTGGCCTCCGGCGGACGAAGGGGTATGGCTCAGTCTGTTTTTCAGGTAGGAGGAAATGCTGGAAGTTCTATAGGGCCACTTTTGGCGGCCTTAATTATTGTTCCTTATGGACAATCAAACGTTATGTGGTTTTCGGTTCTGGCTTTACTTGCAATTATAATACTTGTAAATGTCGGCGGCTGGTACAAACTAAAAATTTCATCGATCGCCAAAAAGGCTGCAACTACACACCCTGTTCACACACTTTCCAGGAAAAAGGTTATAATCTCTGTCATCATACTGCTAACCCTAATATTTTCTAAATATTTCTACCTCGCTAGCATGAGCAGTTACTACACCTTCTATGTTATTCATAAGTTCGGTGTATCAGTTCAAAGCTCGCAAGTTTACTTATTTATTTTTCTATTCTCTGTAGCTGCAGGAACATTAATAGGCGGGCCGCTTGGCGACAAAATCGGCCGTAAATATGTTATTTGGGGCTCTATCCTTGGGGTAGCCCCCTTTACTCTGCTACTTCCTCACGCAAATTTGTTTTGGACGGCTGTCTTAACTGTACCGATAGGTGTCATACTTGCTTCAGCATTTTCTGCGATTCTGGTCTATGCGCAGGAACTTATCCCGGGTAAAGTGGGGATGGTTTCAGGATTATTTTTTGGCTTTGCCTTTGGAATGGGCGGAGTGGGTTCGGCTTTCCTGGGTACATTAGCCGACCGCACAAGTATAGAGTATGTCTATAGCGTTTGCGCCTATCTGCCGTTAATAGGCCTTATCACTGGATTTCTCCCTGATATTGGCAGAAAAGGACGTTAAGAACATTATAGCCATTTTCCCATTGCGCCTGGCATCCTATAATCTTATCATCCTATGAATCCTATTCAAGACAAAATCCTATTCCAGACAGAATCCTAATCTATTTCCCTTTAATCCAAACCGCGATATCCTCTATAAGTTTTGGGGAGACATTTGCCGGAATACGATATTGCATTCCATTTCCTTTTTGCTTTTGAGAAGATAAAAGGTGGTTGAGGTCGGGATAAAGTTTGAAAGAAGCATTTTTGTTCGACGCTAAGGCTGTTCGCCACATATTAAAGTCCTGAACAGAAACCTGGAAATCGTTTTCACCTTGTATCACCAGGATTCTGTTTTTGATTTTCCTGGCGGAGCCCAGCTGATCATAATTATTGATATCCATCCAATATGCGGCTGGAGCCGAAAGTATGACAGAATCGGGAGCGATATCACCTAATTTCAATAGTCTAGTTCTATCAATCTCCCGAGAAGTTTCCTCAAATTGCAGTCTCATAATTGCGGTAGTATCGCCGGAAGAAACATAGAGGTACTTATTTTGCTCGGCTATTAAATCTGACAATTTCCGTGCAGGCGCAGCAGCCAGAATTATACCTGCAAGATCGGGTGTAAGGGCCGCAATCCTCGGTGCAAGCATCCCGCCAAGACTATGTCCCATAACATATATTTGGCTTTTATTGATACCGGGGGTGTTTCTCGCTATTTCCACCGCGGTTAGTGCATCATCTAAAACTTCCTCTTTTACTGTGAATGCTTTAGTAAAATAGTTGGGGTACACCATTGACCGTTTTACGTATCGTATGCTCGCAATACCTTTTGCTGCCAAGCCTGCTGCAAGGTCTTTAAGGGGTTTATTTGGGCCGACAGATTCGTCCATATCGGATGGCCCTGAACCATGTACAAATACTATAAGCGGGAAGTTAGTCCCGTTTTTAGGAGTTGTCAGTAAGCCAGCCATTTGCCCGCCATCAAATTTAAGTTCGACTTCTTTTTCGTGGTATAGATTTGTATCAGCGTAAGCAGGTTCGACGTAGAAAGCTTCTGAAGCAGTTGGTGCAACAAAGAAACCAACCAGTTTCTCTGATTTGTTGAAGATAAATGTGAATCCCTGATTGCCCTTCGTGAAAACACAGTTTAACGTTACCTGATAAAACTCGCCCTGGCTTCTGTTTTGCGCCCCATTAACAGATTCATAGGTTCCCAGACTATTACCCAGCCTTAGCCAAAACAGCTTAAGTTCATCAGCACTTATTTTGTCTTTAACACTTTCATCAAAGAAGCCGTGTGCCTCTTCAAATTTCCCATTATTCATTGTTTCAAAAAAGGAGTCGGCACGGTTGATCAGACTAATTATGCTTTGCGCAAAAGTGATTTGACTTAGGAAAAGAAGTGCAATAATTATTTTAAAAGATTTCATGAAATGTTAAGTCCAGATTGAGCGCGAAAGATAAGGAAAAAGCGGCGGGATTAACGCGCCCTAAAGCATAGAAGAAACCAGGCTTTATTAACCCGGATTTTTCTTAATTTAGTTTCAAATCATAGCTCGTCCAAATGAAAAAACTTTTTATCGCCGCCTTTCTCATTTATTCTCTCCCAGTTTTCTCTCAAACAACAAATACAAAAGACAAGGTAAGCCTGGCTGCCGACAAAGTAGAATCTAAAGTTATTGCATGGCGTCGCGATTTTCATGAACATCCGGAACTTGGGAATAATGAAATAAGAACCGCCGGTATTGTTGCGAAGCATTTGGAAAGCCTTGGTATTGAAGTCAAGACCGGGGTTGCCAAAACCGGGGTGGTTGGGATTCTGAAAGGGGGCAAACCCGGCCCGGTTGTGGCGCTTCGTGCAGACATGGATGCGCTTCCGGTTACTGAACGAGGCAATCTGCCATTTAAATCTAATGTGAAAACCCAATATAATGGCCAGGAAGTTGGAGTAATGCATGCATGTGGTCATGACTCCCACACAGCAATACTTATGGGTGTTGCAGAAATTCTATCGGGAATGAAGGCAGATCTTAAGGGTACCGTGAAATTCTTTTTCCAGCCTGCAGAGGAAGGTGCACCAGTGGGCGAAGAGGGTGGGGCAGAGCTGATGGTTAAAGAAGGCGTGTTAGAAAATCCGAAGGTTGACGTGGTTTTCGGATTACACATTTGGGCGCAGACTGAAGCGGGCCAAATAACGTATAAATCAGGTGGCATGATGGCTGGTGTTAAGGATATGAAGATCACCGTAAAAGGCCGTCAGGCACATGGCGCATCTCCATGGGCATCCATTGACCCGATTGTAGTGTCTGCTCAAATTGTGAACAACCTTCAAACCATAGTAAGCCGAAACCTGAATGTTACCGAAAATGCTGGTGTGGTTACTATCGGATCTATCCACGCGGGCGTCAGATCCAATATTATTCCCGAAACTGCAGAAATGTTAGGTACCATGAGATATTTAAGTGCTGCTGACGGGAAGTTAATAGAGAATAGGATAAGGCAGATAGTAATAAATACCGCTGAAGCCAACGGAGCAATCGCGGAAGTTAAACTTCCCTATAGTTCCAGCTACCCCGTAACTTATAATGACCCAGCCTTAACGGAAAAGATGTTACCCTCTCTTAAAAGAATTGCAGGGACGGCAAATGTTAATGTCGTGCCGCCGGTTACAGGTGCAGAAGATTTCTCTTTCTTTCAGGAAAAAGTGCCGGGCTTATTTTTATTCCTTGGCGGGATGACTAAGGGCAAGGATCCGAATACAGCACCTTCACACCATACTCCGGATTTCTTTATTGACGAAAGCTCGTTTAAATTAGGAGTAAAAACTTTAACCGGATTGACGCTTGATTATATGGAGATGGGGAAATAGGCACCGATGTACCTCCAGAGAACCAGGAACCAGGAACCGAGAGTCAAGACCGTAAGCGGGGTACATTTTTCCAAAACAATCCTCTGATTACTTCCTGAAAGCAATCTTAAATAAAAAAATGTATTTTAATGACCAGCTTTTCAAAACGGTA
>NZ_JBASJU010000014.1:0-46411 GCF_049655485.1 Daejeonella sp.
AATGATTTGGCTTGATTTTCGACGAGAAATAGAATCTAGAAAAACATGCTATCATGGTAAGGAATAAAATATCGGCCATCCGAAGCTGGATGAAGAAAATGGGGTTTGAATTAATTAAATCACACTTAGTAAATAACAAGGCAACTAAAATCAACTACTATAGTTTGGGTAATTTCGGTATCTATGAAGAAATATCCAAAGGCATAGAAGGTGGTGAAAAAAATGCCAGTGAAAAGCTAAGATTTATTTCCTGGACGCCATGGGGAATAGAATTCGAAGTAAATTCTGTAAATGACTTGAGCGAGGCTTACCAGGATTCAATAAACTACAATCCCGAGGTCATCTTTGGATAACTACAGGTTCTTCACTCCGTTATTTTGTATAAAAGCCGACAACTCGTCAATTGGGTGTTTTAAGATTTTTCCCACACGTACCCCTTTAAGCTCACATACCTCTATAAGTATTTCCTTAAAATGGAATGCAATGGATCCTACAAAGTGACAGATTTGTTTATTATAGTCGGGATATGACTGGATATTGGTTTCAACAAATTCTTCGAAACCAACTCTTAACAATTCGATTATGAATGGATGATTAATATTTTCGCTCATGAAGGGCGCAAAAGAAGCCAGAAACGAGTTGGGCGAAGGCTCCTGGTAAATACGTTTAATTACAGACTCCTTGTCGGCCACGTACTCCGCTTTGAACTTCACACTTAATTCGTCAGGCATCGTACCGTATAAGCAAGAGGTGAGTAATTTTCTTCCAAAATAAGTACCTGAACCTTCGTCGCCCAGAATATAACCCAAACCATGTTTGCTTTCATGGATTTTGGTACCATCGAAATACGAAATGTTGGACCCTGTTCCCAAAATACAGCATATCCCCTCAGATAATCCGCAAGTTGCATATACTGACGCAATGATGTCGATATCGACACTGACAAAAGCATTTTTGAAAACCCTAGAAAGCGCGTTTGTTATAATTTCCCTGCGATCAGGGCTGGAACAGCCTGCTCCGAAGAAATAAATCTCTTTAACCTCTTCTACATATCCCTGGATCTCCGGTGTGTTGTGAAATATCTGGGTAATATCTTTTTCAGATAAAAAAAAGGGGTTAATCCCTCTTGTTCTGAAATGTATGGTCTGTTTGTCGG
Source organism: Daejeonella sp. (assembly GCF_049655485.1). Taxonomy (GTDB): domain Bacteria; phylum Bacteroidota; class Bacteroidia; order Sphingobacteriales; family Sphingobacteriaceae; genus Daejeonella. The sequence goes on from NZ_JBASJU010000014.1 coordinate 1,157, forward strand.
GGAGTGTTAATATCCAGTCGGCCTTGGTTGAGCCACTGTCAGCAACTAGTAACATAGTAAATTTTTATATATCTTCGAGTATCTGAGTAGTTAAGGGCTTACCTATAAACTTTGAAACCAATTCATTTTCTTTAATCCTTTTTATGTCTTTAGGGTCAAGTGATGAAGAAAGAACACATATTTTGAATATGTTGGGCCTTAAGTTGGGAAGATCGACCAGGGATCTGAGAAACTCAAACCCACTCATCTCAGGCATTCTTAAATCGAGAAAAATAACTTCCGGGATATCATTTCCTGTAGCTAATGAATTGCGCACAAAATCGAAAGCCTCCTGCGGGGAGTCTTTCACGGTGATGCTTTCAGCGAAACTTGCGTTGTCCAGTATTTTACGATTGATCAGATTGTCGATATGATTATCGTCAATAAGAAGGACATTTTTATATTTGTACGCATTCATCCAACCAAAAATACTAAATTCTTCCACTTTATCACTAAAGAATTTTTATTTCTATAAAGTTAATGTTCCCGAAATCTGCTGAAGTGCAACTTCTGCTAACTTCGCCTGAAACTGAGCGTTCGTAAAACGGGCACTCGCGTCAATATAATTCCTCTGCGCCTCTCTGAATTCCAGCGGCGCAACACTTCCCAGCCTGAATTTTTCCATTGTAATGTCCAGGTTCTGGCGGGCAACTTCCAGGTTTTGCTGTTCCAGTTTCACCAGCTGAAGGCTTGTTTGAAAAGTCTGATATAAGGAGTTCAATTGTGCTGATACACTTTGGTTCGCTTTCTCAAATTCAATTTGGGCATTCTCGATTTCTATTTCCGCATTCTTTTCGTTTCGGTTCTGGAGCATCCCATTAAAAATGTTAATTGAAGCCGACATGCCATAATTAAAACCTCGTCCGACGGAATTTCGTGCAAACCCAAGTTCAGACGTCGATTTATTAAAATTATATCCAGAGTTGACCGTTACCGAAGGATACCGATCCGCTTTAACCTGTCTTAAATTAATTTCTGCAATACGCTTATTTATCAGCGCAAGCTGTAAGCCCGGGCTTTGTTGATTCGCAGAATTCTGCAATTCGGAAAGGCTAAGATTGTTTTGAATGATGATAGTATCTGATACGATGAAATCGGTGTTAAGATCTCTTGCCAGCAACTCATTCATCCTTATTTTAGTCCCCTTATAAATATTAAGCTGCCTCAGTAAATTGGTCGTATCCGTATTTAAGTCGACAGTAGCTGCTAAAACCTCCAATTTTGCTGCACGTCCGATGGTATATCTGTTTTGTGAATTCGTAAATCTTAATCTCGAGATATCTACTGCACCTCCTAATGCTTTTATCTGTTGCTGCTGCTGAACGAGGTCGTAATAATTGTTGATTACATCGGCCAAAGTAGTTTGGACTGTCAGCTTGAAATTGGTTTCTCCCAACTTTTGCAGTTCTTTCAGCTGATCGTACCGGGCATACATCCCAAATCCGTCAAACACACGCCAGCTTAACACCGGCCCATAAGCCAGGTTGGTATTCTTTGCACCATTTCTTTCCTGCGTCACGCCGCTCGAAAGCGTTTGCCTGGTATTTGAGCTAGTATTATTCGTGTTGAAATTTCCAGTAACGACGGGCAGCATGCCGGCATTTGCCCGGCTAACATTGGTTTTGGCTATCTCAATATCATTCCTTGTGAGTTTAATATCGTAGTTATTCTCGAGGGCAATCTGGATAGCTTCTTCCAGGGTCATCCTGTCTTGTGCGATTGAACTTAACGGAAATGCGAATCCAGCTAACAGATATAATAGTATTCTTTTGAATTTCATTCTTCGATGGGTAAACCCTTTAATTAAACGTGAGCAAGTTCCAGCTTTTCTTCTTTTTTATTTTTTAAGTCACCGTCCGAGTTGAACTCAGGATTTGCTTTATGTTCTTTCGACCACAATGAATAAATCGCCGGGATAACAAACAGGGTTAATACCAGGGAGAATAAAGTTCCGCCTATAATCACAATTCCCATACTCATACGGCTCTTTGCAGCAGCACCTAGGGCCATTGCAATTGGAAGGGCGCCAAGAGCAATGGCAAGGCTGGTCATCAAGATCGGGCGTAAGCGCGCTACGGAAGCTTCCACGATAGCTTCTTGCAGGGGTATCCCTCGCTCTTTAAGCTGATTTGCAAATTCCACAATCAGGATCCCGTTCTTCGTCACCAGTCCAATGAGCATGATCGTCCCAATCTGGCTAAAAATATTCCATGTTTGTCCAAATAGCCATAGGGATAAAAAGGCTCCCGCAACTGCCATAGGAACTGTGATAATGATGATCAGTGGATCGATAAAACTCTCGAATTGGGCCGCCAGGATAAGATAAACCAGGAGCAATGCAAGTCCGAACGCAAACGCGGTGTTCGATGAACTTTCCTGAAAATCCCGTGATTCACCACCCAAAGCCGTTGTGAACGTATCATCAAGTACTTTGTCGGCTATTCGGTCCATCGCTTCGATGCCATCCCCAATACTTTTTCCTGGTGCTAAACCGGCCGATACCGTTCCAGAAAGGAAACGGTTGTTATGGTAAAGCTGCGGAGGGCTGCTCACTTCTTTTACCGAGACGAGGTTGTCCAATTGGATCAATTGTCCCTGGTCATTTCTTACGAATGTGGAAGTCAGATCCAGTGGGTCATCCCGGTCGCTCTTAGCATACTGCCCTAATACCTGATATTGTTTACCGTTCATAATGAAATAACCAAAACGCTGACCACTTAAGGCTAACTGAAGCGATTGTGCTACATCCAGTACCGAAACTCCAAGACTTTGAGCTTTGTCACGGTTTATACTTACGTTAATCTCAGGTTTATTGAACTTAAGATTTACGTCAGTGTTTGAAAAGGTAGGATCTTTAGCTGCTTCAGCCATGAAAAGCGGAATCTTTTCCTGGAGCTTTTCAAAATTAGGTGCCTGAATAATAAATTGAATAGGTAATCCACCACGACGGTTTACAGAAATGGTAGGCTGTTCGGTAACTTGTGTCCTGCCAGCAGTGAACTTTTTAGTCATTTTGGTCAGATCATTTGCAATTTCATTCTGCGTGCGGTCACGTTTATCTGGCTCGGAGAGTCCAATTCTTAGAAACCCTGAGTTGGCAGAGCCGCCGCCGCCGAATGCCGGTGAGGTATAGACAATACTGACAACTTTCTCGGGTATCGAATCATTAACCAGTTTGGAAAGTTCGAGCATAAACCTGTCCATATACTCAAACGTAGCTCCTTCTGGTGCGCTTGCCTGTACACTCATAAAGCTCCGGTCGTCATAAGGTGCAGTCTCTTTCTGAAGATTAAACCAGAATAGTGCGATCATACCAATACACACCGCAATTATGGGGAAGCTTAGCCAGCGTCTGGTCATGAATGTTTTTAATGAGTCTGAGTACGAGGTTGTCATTTTCACGAAATAAGGCTCGGTCCTCATATAAAACTTCGATTTCTTCTGCACCCCGCCTTTCATCAAATAGGCATTAAGCATGGGTGTCAGGGTCAGTGAAACAAACGCTGAAATAAGGACCGCGGCCCCTATGACGATCCCAAACTCTCGAAACAGCCGCCCGACAAAACCTTCCAGGAATATGACCGGAAGGAACACGGCAGCCAGTGTTACGGAAATCGAAATTACCGCCCAGAATATCTCATTAGACCCCTCAATCGCGGCTTTGAAAGGCGACATCCCTTCTTCCACTTTTTTATAGATATTCTCAGTCACCACAATCCCGTCATCCACCACGAGCCCCGTGGCAAGGACGATCGCCAGAAGCGTAAGTACATTTACGGAAAAGCCGAAAATGTACATAATAAAGAAGGTAGCTATCAGGGAAACCGGGATATCGATCAAGGGTCTGAACGCTATACTCCAGTCACGGAAAAAGAGGTAAATAATCAGTATAACCAAGATAAGAGATATTAAAATGGTCTCGGCAACTTCAATGACGGAGTTCTTAATAAATACGGTGTTGTCAATCGCTGGTTTTAGCTCAATGTCCTTTGGTAATTCCTTTAAGATTTGCTCAAAGCGCTCATTAACCAATTTTGCGATTTCCAGATAATTGGTTCCCGGTTGCGGTGTAATGGCAAGACCGATCATAGGGGTACCCGACTCCCTCATGACGCTTTCCATATTTTCCGGTGCGAGTATAGCCTCCCCAACATCGCTGAAACGGGTAATACGATTTGAATCAGTTTTAAGAATCAGATTGTTGAAACCTTCTACAGTGTTCAGGTTGCCAATTGTTTTAATACCGAGTTCTGTATTATCGCCGGTCAGTTTACCTGATGGAAGCTCAACATTCTGCTGATTTAGGGCATTCCGGATGTCTATTGGTGTCAGGCCATATGCCGACAGCTTGTTTGGGTCAATCCAAAGCCGCATAGCATATCGTTTTTCGCCGTAAATACGCAAACTACTTACGCCCGGAATGGTTTGAAACCGTGGTACGATTGTATTATCTGCATAGTCGCTTAATTCCAGTGCACTGCGGACATCACTCTTCATGGTATAGATCATGATCGGCTGTGAGTCGGCGTCCTGTTTGGATACGACCGGCGGTGAGTTAATATCATCAGGCAAGCTTTGCGCAGCTTGAGAGACTTTATCCCGGATGTCGTTAGCAGCTTCCTCCAGATTCTTGTCAAGCATAAACTCGACAGATATATTACTTGATCCTTGGCTGCTGGATGAAGTGATATTACGAATTCCATCAATCGAATTGATCGCTTTCTCGAGGGGCTCTGTAATCTGAGATTCGATTACATCAGAGTTAGCCCCAGCATAACTCGTCCTTACCGAAATAATCGGAGGGTCGATAGATGGGAACTCTCTGATACCCAGAAAAGTGAACCCAATTACTCCGAAAAGTACAAGCACCAGGTTCATGACAATAGTCAGAACCGGTCTTTTTATGGCGGTAGAAGATAAGCTCATAATTAGTTCGGTGTTATTTTTACTTTTACCGGGCTATCTGCCTTTAAGGCCATGATTCCGGTTGTTAATACCGTGTCCCCTCTCTGAAGTCCAGACGTAACTAACACTTCCTTCTCCGTCCGGGTTGTTGTCTCAATCACAACTTCAACAGCTTTACCATTCCTGGCAACAAATACTTTTTTACCCTGTTCAATTGGAATTACGGCCTCCGTCGGGATGAGTATGGCATCTGTTATAGTCGCAAGAGGCAGGTCTACTTTCGCGAAACTACCTGGAAGCAAATCGCCGCCCGGATTAGCTGCCCTTGCAGCAATTTGAAGAGTGCGTGAGGTGGTGTTAATGCCCGGGTCAATAGCATAAACCGTGGCGCTGTGTTTTGTGGCGGAGCCGGCAACAGAAAATTGAATAGTTGATCCGGTTCGCATTTGCTGCGAATATTTTTCAGGGACAGAAAATATCACTTTAATAGGGTTTATACTTATGAGACTGGCTACAACGGTAGCAGGAGTGACGTAACCTCCAACAGAAACAGTCCGAAGACCGATTCGTCCGCTGAAAGGGGCTACTACTATTGTTCTTGAGATTTGTGCCCTGATCAGTCGTGTCGCTGCCTGTAAGGTGCTTTTATCAGCCAGGGCGATATCATACTCTTCCTTGCTGATAGCCTCTTTTTGCAAAAGAAGTTTTGCTCTGCGCTCGGTTTCTGCAGCAAGTTTTTCGCGGGTTAATGCCTGGGACAATTGCGCCTGCAGTTCAATATCGTTGATTTTTAGTAAAGCTTGCCCTCTTCTGACATTGCTTCCTTCTTTAAAATATAGTCCTTTAATAATGCCGGATACTTCCGACCTGATTTCGATTTGCTCATTAGCTTCCAAAGAGCCCGTTACAGAAAGGGAATTTGAGAAGTTTTTCGGCTCAACCACTATACCGCTTACGGGAATGCTTGCCCCCGGAGGACCGCCTTTTCCCCCCGGACCACCTTTTCCCCCAGCATCCCTTTTGTTATTGGATTTAATTCTGTAAGCTACAAAAACTCCAAAAAGAACAACGAGAAGTGCGTAAACGATATACTTAATTTTCATAGTAAGGGTTATAGGTTAATCTGAAGAGGTTGGGTTAGATGAAATTTCTATTTAAAATGGGTAATAAAGATATTTTGTAATGGTTATGACTCTAAAATTTAGACTACAAATCGAAAAAAGGTTTAACATGCATAGATATATTTCCTTTTCCGGAACATTTTTTGAACTCTCGTAAAATAAAAATATTGAAGATAGCAAAAATGGTTACACACAAAGCTATTTGTTCTAATTTCAATTATGGATGTTGTACCAACTATTTTACAGCTTAAGCCCGGCACCTACCATTAATTCAAAGCATAAAACTTATTTTTGAGACAAAAAACAATATGAAATATATATCACTTGTAATTTTTATGGCAATTCTAACAACGACCTTAAGTGCCCAGGAGAAAATCGCCTTTACTGTATCCTTCTCGGAACCTCAGGCCCACTATGCCGACATTGAAATGGAAATATCTGGATTGAAAGATAATCAGGTAGATCTTAAGATGCCAGTCTGGGCGCCAGGGTCTTATCTTATCCGCGAATTTGCTAAGAATGTAGAAAGTTTCAAAGCAGTGGATAATTCCGGCAAAAGTTTGAGTGCTAATAAAATTGATAAGAATACCTGGAGGGTAAACAACGTGAAGGGTTCTATCAAAGTTAGTTACCGTGTTTATTCGAATGAGATATCAGTCCGGACTAGTTTTGTCGATGAGTCACATGCATTTTTATCGCCTACAGGCATATTTTTATATCCTGCAGGCAAGCTGCAATTGCCATCTACAGTTACAATCATTCCACATAAAGGCTGGACGAAGATTTCTACGGGGCTGGATAAAGTTGCCGCTAAAGAGAATACGTATTCTGCCCCTAACTATGATATCCTTTATGATTCTCCTATAGAAGTAGGTAACCAGGATATTTTCTATTTTGATGCAGCTGGCGTAGCTCATGAAGTTGCGATGTACGGCGGGGGTAACTATGATAAGGAAGTTTTGAAACGCGACATGGCCAAAATCGTTCATGAGCAGACCAAAGTCTTCGGAGTTAATCCTAATAAACGGTATGTTTTCATTGTACATAATTTTAATTCTGGCGGTGGTGGTCTCGAACACCTCAACTCTACAGTTTTAGGTGCAAGCAGAAATGCGTACAATACAGAGGCAGGTTTGTTGAGATTTTTATCATTGGTATCCCATGAATACTTTCACTTATGGAATGTGAAGAGGCTGCGCCCGATAGCTCTTGGGCCATTTAATTATGACGAGGAGAACTACACCACTAATTTATGGATCGCGGAAGGTTTCACCGCTTATTACCAGGACGTCTTTACAATGCGTGCTGGATTATTGAGCTCTGAAAACTATATTTCCGGCCTTGCATCAGCAATCAGTGCCCTTGAGAATCAGCCGGGCAACAAAATTCAAACGCTTAGCGAATCGAGTTTCGACGCATGGATCAAGCAGTACCGCCCTAATGAGAATTCAAACAATTCGACGATCTCGTATTACAGTAAAGGAGCCTTAGTTGCCCTGATTATGGATCTGGAAATCATCCATTCTACAAAAGGTAAGGCCGGTCTGGATGAAGTGATGAAAGCAATGTATGATGAATACTATGTAAAACAGAAACGAGGATATACTGATAAGGAGTTTAAAGAGATGGCTGAAAAAATTGCAGGACATTCTTTAAATGACATGTATGACAACTATGTAAATGGCCTGAAAACAATTGACTACGATAAGTATCTCAATTACGCGGGGCTGGGAATTAAAAACGAAGCGGAAAAATCTGTTGAGCCATTCCTGGGGATCTCTACTTCCTTAAGAGAGGGTAAAATGTACATCTCCCAGGTTGCACGCGGAAGCGGTGCCTGGAACGATGGCTTGAATGTAAATGATGAAATCCTTTCTATTGATAGTTATCAGATAAAAAATACACGTGCGGGGTCAGTGGAGATGCTTAAGTATATTGCCACCAGAAAAGTTGGCGAGAAGGTAAAAGTTACGGTAATCAGAGATGGAATGGAAAAAGCAGTAGAAGTGTCACTAGGCAAAAGCCCTTCTCTAAAATACAGTATTTCTCCGACCGAGAATCCTTCAGTACAGCAGATGGCAGTGAGGAAGAGATGGTTGAAATTGTAAATTTGGAAATTAGCAAATTAGGGAATTAGCGAATTTGCTCATTCTCTAATTTGCTCATTCTCTAATTTTTATAGCGTTAATCTTATTGCAAGGCCAACATCACCTGTGCCAAAGTTGGTATCAGGAGTCAGCTCAAGTCTTGGTCTCCAGTCAACCGCAAGATTCAAAGGAACACCATCGAATTTGTAGTCAAGTCCGAGAACACCGTCAGCACTTAGAAAAAGGTCGCCTTCGAAGTCCCTACGTTTATAAGAACCAATACTACCACCACCACCATAATACCAAAGCAAACCAGGAGCACCGTTGATTGGATTGTGAACCTCGTACAATCCTGTCAGGATAAAGCGTTTGAAATCATCATTACTTCTTACTGCAAGGTTAAATTCCAGTGCTTTATTGGTATTAACAAATGTCTTGAAGTTTAACCCGTTGTAGGATCCAATTCTAACCCCGATAGCATTTTCATAGGTTTGAGCTTGTACATCTGATTGGCTTATCAATAACGCACAGGCAGTAAAGCAAATTAGCAGTAACTTTTTCATATTTTATTATTCTTTAATGGTGAGAGAGCGTACTCATGCCGCTTTCATAATTGTTTTTGTATGCACGGGCTTTTCAAATACAATGCCAGTTGCGCGATCTTTCAATTTTTCTTACGTCTAATACTTATTTTCATTAAATTGCTAAATTACCTTTAGGACCTATTCTAAATATTTATGGCTGAAATAACCCGGGTTTTCGATCTCCTGAATCTATCTCTTGAAAAGTTTAACAAGGAAGATATAGTGGCTTCCAAGAAGAATGGTGAATGGATCAAGTATTCCACGCAGCAATTTGTTGATGAAGCAAATGCTGTAAGCCGGGGGCTGGTAAGTAAAGGCATTAAAAAAGATGACAAAGTTGCCATCATGTCACCAAACCGGCCAGAATGGAATATCTGCGATTTCGGGATTATGCAAATTGGAGCAACGCAGGTTCCCATGTATCCTACACTCGCAGAGAATGATATTAAATTTATAGCAAAAGACGCTGAAATCAGACTGGTGTTCGTATCGGATAAGGCGCTGTATGATAAATTAAACACAGTTAGGCAAAGGGACAATGCCAACTTTGAGATTTTTAGTTTTGATACTATAGAGGGGGTTCCAAACTGGACTGAAATCGTTGAACTGGGAAGGAACAATTCCACTATAGATCTCGAGCAGTACCGCAGGGAAATTAAACCGGATGACCTCCTAACTCTTATTTATACATCAGGAACAACAGGTACGCCTAAGGGTGTCATGTTAACTCATAATAATTTGGTCACAAATGTTCGTGAGTCATCGAAGCTATATCCGGCAGGGTTTTCCCGGGCTCTGAGCTTCCTGCCATTGTCACATGTTTTTGAGCGAATGGTATTCTATATGTATTTCTATTTGGGAATATCAGTTTATTACGCACAAAGCATGGACACGATTGCGGCCGACATTGCTGATGTAAAACCGAATGGCTTTACTACGGTACCAAGGCTCCTCGAGAAAGTGTATGATCGTATTGTTGAGAAGGGTGCGGCTTTAACGGGAGTTAAACACAAGCTGTTCTTTTGGGCTTTAAACCTGGGCTTAAACTATGAGATGGATGGTAAAAACGGGCCCTGGTATGAGTTCCAGTTAAAGATTGCTAACAAATTGGTCTTTAGTAAATGGAGGGAGGCGCTTGGAGGTAATATCATGGCCATAGTATCAGGAGGCGCAGCGTTGCAACCCAGACTGGCCCGCGTTTTCTGGGCTGCCGGTATGCCTGTATTAGAAGGATACGGGCTAACAGAGACATCGCCGGTTATTAATGTTAACGGCTTGCGAAAAGGCGAGGCGAAGTTTACTACGGTGGGCAGGACTATCAAAGATGTGGAAGTCAAGATTGCTGAAGATGGCGAGATACTTTGTAAGGGGCCTAACGTGATGAAAGGCTATTACAATCGTCCGGACCTGAGTGCTGAAGTGATCGATAAAGATGGTTTTTTTCACACAGGTGATATTGGTGAAATTGTTGACGGACAATACTTAAGAATAACGGATAGGAAAAAGGAGATTTTCAAAACCGCTGGCGGGAAATATATTGCGCCTCAAATGTTGGAGAATAAATTCAAAGAGTCTATTTTTATCGAGCAGGTAATGGTTATTGGGGAGAACCAACGTTTCCCGGCAGCACTGGTATTACCCACCTTTTCTACCCTCGAGAAGTGGTGCGAAAAGTCTGATATACCTTACACTACCAATCAGGAAATGGTAAAAGACCAACGGGTTATTGACAAAATGTGGTCGGAGATTGAGAAATACAATGAGGACTTTGGAAACTGGGAAAAGGTGAAAAAGATAGAGCTGCTTCCGGTAGACTGGAGTATTGACGGGGGAGAATTGACTCCGAAGCTGAGCTTGAGAAGGAAAGCGATTTTAGAGAAATATAAAACACAAGTTGAGCAGTTATACAAAAATGCAAATCAGTAGAATTCAGGTTAAAGGCAGTTTTAAAGCTGTAATAATTGCAGCGGTTTTTCTTACATCATGCGTAGGCGGACAAATTGGGAAGAATGATAGTGGAGAATACAAAAACGGGATGGTTGTTTCCGCTCACCCTTCGGCCTCAAAAGTCGGCCTTGATATTTTAAAAAAGGGGGGTAATGCAGTGGATGCTGCGGTTGCTGTGCAGTTTGCATTAGCTGTAGTCTATCCTAATGCAGGAAATATTGGCGGTGGTGGTTTCATGGTTTATCGTTCTGCCCAGGGTGAAGTTGCAGCGCTCGACTTCCGTGAGAAGGCTCCGGGTATGGCTAGCCGCGATATGTACCTCGATTCAGCGGGTAATCCGATCACAGAAAAAAGTCTTTACGGACATTTGGCTGCTGGTGTACCCGGAAGTGTGGATGGTATGGTTCAGGCACATACCAAATATGGCAAATTATCATGGGCCGAAGTAATTCAACCCGCACTCGATTTAGCCAGAAATGGTTTCCCTATTACAGAGAGCCAGGCGAAAGAATTTGCAGGCGAGCAAATTGATTTCAGGAAATACAATCCTGGTAAATCCTATTATATAAAGGATCGCTGGGCAGCCGGCGAACTTTGGATTCAGGAAGATCTTGCAAATACTTTGGAGCTGATCCGCGATAAGGGCCGCGATGGTTTTTACAGCGGTACTGTTGCAGATTACATCGTCGCAGAAATGCAGTCGGGCGGTGGTTTAATAAGTAAGGAAGACCTTAAAAATTATCATGCTGTTTGGCGTGAACCAATAGTCGGGACTTACCGGGGTCACAAAGTCATCACAGTGCCGCCTCCCTCAAGCGGGGGGATAGCACTACTGCAATTGCTCAATTCAGTTGAACCTTTTCCCCTAAAACGCTGGGGACATAACTCCGATTCAACGATCCAGGTAATGGTTGAAGCAGAACGCAGGGTATATGCCGACCGGGCTTCTCATTTAGGGGATCCCGACTTTTATAAAGTGCCGCAAAAATATCTTATCCTTCCAATCTACTCTAAATTCCGGATGAGTAATTTTAACTGGAATAAAGCAACACTAAGCACAGATATTAAAGCTGGTGAAGTGCCTAAGGAAAGTGAAGAGACTACACACTTTTCTATCGTAGATAGAGCCGGAAATGCTGTTTCGATAACTACAACTATCAATGGCAGTTATGGATCAAAGGTATTTGTCAAGGGAGCAGGTTTCCTTCTTAATAATGAGATGGATGACTTCTCAGTTAAGCCGGGATCGCCGAACATGTACGGGCTGCTGGGCGGAGAAGCTAATGCAGTGCAGCCAAATAAAAGGATGCTTAGTGCGATGACGCCTACTATTTTAGAAAAGGATGGTAAACTGTTTATGGTTGTTGGAACTCCTGGCGGATCTACAATTATTACCTCTGTCTTCCAAACTATTCTGAATGTTATTGACTTCGATAATACAATGCAGGAAGCTGTAAGTGCGAAGAGGTTCCATCATCAATGGTTCCCGGATGATGTGCAGATGGAGAGAAAAGGATTGGATAGCATTACGATCGACAAGCTGACAAAGAAAGGCTACAAGTTCCGTGAACGCGGAGCTATCGGACGTGTGGATGCTATTCTTAAAACTAAGTGGGGCTATTATCAGGGTGGGGCAGATCCACGTGGTGACGATACTGCACTAGGCTGGTAAATCCGATTTTTGTTTCTGCGTTTTGGATGCCGGCTTTGAAACTGGTTCTTTTGATGTCTTCAGTAGAACAAGGCCGCTTAAAATGAAAAATATAAGTACAAGCCCTAAAAGTGTAAATTTCACAGCTGCAAAGAAAAAAGCCAGGTAAGCGTAAGCATCTTGCGGCGGGTAGTAAATCATTCCCAGCATAGAAAGATTTTCCAGAAGGTCACAGATAACTGCGGTTATTATAGAGATGCTGATCATTCGGAAATTATTGAACACATGTCTTTCCGGAAGTCTGCTGCAAATCCAGGCGCCCAGGAAGTAAAATGTTGCCCCATATAGAAAGAGGAAAACACAATCCAAAAAGATACTCCTTGTCAAAAGTTCCAGTTGACCACTGGCTTCCAGGGCTGATAAAAAGGCAATTGCTTTCTGGGCTGTCCCGATAAACTCAAATTCTAAGACCTGCGTGGTTTCTAGCGGAGTGGTCATGCTTCGCATCACAAACAGCCATGAAATTGTTAGAACCAAATAGGAGAAGAAGCGGAGCCTTTTGTGTTTCACTTAGAATGGTTTTTGGTCTGCCAAGGTAATTGATTTAAATCTTGTGTCCAAGATAATTTAAAGTATCCGCTTGAATGTGAATTTATTGGAATGATCATTACCATATGGATACCTCTGGAAATGTACCTGGCTCATTCCATCTTTTTCATAGACAGCAAGACAGTTCTCTTTCAAATGCTCAGCTATATTCTCATCACCCAAAACTAGTGTAGAAGGGTATGGTTTATTCGCTGGGAAGAAGTAAACTCTGGTAGTGCCGTATTTAGTATGAGGCATATAGTTTCCAAACTGCTCCATTTCTTTCCAGGGTTCACCCTCAACACTCACGGCATATACGCGGATCACCGGTCCGCTGTTTTGCTCATTTCTAACGAAGGCTACCTCTTTGAAATCCCCTTTTAAGTCTTTAATCCCGGGCTCATTTACTGCGTTCCATATAATGGCGATAATGATCAGCAGGACTCCAAGGCTTATATATAGTAGTTTCTTATTCAAAATTCAAATTTTGCTTGCCACTAAAGGTAAGTAGATATTGGTATTAACGATCAATTGACAGACTAATTCCTCAGAGAATTGAATTTAGGTTATCTTCCTTTTGCCTGTTCAATAAATTTATAAAGAAACTTGGTTATTTGATTCTTATTATTAAATTTGTTATGCTTGCATAGCAATAATTAGATGAAACCAGAAGAAACCGTAGATTACTTTCTTAAAATAGTTTGGCAAACCGTTGCAAACAAGTATAACCAGCTCGCTTCAGAACATGGTATTACACAAGCACTTGGCTATATGCTTATCAATATCCATGAAGAAGGCACCGCTGTATCACAGATAGCTTCATTATCCGGAGTGAAATCAACGAGCCTCTCCAGGATGCTGAATAATATGCAGGAACTCGGATTGATTTATCGGGAAACAGATCCTGCAGATAAAAGATCGGTGAAGGTATTTCTGACCCCCTTCGGTGTGGAAAAGCGACATATAGCTAAAGATGTGGTGAGGAAGTTCAACGAGTATTTAAATGCTCATATTTCAGATAAAGAACGGCTCCAGCTAATAAAGAGCCTGAATAAAATAAATCAACTAACCTTTGATTATAAACCTCAGTAGCTGGGTCCCACTTTGGTGGGATTTAGCTAATGAAATCACATAAAGATGAAACGAACAATTAGAAAAGTAGCAGTTTTAGGTTCGGGGATAATGGGTTCCCGGATTGCATGTCACTTTGCCAATATTGGGGCAGAGGTATTGCTGCTTGATATGGTGCCAAAAGAACTGAGCAGCGAAGAAGAGGGTAAAGGCCTGACTTTGGAGAATAAACTTGTGAGGAACAAGATTGTCAATGCCGCTCTTGAAAGTACGGTAAAATCAAATCCTTCGCCGGTATTTACTAAAAAGGTTCTGACCAATATAACCACAGGCAACTTCTCGGATAACATGAAGGATATAGCCGGATGCGATTGGGTTATTGAAGTGGTTGTTGAGAGACTGGATATTAAGAAGCAGATTTATGAGGAAGTGGAGAAACACCGGACACCGGGAACTTTGATTAGTTCTAATACATCTGGTATCCCTATCCACCTGATGGCTGAAGGACGTTCGCAGGATTTTCGTGAACACTTCTGCGGAACTCACTTCTTTAATCCGCCGCGTTATCTGCGATTGCTGGAGATCATCCCCGGGCCGGAGACTAAACCCGAGATCATAGATTTTTTGATGCATTACGGAGATAAATTCCTCGGTAAGACTACTGTACTTTGTAAGGATACACCTGCATTTATTGCCAACCGGGTGGGTGTGTATTCCATAATGGCCCTCCTGCACCTCGTTGAAAAAATGGACTTAACGGTAGAAGAGGTTGATAAATATACAGGTCCTGCTTTGGGCCGTCCGAAGTCGGCGACATTCAGAACGACGGATGTAGTTGGATTAGATACGATGATCAATGTCTCGGGCGGCTTATATAATAATCTTCCCAACGATAAAGCTCACGATCTTTTTGAATTACCTGCATACGTCAAGAAAATGCAGGAAAACAAATGGCTTGGCGATAAAACCCAGCAGGGATTTTATAAAAAGATAAAGGGAGCTGATGGCAAATCTGAGATCCTTGCGCTTGATCTTAAAACATTTGAATACAAGCCGCAGCAGAAAATCAAATCGGCAACACTGGAGGCTACCAAATTGGTCGAAAACCTCCGGGAACGCATGAAAGTATTTGCGAAAGGAACCGATAAGGCAGGCGACTTTTTCCGCACTTCCTTTTTTGGCCTGTTCGAATATGTATCAGACCGTATTCCTGAAATATCAGATGAGCTGTACCGGATTGATGATGCGATGCGGGCTGGTTTCGGATGGGAACTGGGGCCTTTTGAAGTTTGGGACTCACTGGGAGTAAGAAATTCATTGGAAGGGATGGAGAAGTATGGAAACAAGCCAGCACCCTGGGTGGTGGAAATGCTTGATTCCGGGATTGAGTCCTTTTATAAAGTAGATAACGGGGTGAAGGTGTATTACGACATCCCATCTAAATCCTATAAAGCTGTTCCTGGTACCGATGATTTTGTCATTCTGGATAACATCCGCGAAAGCAAAACGATCTGGAAGAACTCCGGGACGAGTATTATAGATCTTGGGGACGGCATTCTCAATCTTGAGATTCATACAAAGATGAACACCATCGGCGGGGAAGTAATACAGGGATTGAACAAAGCTCTGGATTTGGCCGAAAAAGATTACCGCGGACTTGTTATCGGAAACGATGGCGCTAATTTCTCAGCCGGTGCAAATATTGGAATGATCTTCATGGCGGCAGTTGAACAGGATTGGGATGAGATTAACATCGCTATTCGAATGTTCCAGAATGCGATGATGAGGGTAAGATATTCATCGATTCCGGTAGTGGCCGCAGCTCATAATCTTACTCTCGGCGGTGGCTGCGAATTGTGCCTTCATGCCGACCATGTTCAAACCAATGCTGAAACGTATATGGGCCTTGTTGAGTTTGGCGTCGGACTTATACCTGGAGGTGGCGGTTCAAAGGAATTTGCTTTGCGGATTTCCGATGAGTTTAAAGAGGGCCAGATCGAGCAGATGGTTTTACGCGATAGGTTCTTAACTATTGGAATGGCCAAAGTTTCCACATCAGGAGTAGAGGCCTATGAACTGGGTTATCTCCAGAAGGATAAATATAGTATTACGATGAATCGTAGCCGGTTAATCGCCGATGCTAAAGAAACGGCTATTGAACTTGCCGATGCGGGCTACACTAAGCCTGTACAACGGAAAGATATCCGGGTATTAGGCAGGCAGGGAATGGGAATCATTTATGCCGGAGCTAACTCCATGTTCGCAGGGAATTTCATCTCAGAACATGATAAGAAGATCTCGGAGAAGTTGGGTTATGTTCTCTGCGGGGGCGATTTATCTTCACCTACTTTGGTAAGCGAGCAATATCTTCTGGATTTGGAACGTGAAGTTTTTCTTTCGCTTTGTGGCGAGAAGAAGACTTTAGAGCGGATACAATCAATATTAACAAAGGGTAAGCCTTTAAGGAACTAACATGGAACAAGCATATATAATAGCTGCATATAGAACTGCCGTTGGAAAAGCCCCACGTGGTGTATTCCGCTTTACGCGTGCAGATGATCTCGCAGCGGAAGTCATTAAAAACCTGGTAGCATCAGTACCGAACCTTGATAAGGAGGAAATTGATGATGTAATCGTTGGTAACGCCACACCTGAAGCAGAACAAGGTTTAAATGTTGCGCGCATGATCTCATTAATGGGATTGGACACAGATAAAGTGCCGGGTGTAACCGTTAACCGTTATTGCGCTTCCGGATTAGAGACTATTGCTATCGCTACAGCAAAAATCAGATCCGGCATGGCAGATTGCATCGTAGCCGGCGGTGTTGAAATTATGTCGGGTATGCCTTTCGGCGGATGGAAACTGGTGCCGAATGCTGAGGTAGCTAAAAACCACCCCGATTGGTATTGGGGAATGGGCCTTACCGCAGAGGCTGTAGCAAAAGAATATAATGTCAGCAGGGAAGACCAGGATGAGTTCTCACTTAAATCACACCAGAAAGCAGTAGAAGCTATTAAGAATGGCCATTTGAAGGACGGGGTTATTCCTATCACAATCAAAGAAAATTATCTCGACGAAAACCTCAAAAAGAAAACCAGGGAATATATTGTAGATACGGATGAAGGTCCAAGAGCCGACACCGCATTAGACAAGCTGGCAAAATTGAAACCTGTATTCGCAGCTGGAGGCTCGGTTACCGCAGGTAATTCATCCCAGACATCAGACGGTGCAGCTTTTGTATTGGTCGTGTCGGAACGCATGCTTAAAAAATTAAACGTTCAGCCTATAGCCCGCCTGGTAAGTTATGGAGTAGCTGGAGTGCCTCCCCGGATTATGGGAATAGGACCAATCGAAGCAATTCCATTAGCCCTAAAGAAAGCCGGGATGAAAAAGGAAGATATGGATCTGATAGAGCTTAACGAAGCCTTTGCTTCGCAATCTCTGGCAATCATCCGTACACTGGACCTTAATCAGGAGATAGTAAATGTAAACGGTGGTGCGATTGCTTTAGGACATCCGCTTGGATGTACAGGGGCGAAACTATCCGTGCAACTATTTAATGAATTGAAAAGAAGGGAAAAGAAATTTGGGATGGTGACGATGTGTGTGGGGAGCGGGCAGGGGGCGGCGGGGATATTTGAATTATTATAGAACAAGGAACAAAGAGCAAAGAATAAAGACTGGGGCGGTTGATAAATGTAACAACGAACAAGGAGCAAAGAGTAAGGACTGGAGCCGTTAACTCGATAATTTGAAGCACTATTGAGATTTGGGATTGGGTTGATAATTAAAGGTGTATAATGAGTGTATTAAAGAATGTGTTTTAATACTTACTCAATGCATAATTTTAGAAAACTTACAATTTGGTTAGATGCCATGAAACTTGCTAAAGAAGTTTATTTGATAACTGCGACTTTTCCTAAAGAGGAAAAATATGGCTTAGTTTCTCAAATTAACAGAGCTTGTATATCAGTTCCATCGAATATAGCCGAAGGTTCTTCGAGAACATCCAATAAAGAGTTTTCGCACTTTATGAAGATATCGATAGGATCTTTGTTTGAGTTAGAAACACAGCTTATCCTGTCAAATGAGTTTGGATTCATTAACTATGACAGGATGCTAGAGATTAGAACTAAAATCATATCACTACAGAAAATGTTGTCACAATTTTTAAAAACACTACAATAATAATATGAACAAGGGGGAGATAAACGTCAAATTAACCGTCACAAGTCTTTACTCTTTGCTCCTTGTTCCTTGATCAACAAACCCTATACAATATGGAATCCATAAACAAAAACACTATTCGCGGTGGCGAATTCATCATCCGCGAAACCTCATACAATGATATTTTTATTCCTGAAGAATTCGACGAGGAGCAACTGATGATCCGGAAAACTTGCGAGGATTTTCTGGAATCGGAAGTCTATCCCAATCTGGACAGGATTGACAAGCAGGAAGAAGGCTTGATGGAAAGTTTGATGGACAAGGCCGGCGAGCTTGGTTTGTTGGCAGTTTCCATTCCTGAAGAATATGGAGGGTTCGGTAAGAACTTTAACACGTCAATGCTTGTGGCCGATTCGATAGGTCCGGGATGTTCGTTTGCCGTAGCCTTGTCGGCCCATACGGGTATTGGAACTCTACCTATCCTTTATTATGGTAATACGGAGCAGAAAGATAAGTATATTCCTAAACTGGCATCTGGTGAGTGGAAGGCTTCTTATTGTTTAACTGAACCGAATTCGGGATCGGATGCCAATTCGGGCAGGACAAAGGCAGTTCTGAATGCTGAAGGCACACATTATGTGATTAATGGTCAGAAGATGTGGATCACTAACGGGGGCTTTGCAGACATATTCATTGTATTCGCTAAAATAGATGACGATAAAAATCTTTCCGCCTTTATCGTTGAAAAGGAATTTGGCGGGATCACTATGAATCCTGAGGAGCATAAAATGGGAATCAAAGGCTCATCCACCCGCCAGGTATTTTTTAATGATTGTCACGTGCCGGTTGCGAACCTGCTTTCCGAAAGGGAAAATGGATTCAAGATAGCTGTCAATATTCTTAATATCGGGCGTATTAAACTGGGGGTTGCTGCTATTGGTTCTTCCCGCAGAGTGCTTGATCAGGCTATTAATTATTCGAACGAGCGTATACAATTTAATCTTCCGATCTCCAAGTTTGGAGCTATCAGGTACAAACTGGCAGAAATGGCCACCCGTAATTTTGCCATTGAAAGTGCGGCTTACCGTGCTGGTCAAAATATCGATGACGCATACGAAAGCCTTGTAGCTGAAGGGATGGATCCTTCGAAAGCGAAGCTCAAATCCACAGAGATGTTTGCAGTGGAATGTGCTATCCTGAAAGTATGGGGATCTGAAGTGCTCGATTATATAGTTGATGAAGGGGTGCAGATTTATGGCGGTATGGGTTATTCTGCAGATGCACCTATGGACCGCGCTTATCGCGATAGCCGTATCAATCGAATCTTTGAGGGTACTAATGAGATTAACCGGATGCTGATTCTGGATATGCTATTGAAACGTGCGATGAAAGGGGAGCTCGATCTGATGACACCAGCACAGGCTGTTGCCGGAGAATTGATGTCTATTCCTGATTTCGGCGAAGAAGATGATACACTCTTTGCTGCTGAAAAGAAAATCCTCGCAAATCTCAAAAAAGCCGGATTAATGATTGCCGGAGCGGCCGTGCAGAAGTTGATGATGACGCTTTCCAAAGAGCAGGAAATCCTGATGAACATATCAGATATCATCGGATATATCTACGTAGCGGAATCGACTATTTTACGAGTTGAAAAGCTTGTCAGCATGAGGGGTGAAGCCGCATGCCAGGGCCAGCTCGATATGATGAGGATTTATCTTTACCAGGCAGTGGATAAAGTTGCCATTGCCGGAAAGGAAGCCTTGTACTCCTTTGCCGAAGGCGATGAGTTAAGAATGATGCTCGTGGGATTAAGAAGATTTACCAAAACTGAGCCGTTTAATATTAAAGAGACCAGACAACGAGTGGCGAAGGAGTTGATTGAGGCGAATAAATACTGTTATTGAGTGGAGATTGGAGAGTTGAGAATGTAAGGGAAATTGGGAGTTGAAAATTTCCGTATATAGATGAGTATTATGAATGAATTAGGTGTCGTTTGCTAAACTCCACTCTCCATTCTCAACTCTCAATACAAAAAACAGGGTGTGAGGGCTTGTGGCCTTCGCACCCTGTTTTTTGTTAAATAATGTTAATCCTTACTTTTTCAACTTTAAAAGGATAAATTTGCACTTTGAATTAAATTAAGAGAATACACCTTTCAATGAAAATCAAACATATACTACTACTTATCCTGCCTTTACTATTGATATTAGGTTCTTGCAAGAAATTTGATGCGGAAGAGCAAGTGAAAATCGACGATGCGACAATTCTGAAGTTTATTAGCGAAAAGAATATTCCTGCTCAAAGGCATGAGAGCGGTGTTTATTACCAGATTCTCAGTCCCGGAAGTGGTAACGCTACGTATACCGCAAATACCACGGTAAGTACAAAATATACCGGAAGATTGTTAAATGGAAGTGTTTTCGACGGAACAACAACACAAGCGGTTTCCTTTCCCCTGGGACAGGTTATTTCCGGCTGGCAGATTGGGATACCGCTTATCCAGAAGGGTGGAAAGATTCGTTTGATAATTCCATCCGGTTTAGCTTATGGTCAGGACGGACAGGGACCGATCCCAGGAAATGCAGTACTCGATTTCGATATTGAGCTGTTAGACGTTACAAATTAATACTGAAAATGAAACAATTTATTAAATATGCATTGCCCGGACTTTTTTTGATGAGCATCATTGTTGCTTGTGAAAAGGAGTACGATACGATAGAAGTTATTGACGATCGTAATATTGCTGCTTACATCCAGGCGAACAAGCTTAACATGGTCGAATATCAGAATAGCGGTATATATTATGAAGTTATTAATCCAGGGACAGGTGAAGATGTACAATATTCTGATCAGTTACCATTGATATTTACTATCAAATCTCTTGATGGACAGTATTCTGCCTTAGACACCTTTAATGTTTCTAATCGCTATTACAATTTCCTGGGTTATTTTAATCCTGAAGGTGTCCGTATAGGCATCAAGGAAGTTCTTAAAAAGAAATCAGGCACGATCCGGATGATTATCCCTTCACGGTCGGCGTTTGGACGGAACGGCGTAGGTACTATACCAGGAAATGCCTCATTAGATCTTACGGTAAAGGTTTTGGATAAGAGCAAACTGCCAGCTTATGAGGATTTTACGATTCAAAAGTATATGGCGGCGAATTCTCTTACGGGTTTTACAAAAACCGCCTCCGGCCTGTATTATAAAATTGATGCACCCGGAACCGGAAGCCCGATTGCTCTGGACTCAACGATTAAAGCCGAATACGAAGGAAAACTATTAAACGGAACCGTTTTCGATAAAACCTCACCAGGAAGTCCCGCTACCTTTCTACTCTCAACTGTAGTTAAAGGTTGGCAGGAGGCTATTCCATTAATCAAAGAAGGTGGGACAATACGAATGATCTTGCCCTCGCCCTTAGCTTATGGATTGGAAGGTAATACTGGAATTCCAGCCTTCTCAGCCTTGTTTTTCAACGTGAAAATAACAGAAGTTACTAAATAGGACTAACCAGGGAGCTTAAATTAAGCCCTTGTTTTATATATTTCCTCAACTGCTTCAGCAATTGTTGGGTATAAAAATGTGTAACCTGATTTTGTCAGCCGTTCAGCTGAAGCTTTAGTGCTTTCCAGTATCATTAAGCTCATCTCTCCGATTGCAATTTTGAGCGCAAATGTGGGTGCGTGGAATAAAAGAGGAGACTTATTCAATGCCTTTGCAATAGAATGCGTCAATTTTTCAAGTGTTACTGGTTCCGGCGCAACCATATTATAAACACCTTTTAAATTTTCATTCTCAAGGGCGTAGGCGTAAATATTCACTGCGTCCATGTAATGCACCCATGATACCCATTGGTTTCCTGATCCCGGAATAAAACTGAACCCGAATCGTAAAGGTTTATCCATTTGAGGCAAAACGCCCCCATCCTTCGCAAGAATAATTCCGCTTCTAAGTTTAACTATTCGTAAACCCAGTTTATGCCCCTCATCTACCGCCTCTTCCCATGCAATACACGTTTCTGCCAGGAAGTCTTTGGAGGGCAGGCTGTCCTCCGTCAGGAGTTCATTTCCCCTATCGCCATAATATCCTACTGCAGAAGCGGATATGATGTGGTTCACCTCATGCTTGGTCCTGCGTAACAAATCATAAATCATTCGCACAGAGTTTGTGCGACTTTCTACGATCTGTTTTTTCCTCTCATCGGTCCAACGCTTGGCCGCTATTTCTTCGCCAGCGAGATGAATTATCGCATCGACACCCACAACGCAGTCCTCATCGATTTCGCTTTTATAGACATCCCATTTGAATGTTCGGAGGTTTGGATGTTCCAGCCCCTCCGGCTGTTCACGTACCAATAAATTAATTGTGTATCCCTTGCTAAGCAGTAAATCAACTAATCCTGTCCCTACAAAACCGGTACCGCCGGTTATAAGTATAGTCTTAATCATCCTTTTTACTTGTATAATTACTGATTATCATACTTTACCTAATCAATAATTAAACCATAAATGCTGTGAAACCTCAAATGTATCGGAGATTTTTACATACTATGACATTTGACAGGAGATTGCTTCGTCGTGCCTCCTCGCAAAGACAACCGGCTTGTCATTGCGAGCGATAGCGAAGCAATCTCTATAACCGTTGACAGAAGATTGCTTCGTCGTGCCTCCTTGCAAGGACAAACTGCCACTGGGTTTCAACTACTGATATAAGTCTGCAATTGCTCGATCGTTTGTTTCTGATCTTCAATCACAAATTTAACCAGGTCACCAATGGAGATCATTCCTGCCACCTTAGCATCTTCGACAACCGGCAGGTGCCTGATGTGCCTTGTGGTCATGATCTGCATACATTGATCGATGCTAGTTTTCATGTCGACTGTTTCAAGCCTGGAGGTCATCACATCCGCGATTGGCGTTTCCTTTGATGATTTTCCCACAAGAATAATTTTGCGTGCATAATCACGTTCAGTGAAAATGCCCATTAATTCCGGGCCTTCCATAACCAGCAAAGCGCTGATATTCTTATCCATCATTACCTGAAGAGCGTCCAGTACGGAAGTGTCAGGATTTACTGAATAGATTGCATTAGATTTGTTTTGGACGATGTGTTTTACGCATTTCATGAGGGTAGGATTAGCTTTATTAAATATATTAATATTTAATGGAGATATTCAATGAGTATTTCTCTTAATTTAAATCGGGGAATGAAAAACTTACAAGAAAATGATCATAAATGTCAGAACTATGCCCGTAATTTGAATAAAATTTAATTTGCCCTAGCGGAATTTATAAGTTATTTGAATAGCTATTCAAAATATGAGCGAGAAAACCATTTTAGTTTGGTTTAGAAAAGATCTACGAATTCACGATAATGAGATACTGGCCGAAGCCGTTCGCAAGGGCGAGACTGTGGTGCCGGTATACTGTTTCGATCCGCGGCAATTTGAAACAACTTCATTTCAAACCCAGAAGACGGGCGCTATCCGTGCAGGGTTCTTAATCGACTGTGTAGCTGACCTTCAATCTTCCTTGAAGAAACTTGGAGCCGACTTGATCATCCGAAGAGGAAAGCCAGAAGATATTTTACCGGAGCTTGTAACAAAGTATAAAGTCACAGAGGTATATCATCACAGAGAAGTTGCTTCTGAGGAAACCAGGGTCTCTGCAGACGTTGAGAATGCGCTCTGGAGATTGAAAATCAATCTTAAACACTTTATCGGGCATACCCTTTATCATAAAGAGGACCTTCCATTTCCAATAAATAATATCCCCGATGTTTTTTCTTCTTTCCGAAAGAAAATTGAACGCGACAGTTCTGTCCGAAAATGTACAGAATCACCCGGGCCGTTCAATGTACCCCAGGATATGGAAACCGGGGAGCTTCCTTCGCTTTCGGATTTGGGATTTTCGGATATCCCGGGAGCTGATGAACGCTCCTTAATGAAATTCAGAGGTGGCGAAACAGAAGCATTAAAACGGATGCACAGTTACTTTTGGGAAACGGATGCAGTCAGGAATTATAAGCAAACCCGTAATAGTTTAGTCGGGGCCGACTTCTCTTCGAAGTTTTCAGCCTGGATTGCTTTCGGCTGCCTTTCACCGCGTGAGGTCTATTGGGAAATTAAAAAATATGAGCAGGAAAGAGGTTCCTCGGATTCTACTTACGCCCTTTTTCTTCAACTACTTTGGCGCGATTATTTTCGCTTTATGTTTAAAAAGTATGGAAATAAGTTTTTCCAGAAAATAGGATTCAAAGGCGTCGCCCCGGAAGAAACTGAAGATCAGCAAGACCTGTTCGAATTGTGGAAACAGGGAAAGACCGGGATCCCTTTCGTTGATGCAAACATCAGAGAATTGAATTCGACTGGATTTATAAGCAACCGCGGCCGCCAGAATGCTGCCGGTTTTCTTGTTCGAAACCTCAGGGTAAACTGGATGTGGGGAGCATCGTACTTCGAAGAAAAGCTAATCGACTACTGTCCAGCAAATAATTGGGGGAACTGGGCCTATATTGCAGGGGTAGGTAATGATCCTAAAGAATATCAGCACTTCAACGTCTTAAAGCAAGCGAAAGAATTTGATTCAAATGGTGATTATGTTCGTCTGTGGGTACCAGAGCTGGCATCCATCCCGGGTGCGAAAATCCATCAGCCCTGGAATTTGTCGGGTTCGGAAATGGAGGAATACAAGCTAAGTGAATATAGGGTGCGGCCGGCTTTTGCACCGGATGTGTGATTTACCATTTTATTCCCCAATCTATTGCTTAAAATCTTATTTTTGTCTTGCAAAAGATTTTGTTTTTAAATGGATAACTTATCATACATCAGCCACGCGAATTCTGCCTATATCGATTCCATCTATCAATCATATAAACAAGATCCAAATTCAGTAGAGTTTGGCTGGCAGAAATTCTTTGAAGGGTTTGATTTTGGACGCGGTTCTGCGGCAGAAGTAGTAAGTGCTGAAACTCCCGATCATTTTCTCAAAGAGATCAATGTTTTAAACATGATCAACGGATATCGTCAACGGGGGCACTTGTTCACTAAAACCAATCCCGTTCGCGAAAGGAGATCTTACTTTCCCGGAAAGGAACTTGTGACGTTTGGATTACAGGAGTCGGATCTGGAAACGGTGTTCAATGCGGGTGTTGAAGTGGGCCTTGGCCCCGCCAAACTGAAGGATATTATTGAGTTGATTGAGCAAACCTATTGCCAGTCGATTGGTGTGGAATACAAATACGTTCGTAACCCCGAGAAGTTAAAGTGGTTCGAAAAGCGTATGGAAAGTGAAAGGAACACGCCAAACTTCAGTATTGAGACTAAGAAGCGAATTCTTAAGAAACTTAACGAAGCAGTTGTTTTCGAGAACTTCCTTGGAACAAAGTTCTTAGGGCAAAAACGTTTTTCACTGGAAGGTGCGGAAGCGGTGATTCCAGCTCTTGATTCCGTCATAGAAAAAGGCGCGGAGCTTGGTATAGAAGAATTTGTGATTGGCATGGCACACCGGGGACGTTTAAACGTTCTAGCCAATATCATGTACAAAACGTACAAGAATATATTTTCAGAGTTTGAAGGAAAAGGATTTGATATAAACACACCTTTTGGTGGTGATGTAAAATACCATTTGGGATATTCAACCGATGTTGAGACTGTCGGGGGGAAGAAAGTCCATTTGAGCTTATGTCCGAACCCATCACATTTGGAAGCTGTTGACCCTCTTGTAGAGGGAATGGTAAGGTCTAAAATAGACTTCAAATACGGCGGCGATTATACACGTATCGCTCCAATTTTGATCCATGGTGACGCGTCACTTGCTGGACAGGGTATCACCTACGAGGTATTGCAAATGGCAAAACTCGATGGATACAAAACCGGAGGAAGTATACACCTGGTAATTAACAATCAGGTAGGATTTACCACTAATTATAAGGACGCGCGTTCTTCGACTTATTGCACCGACCTCGCTAAAACGACCTTATCTCCCGTATTTCACGTTAACGGAGATGATGTTGAAGCCATAGTGTACGCTATAAACATGGCTGTTGAATATCGCCAGAAGTACCATAATGATGTCTTCATCGATATCCTTTGTTATCGCCGTTTTGGCCATAACGAGGCCGATGAACCTAAATTTACCCAGCCACTCTTGTATAAGGCTATTGAAAAACATCCTAACCCAAGGGAGATTTATAATAAGAAATTACTCGATCAGGGTAGTGTAGACGCCAGCCTGGCGAAGGAAATGGAGAAAAACTTCAGGGCCCTTTTGCAGGAGCGACTAAATGAAGCGAAAGAGGACGAGTCGTACTCAGCAATGAATTCGGTACTTGCCGGCTCATGGCAGGGCCTGCGCCTGGCTACGAACTGGGTAGGCACGCCAACTGATACAATCGTTCCAGCTAAAAAGCTTCTTGGTATCGCTAAAGATATCAGTACACTTCCTTCAGATAAGAAGTTCTTTAAGAAGATCGAAAAGCTGTTCGATGAGCGTAAGAAAATGGCCGACACGAAAGTCTTCGATTGGGCAATGGCTGAATTAATGGCTTATGGATCCCTTCTTCAGGAAGGTTTCAGGGTCCGAGTTAGCGGGCAGGATGTGGAGCGTGGAACTTTCTCGCACAGACATGCGGTTCTTACCCTTGAAGATTCGGAAGAAGAATATGTACCATTAGCTCAGTTAGACAATGGAGCTGCTAAATTTGAGATTTACAACTCTCATTTATCTGAGTACGGAGTTTTGGGCTTTGAATATGGATACGCTTTAGCTAATCCTATGGCCCTGGTAATATGGGAAGCACAGTTCGGCGATTTCGTGAATGGTGCCCAGATTATTATAGACCAGTTTATTACAAGTGCAGAAACCAAGTGGCAGCGCTCAAACGGTCTCGTTATGTTACTTCCACACGGATTCGAAGGGCAAGGACCTGAACATTCATCCGGAAGGATCGAGCGTTTTATGGAAGCTTGCGCTGATGATAATATACAAGTGGCAAATTGCACTACCCCGGCAAATTTCTTTCACCTGCTTCGCCGTCAGCTGAAGCGTGATTTCCGTAAGCCGCTGGTTGTATTTACACCAAAAAGCTTGTTAAGAAGCCCTCAGTGTGTAAGTACATTGGATGAATTTACTGATGGTGGCTTCCGTGAGGTAATAGATGATAGTTACGTAAAGGCAGCAGATGTAAAACGAGTTTTATTCTGCAGCGGTAAAATTTATTACGATCTGCTGGAAAAACAGCAGGCAGATAAGCGGAAGGATGTCGCAATTGTTCGTGTTGAACAGCTTTATCCAATGCCGTATGAACAACTGGATAATATCAGGTTGAAGTATAAAAAAGCAAAAGAGCACGTGTGGGTACAGGAAGAGCCAGAAAATATGGGTGTTTGGCCTTATATTGCAAGGAAATTCCGCAGATCTGAATTCGACTTTGATGTGGTGTGCCGTAAAGAAAGCAGCAGTACTGCTACGGGTTATGCAAAACAGCACGTCGCTCAGCAATTATTTATTATCGGTCAGGCTTTTGAAACATCAGCAGGTCCGGAAGTAAAGAAGAAAGTAGAGAAGGCAACCCAAAAGGCGGTTAATATTGACTAATAAGATATAATTTAAAAACATATGAGTTTAGTGATCAAAGTTCCGCCAGTTGGCGAATCTATTTCAGAAGTAACCTTGTCGCAATGGATAAAAAAAGATGGCGACTACGTGGAAATGGATGAGGTAATTGCAGAATTAGAATCTGATAAGGCCACTTTTGAACTTACCGCCGAGAAGGCCGGAACTTTAAAAACTATAGCAAGCGAAGGCGATACCCTGGCAATCGGTGCACCAGTTTGCAGCATCGAAGAAGGCGGTAGTGCGTCAAGCAAGCCAGCGGCTGAAGAAGCTGCTCCGGCAAAAGCTGAAGATAAGCCTGCCGCGGCTAAATCAGAAGAAAAAGGATCAACCTATGCTTCGGGCAGCCCTTCCCCGGCAGCTGCAAAAATTCTTGCTGAGAAAGGTGTAGACTCATCAAGCGTTAAAGGAACAGGTGTGGATGGACGCTTAACAAAGGAAGATGCTTTAAAGGCAGAAGCTGGAAAGAAAACTGAAGCTCCGGCAGCAGCGAAGCCGTCGGCAACAGTGCCGGCACAAGCTGCCGCTCCAGGTTCAAGAAACGAACGTCGTGAGAAAATGTCTTCTTTACGCAAAACAGTTGCTAAGCGGCTAGTAGCTGTGAGAAGCGAAACTGCGATGTTGACTACTTTCAATGAGGTTGATATGCAGCCAATCATGGATCTGCGTACTAAATACAAGGATAAGTTTAAAGAAAAACATGGTGTAGGACTTGGCTTTATGTCGTTCTTCACTAAAGCAGTTTGTGAAGCCCTTAAGGAATTCCCATCTGTAAATGCACGTATTGACGGCGAAGAGATCGTGTTCAACGACTTTGCTGATATTTCAATTGCGGTTTCTGCACCGAAAGGTTTAGTTGTGCCGGTGATAAGAAACGCCGAATCTAAGTCGCTTGCCCAGATCGAAGCTTCGGTTATGGAACTGGCTGTAAAAGCCCGCGATAGCAAATTGACCATCGAGGAGATGACAGGCGGTACATTTACTATCACCAATGGTGGAGTATTTGGCTCGATGATGTCGACTCCAATTATAAACGCACCGCAATCTGCTATTCTTGGGATGCACAATATTGTTGAACGCCCGGTAGCTTTAAACGGCCAGGTGGTTATCCGCCCGATTATGTATGTAGCACTTTCTTACGATCACAGGATTATTGATGGGCGGGAGTCTGTTGGGTTCCTGGTACGGGTTAAGCAGTTGTTGGAGGATCCGACGAGACTTTTGTTGGGAGTTTAAAGAGGTGAAAGGTGAAAAGTGAAAGGTGAAAACTGAAAAGGGGAAACTGAAAAGGGGAAACTGAAAACTGAATAATACGATATAAAAAAAGCCTGCTGGATTCAGCGGGCTTTTTTAGTTCCCTCCCTCCGGTCGGGATGACGCTCCTTGCGGTCGGGATGGTGTATCCAGTGAATTCCAGATTGTATTAGGTTTAACTATGGTTAGGTATAATGTATACATATGGTATATCGCTATAAGGTCTCTATAAGGACGGTATAAGGTCGGTGTAATCCTATCATCATATCATCCTACGAATCCTATTCCAGACAAACTCCGCCCAGCATCCTAAGAATCCTAATTAAAGCTTCGTAATCCTCCCCGACCCACTCTTAGTCGACTTAACATCCGCATTCCCGCCATATCTGATGTTACCGGATCCACTCATTGCGGCTTCGATTGCTTTATCAGCGTTTATTGAAATATCTCCGGAACCGCTGACCTGTGCACTCGTAACATTGGTACGAAGCCCGTTCCCATTAAAATCTCCCGATCCGTTTACCATGATCTTTGCATTTTCTGTTTTACCGCTTGCTTTGATTTCTCCGGAACCACTGATAGTAGCGGCATAATTCGTCGCATCAAGGGTAAGGGAAATACTTCCAGAACCGCTAAGTGTGGTGGAAATGTCCGGCGATTTAACCACACCTTTTACTTCGATCTCGCCGGAGCCACTTGAGTTGATGTACTTTAATGATTTGGCAGTGATAAAAATATTCACCTTTCCATTCCAATTGCGGTTCCAGCTTGCGGACTTTGATTTGTGTCTGATTTTTAAGGTGCCGTTTTCAACTACGGTTTCAATCTCTGCGAGGTGTTCAGCGTCCCCTTCAAGGCGAAGACTCTCTGTATTACCCATGGTGATAAATACGTTATAGCTTCCTGAAGAAGAGACGCCGCTAAAGCCAGAAACTTTGCGCGTTTCGTCGGCAGTGGTTTTTTTGTTAATTACGGTAATTAAAGTGGATGATGCCTCCAACTGATAACTGGCTATCAGAAAGGCTAGTAATGCCAGGTAGTTTTTAAAAAATTTCATATATGTTGTCTGTTTGGTTTCGCTTTATATACATAAGACGACACAACCTTACAAACGTTGCAAGAAAGGGGTAAAAACTCTTCTCAGTGCTAAATAATGATGGAGCAACCGAACAGCCTAAGGCCGGTATTTAATTTAGCCGCTTCGCTGTAATATAGAAATTCTCCAGGTCAGGCGCGAATGCCGTTTTAAGTTTCATGGTTTTCCATTCTGTTGACGGCTGTATCCACTTATATTTCTTGCCTGCCATAATCCGAACCGGCATATCAAAACCCGGCACTTCTGAATTCCAGCGAAAGCTAACTGTTCCACCTGAAATTTTATATTGGAGCTCAGGAATAGTTCTAAAGCGAAGGTATTGGTCAAAAATCTTACTCAGATCCTTGCCTGATTTAGCTGCGATATATTTCTCGACTTCCCCGGTGGTGGTAGTTTTCAGACCGAAATCCTTGTTTAAGCCCCGCAAGATTGAGCGCCATTTTGTGTCATCATCTATTATTGTTCTCAGGATGTGCACGAGATTAGCGCCTTTATAATACATATCGCCGGAACCTTCGGTATTCACATCATAAGGACCAATAATGGTGATGTTATTCGCTACGTTTTTCCGGACACCTGCTATATACTTCGCGCCAGCTTTCTTCCCGTCAATGCTCTCCACAACCAAGCCTTCCGAATACATCGTAAATCCTTCGTGAATCCACATATCCGCAATATCTTTTGAAGTGATGTTATTTCCGAACCATTCATGGCCAGCCTCGTGGACAATAATATAATCCCATTTTAAGCCATAGCCTGTGCCTGAGAGATCGGTACCCATGTATCCGTTTAAGTATTTATTGCCATAGGCGATAGCACTCTGATGTTCCATACCAAGGTAGGGTGCATCAATCAGTTTGAATCCATCTCTGTAAAAAGGGTAGGGGCCGAACCAGTTCTCAAACACTTTTAACATGGGTTTCACATTCGCGCCGAACTGTTTCTTTGCTTTCTCCAGATTTTCTCTAAGTACATAATAATCAAGTGTAAGGTTTCCGTTTTCGCCTGAATAAGAATCATCGAAATGCACATAATCAGCGATATTCAAAGTAACCGTGTAATTGTTGATTGGGTAGGAAACAAACCAATTGTATCTTGTATAACCGTCTTTGAGTTTTTCAGTTGAACGCAGGCGGCCGTTGCTCACGTTCATAAGCCCTTCCGGAACAGAAATGCTGATCATCATACTATCAACTTCATCCGATTGATGATCTTTGGTAGGCCACCATGAACTGGCTCCGAGGCCCTGACAGGATACGCCGACCCAGGGTTTACCTTGTATATCCTGAGCGAAAGTAAAGCCGCCGTCCCAGGGTGCCCTTTTGGCAACAAGGGCTTTGCCGCTGTAATGGACATTGAACTCTTCTTTTGAACCTTGCTTAATAAGTGCGGGGAAGTCGATGAAGACTGCATTAAACTCTCGTTGGAAAGGCAGCTCTTTGCCTTTGTATATTACTTTGTCGACAGCCAGGTGATCAAAAAGATCAAATTGTAAACGCTGCAGGTCATCTGTAGCGGTAAACTTGAACACATTCGAGCCGCTGATGAACCTATTGGCAATATCCACCTTTAAATCCAGGTGGTAATAGTCTATATCATATGAGGTTCGTAATGGTGTTAGCTTTCCACGAAGGGTATCTGCTTTTGTAAAAACAGGAGTTTTATTCTGGCTGAATGCTGAAAGGGTACTCAGGGCTATAAGGAGAAATATCAATATTGATTTCAAGTTCATTCCGGGATATCTATTCATTGTGGTTAGCAGGATTATAAAATTAGTAAAAAAAATGGAGCTGCTGAATTGCCCATCTGCTGACGATCCGAAATGTAATGTCCTGAGTAAACTAAACGGGGGCGGCAGCAGTAGCTTTTTGCTAGAAGAAATTTTCAGTCTAGCTCCCATTTTCAGCAAAAACTACTGCAGAGCACCCGACTAACAAAACAAAAGGACTACAGGCACTGCTTTTCAAAAAAGTATACTTTACCAGAATCAGAAAGAATAGCTCCCCTCAATCTTCAAGCTAAAGCCATAAAACCCTTCTCTTTTCCCGTTTCTCATCCCTATTTATTAACTTTGGGCTTAATTAAAAAATCCTTACATGCAATTTGACGTAATAGTTATTGGAAGTGGTCCCGGCGGATATGTTGCCGCCATTCGTTGTGCTCAATTGGGCTTAAAAGCAGCAGTTGTTGAAAAATATAGCACCTATGGCGGTACTTGCCTGAACGTGGGTTGTATCCCATCCAAAGCTTTATTGGATTCATCCGAGCATTATCATAACGCATTACACAATTTCAAGGAGCATGGCATCAACCTGAAAGATCTGAAGCCAGACCTTAAACAAATGGTTAAGCGTAAGGATGACGTGGTTGCCCAAACTACAGGGGGAATTGCATTTTTGTTCAAGAAAAACAAGATTACTGCTTACCAGGGAATGGGTTCGGTGGTTGACAAGAACACCGTTAAGATTACCAAAGAAGACGGTAAGTCAGAAAGTATTACGGGTACACATATTATTCTGGCAACAGGATCCAAACCTACTGAACTGCCATTCCTGAAAACGGATAAGAAGAGAATTATTACTTCGACCGAGGCTTTGAATTTAACTGAAATACCGAAGCACCTGATAGTTATTGGTGGTGGGGTTATTGGACTTGAACTAGGATCAGTGCACGCCAGGCTTGGAGCTAAAGTAACGGTAATAGAATTTATGGATTCTATTATCGGTACCATGGATAAAGGTTTAGGTAAAGAGCTTCAAAAAGTTCTTTCACGCCAGGGGATGGAATTCTTGTTAAGCCATAAAGTTACCGGCGCAACAGTTAAAGGCAATAAAGTTACTGTTAGCGCAGATAATGCGAAAGGCGAAAAAGTAAGTATTGAAGGCGATTACTGTATAGTAGCAGTTGGCCGTACGGCTTATACCGAAAACCTTGGACTGGAGAATATTGGTATCACACTCGAAGAGCGGGGTAAGAAAATTCCGGTTAATGAGCATCTGGAAACTTCTGTTCCGGGAATATATGCCATTGGCGATGTAATTAAGGGAGCCATGTTAGCCCATAAGGCTGAAGATGAAGGAACTTATGTTGCTGAGCGTATCGCGGGACAAAAACCGCATATCAATTATAATCTAATCCCGGGGGTAGTCTATACCTGGCCCGAAGTGGCAAGTGTGGGCGAAACAGAAGAGCAGTTAAAAGAGCGCGGTGTAAAATATAAAGCAGGTTCTTTCCCTTTCAAAGCAAGCGGAAGGGCACGTGCCAGCATGGATACGGATGGATTTATCAAGGTGCTTGCAGATGTAAGTACTGACGAAATACTGGGTGTTCATATGATAGGCCCTCGTGCAGCTGATATGATTGCTGAAGCGGTGGTTGCGATGGAATTCAGGGCATCTGCAGAAGATATTGCGCGGATCTCTCATGCGCACCCGACATACACGGAATCATTTAGAGAGGCTGCGATGGCGGCAACGGAGAACAGGGCGATACATATTTAATGGAGAGTGGAGAATGGAGAATGGAGAGTGAACTGAAAACTGAAAACTGAAAGTTGAAACTGGACGCTTAATTGAAACTGAAAATTAAAAACTGAAACTGGGTGCTTAGCTGGCTGCTTAATAGAAAACTTGTGTTTAGGTTGGAAATGAAATATAATAAGTGGAAAGCGTTAATACTTCAGTTTTCAGTTTTCCACTTTCAGCCTAATCAATTTCAAGGATGAACTTCCTCATAAACGTAATCATCATTTTATCAACTGTGGCCGTAATGGAAGCCCTCTCCTGGGCTATCCACAAATACCTCTTCCACGGGCCATTATGGTTTATCCATCAATCGCATCATAAACCGCGTACCTCATGGTTTGAGGCTAATGATGTGTTCAGTGTGATTTTTGCGGGAATTTCTTTGTATTTGATGTGGGTAGGACGGGAAAGCTTGAATATTGGTTTCTGGATCGGAGTGGGGATTTCTGTTTATGGGATTATATATTTCATCTTTCATGATTGGTTCATACACAATCGTGTTAGACCGTTCAAAACCAAGAACTCTTATCTTCTGGGAATCAGGAGGGCTCATAAGATTCATCATAAGTCGATGGATAAAAATCCTTCTGAGGAGTTTGGATTATTACTAGCTTCGGGGAAATATTTCAAGAAACCCGCGAAGGATAAGGCTGCCCTCAACTCATGACTTTAAAAGAAAACGTTTCTCTGAAAGAACTGAACACATTTGGTGTACCGGCAAAGGCACGCTATTTTGCTGATATCAACAGTGAGCAGGACCTTAGTGAATTGTTTGCAGATGAAAAGCTCAGACAAGTTCCAAAACTAATATTAGGGGGAGGCAGTAATATGCTTTTCACCCAGGATTTCGATGGGCTGGTGATACATATGAATATTCAGGGTATCCGGAACAGGGTGGATGGAGATGAAGTATATGTGACTGCAGGCGGGGGCGAGGTTTGGAGCGAACTAGTTAATTATGCCGTAGACAATGAATTTGCAGGCATGGAAAATATGAGTCTGATACCGGGATCTGTTGGAGCTTCGCCAGTACAGAATATCGGAGCTTATGGAGTGGAATTGATGGATATTTTCCATTCCTGCAGAGCGTTTGAAATATCGGGCGGCACTATACGTACATTCACGAAAGAGGAATGTAAATTCAGTTATAGGGACAGTGTATTTAAGTCGGCATATAAAGGACATTATATTATTACGGAAGTCACCTTTAAACTTTCTAAGAGCTTTTCACCCAATATATCTTACGGAGCGATTCAACAAGAGCTCGAAAAGCGAAATATTCTTAACCCGAAGATTAAGGATATTTCCTCGGTTGTATCGCATATCCGCGTAAGCAAATTGCCTGATCCAAAAACGATAGGCAATGCCGGTAGTTTCTTTAAAAATCCAGTTATCCCGGTAGGCAAATTTGTACAGTTGCAGTCCAATT
This sequence comes from Daejeonella sp., assembly GCF_049655485.1. Taxonomy (GTDB): domain Bacteria; phylum Bacteroidota; class Bacteroidia; order Sphingobacteriales; family Sphingobacteriaceae; genus Daejeonella. The sequence goes on from NZ_JBASJU010000014.1 coordinate 36,238, forward strand.
TTCCGGACATAGTTTATTACCCGGCATCAGAAGGGTTTATAAAGCTTGCAGCCGGATGGCTGATTGAACAATGCGGCTGGAAAGGCAAAGTTTCAGGCAATACCGGTACATGGAAGAACCAGGCCTTAGTCATTGTGAATCACGGAGAAGCTACTGGAAATGAGATATATTACTTCTCTGAATTAATTATCCTCAGCGTTAAAAATAGATTTGACATTACCCTCGAGCGAGAAGTAAATATTTTATAGGAACCAAATAACGAGGATTCCAACTCCCTCTTCCCATCCTGTTTCACCCCCCATATTCCCATCCTTTTTATTAGAATCCCTAAACGGGCACACACTTTGTAGTTGAAGTGTCATCTGCTTAAAAACACTATCGTTTTTTTGAATTGCGAAGAAAAGAACTGATTTGTTTAACATCTAAACCTAAACAAAATGAATACAATCGAATTCAACACCTTAGTTACGCGTCAAGCGAGCTCTCTTAAAATGTATGCTTTACACTTTACACATGATTCAGACGATGCAAACGACCTGGTACAGGATACCATGTTAAAAGCGATCACTTATTATAATAAGTTTAAAGAAGGAACAAATTTAAAAGGATGGTTATATACCATCATGAAAAACACTTTCATTAACAATTACAGAAGATTTGTTAAGATAAGTTCATTTGTAACCAAGTCTGACGACATTTCGTCTGCTAATCTGATGTACAGTGCTACATTAAACCAGGGCGAGCCAAAGTTTATCATGGAGGATATCAAAAATGCGTTAGGAAAGCTTCCTGATGAGTATTATATCCCTTTTACAATGCATTTCGACGGACATAAATATCATGAGATTGCTGATCACTTAACTATTCCAATTGGAACTGTTAAAACCCGTATCCACGTTGCAAGGAAATTGCTTAAGAAATCATTGAAGCCGTATGATACGGATGCGCGAAATACACAGTATTCGGTTAATTGAAGAAACTTTATAGGTAGCATCGACATAAACTAAACAATATATACTTTTAGGAGTAGGACACCGGGAGCAATTCCGGTGTTTTTTGTTTTCCTATATTTGTTCATGAAGTCCTCCTACCTACTAATCAACTTCCTGACCATACTCTTTCCCATCCTGCTGTCCTTCGACAGCCGCGTTCGATTTTATGAAAGCTGGAAGTATACTTTTCCTGGCCTCCTGATCACTGGGGTTGTTTTCCTGATTTGGGATTACCTCTTCACCATTCTGGATGTGTGGTCATTTAATCCTGATTATGTAATGGGAGCCTATATACTGAATTTACCGATCGAAGAGATCTTGTTTTTTATAACCGTTCCTTTCGCGTGCATCTTTATCTATGAATGTCTGAACTACTATATCAAAAAGGATCTGCTTGCCGGTGTTTCCCGTATCATAAGCATACTGCTAATTATCACCTGCATTACTTTATTGGTGATGTTTTACGACCGCGTGTATACACTAATCACATTCGGCCTGGTACTAGTTGTATTAAGCTATGTTGAATTCTTCCAGAAGGCTAATCTGGGAAGGTTCTATTTAGCTTTCCTGGTTTCATTACTCCCTTTCTACATCGTTAACGGCATCCTTACTTCTATACCCATTGTTATGTATAACGATGCGGAAAATATGGCTTTCCGGGTAGGTACAATTCCCTTCGAGGATCATTTCTATTCCATGTCGATGCTGCTTATCAATATCCGTTTGTTTGAGTACTTTAAATCCAGAAAGACAATTTCAAGCTGATGGATTTGCCTGAGTTCACTAAGCAATACCTGGCGCTCAGAAATGGGCAGGACAAACCCCAGATCTGGATTGCCTATAAAGGTTTGATTTACGATGTGACCCATAGCCGCCTGTGGAAGAATGGGAAGCATTACGAGCATTGGGCGGGGCAGGATTTAACGGATGAGCTTAAGGATGCACCGCATACAGTGAGCGTGTTTGGGAAATTTGAAGTAGTGGGGAGGTTGGTTTAGGGGAGAAGAGCAAAGAACAAAGAGCAAGGACTTGGGGTTGGTTAATGATGATGGGGGTGAGGTTAATGGGAAAGGCCTTTCAGTGACATTCTGAAAGGCCTTTTATGTCAGGATAGCTTCGAAGAGCTAGACGACACGAGCCGGGCGACACAGCGGCTGTGGCCGCGTGTCATTGACGAGATCCCCAAACAAGCGCGGAAGAGCCCTGTCCGACTTCCGTCTTCAGACCTCCGACCTCCGACTTAGGACTTCGGTCCCCTACCTCTTCACAAACTCCGCCAATTCATCCTTACTCGACTGCAGTTGAAACAGATCATATAAGAAAGAAATGTTCTCGGGGTCTGTTATAGTCTTGAAGGAAAGTTTTGCCAATTCTAAACGACTTGGCTCTGCATTTATCAGAGAAATCAATTGTTTTACTTGTGCGGTTGTGAAATAATTGTTTGGGTTAGCAAATACATCTCTTTCAGCCTGAACTTTAAGGATCTGTAAAAAATTACTTCTGATGGTAAGAACTAAGACACTAAAATCACTGTTGGACATTGGTGTTTTTACAGCAGAATTACAGTGGTCCCGGTTTGGGCATTTACGAAAGTGTTGAACTCATTTTTGTAAGTAGTTGAAGTAAAAAGATCACCCAATTGATAGAAATTGTTTGGATCCATTACTGAACGGAATGATTGTTTCGCTAATGCAAGCCTATCTGATTCTGAAGTTACTTGCGTAAGTAAGGTTCTGATTTGATCCGTACTGAAGAAGTTGTTCGTGTTGATGAACGCATCTCTGACCGCATCTGTTCTAAGTGCCTGGGACGATTTGGACCGAATACCAGCCATGAGCATATTAAAATTATTGACCGTCATCTGAGCTCTAACTCCCGTGTTGACCGTTACTCCGCCTTTTGATACCACGAAATCGTTAAACTCAAGACGATAGGCTGTGCTTGAAAAGACGTCAACCAGAGAACCAAAATTATCCGTGTCGATTACTGCCGGATAAGACATTTTAATCAATTCCATCCGATCGTTTTCAGAAGTCACTTGCGCCATTAATTGCCTGATCTGCTCGGTGCTGAAGTAATTATTCGTATTTCTAAACGCATCCCTTACCGCATCTGTTTTAAGCGCCTGCGACCATTTGGACTGGATGCTGGTCATCAGGACATTGAAATTGTTAGCAGTCATCTGAGCTTTAACACCTGTATTCGCAGCTGCACCGCCTTTTGATATGACAAAATCGTTGAATTCTCCACGTTTAGCAGTACTTGCAAATACGTCGTACAATGCACCAAAATTATCTGCATCAGTAACTACAGGGTAAGCAAGTTTGATTAGATCTAAACGATCGCTTTCAGAAGTCACTAATCCCATTAATTGTCTGACCTGCATTGTCGTATAATTATGATTAGAGTTTATAAATGCGTCTCTTAAAGCTTCTCCTTTTAGAGATTGAGACCATTTACTTTTAACATTAGCTACAAGGGTATTAAAGTTCGAATCGGAAATAAGTACCCGCGCACTGGCTTCAGCTTCCGCCTTTGAACGTACAAACTCGGCAAATTCATTTCTTCTCGTAGTACTGCTGAATACATTGCTTAGGGCAGCAAAATTTTCGGTATCTGTTACACCAGCATAAGCCAGTTTAGCAAGGTCAAGTTTATCGCTTTCGGAAGTAACCATTACAAGAAGTTGTCGCACCTGCGCACTGGTAAATCGATTATTCGCGTTCACGAAGGCATCTCTGATTTTTTCAGCTTTCAAAGCTTGCGACCATTGGGAATTTACGCTCTGTTTAAGTGTGTTGAATGCATCCGTAGACATTGGTCCGGTGTTAAGCTGTTCAGTCACTTCAGACAGAGTTTCGCTAAATTGAACAGATCCATTTGCACTTACGGTGATGTTCATGTCATAGCGTTCTCTTAATATGAAATTTTTAGAGTAGATCAGGGTGTTCTGCGAATTAGCGTTTGCAGAAACATTATTGCTCCTCAAACGATAAAGCTTTAATGCCCGAGTCCCGGTAAGGATATTATTAATTGCGATTTTATAGTTCGGTGTATTGTTCGGGCTGGTATTGGAGAAATACCGCTTGTCATCAATCCTGACCTCAAAGTTGTTGGTCGTTTTTGTGATCCCCCGGAATATAATATTCACGGTACTGGTTGATTGTGCAATTCCCGCTATCGCAAGAAAGCACATGAATAGGGTACTTGTTAAGGTTTTCATTTTTATGATTAGTTTAAGCAGAGTTAGCAATATCCCTGCCACATATTTACATATGTAATCAGCTTGTTAACAAGTAGTTATAAACAATTTTCACTGTGCTTCCTGTTAGACTGACCTGAGTTTAGAATGCCCGGTGATTTTGAAGAAGAATCCTGAGCATCAACTAATAGTTTTGGATTTTCATTCAGGAATGATAGTTGTATAACATAGCTAGCGATACTATCGTTATAAGTTATAAATTCCCTATGATGAAACGAATTGTCCTGTTACTGCTTTTAATTCCACAGCTTTCTTTTGCACAGCAGGTTAACCACAGCGGGATATTATCACCACCTCCTTCTCTAGTACATAATTTTGTCAATAGCTATGAAGCCGCGGGGTATGTCAGGGCTATTCTCGAGAAGGTCAACTGGCGACAAAATTTTACGCTTCGTGAGGAAAGTGGAACTAATAATGCCTACGCTGCAGTTGAAAACGGCAAGCGCGTAATTATATACGATAATAAGTTCCTGACAGCTCTGGACCAATATTCTAACACCCGCTGGGCCTCAATAAGTGTACTAGCTCATGAAATAGGGCATCATTATTATAACCATCTGGTCAATGGCAAGAGCAGCACGCCGGCTAAAGAACTTGAATCCGACTATTTTTCGGGGTATGCATTGGCGAAAATCGGAGCCAGCCTTATGGAGGCCACCGCTGCTATACAGAAAATTGCGCCTACCCAAGGCAATGCAAGTCACCCGGGAAGAGCCGAACGCGTAAATGCTATTCAGAGAGGCTGGTACTATGCAAATGCAAACAATACTAACACTGCCAATTCTGCACGGGTCCCTGTTCCTCAGCCACAGGAAAATCCTCCCCCGCAAGTCAGCGATGGTGGCTGGATAAATTTGGCTCTTTATGGCAATAATGCAATGACCGTGTATCTTTCGGACGACGGAAAAAATTACAGCCCTGTCACGCTTAAAACTACCCAGCCTTTTGTGTTTAAATATGAGATATATAACTATGGTTTCTTACGGCTTGTAAACAGTCCTAATGCAGTGAATTATAAGCTGATTCATAATAAGGATTATTCTATTATTTGGAATAGGAGGGAGAATAATTGGACGGTGGTGGAGGTGAAGTAGAAGCCGGATTGGGAACCAGGAACCAGAGCCAAGATAGGAGCGGGTGATTGAGGAGGGGAGGCCTGGAGAAGGAAGTAGGGCAAGGAACGAGGAACAAGAGCAAGGAACAAAGAGCAAAGAGTAAGGACAGAGGGTTGAAAATTTAGAGGGGATGGTAGAATTGAAGAATATATTTAATGAATTTGGTAGACTTAATACTTCTTTTGATTATTCTCTTGGCCACTTACTCGGGTTATCGGAAAGGGTTTATTCTGGGGGCTATCGATTTGCTGGTACTAGCTGCGGGACTGGTGTTTTCCTTTTGGGCGTCGGGTTATGTAGTAGCTATTTACGAGAGGTATGTCGGGCCGGCAAGTTTATGGACTCTTCCTTTAGCTTTTATTGCTTGTTTCGCTGTAGCGAGGATGGTAATATGGTCTATAGCAATGAAGGGATTGACGAAGCTTCCTCACAGGGTACATATCAGTTTCACCAACCGCTTACTAGGTATTGTTCCAGGCATGATTAACGGATTGATATATGTAGCCGTACTCGGCTCACTGCTCTTAGCAATACCCTTGTCGGACGGAATCGCAGCCAGGGCCCGGGAGAGCTCGGTTGCTACTGCTGCCAGCCCTTATGTTCAATGGATTGGCGACAAATTAGCTCCTGTATTTGAAGATGCTGTAAATCGTTCCATTACTACTCTTACAGTTGAGCCGGAAGCCAGCAAGTCTATAGCTTTAGATTTTACTCTCAAAAATTATAAAATCCGGGAAGACCTGGAAGCTGAAATGCTTGTACTCATCAATCAGGAAAGGAAAAAAAAGAAGCTACCGGCTTTGCTAGCCGATCCCGAAATGAGAAAAGTAGCGCGCTTGCATTCGGCGGATATGTTTGCTAAAGGTTATTTCTCTCATACAAATAAAGAAGGAGAGAGTCCTGCCAAGCGTGCCCGCGATGAAAATGTCAGCTTCATGACCGCAGGGGAAAATCTTGCTTTAGCACCCACCCTTAAACTTGCCCACACCGGATTGATGAATTCTCCGGGCCACCGGGCTAATATACTTCATAAGGCCTTCGGTAGAGTTGGTATTGGTATTTTGGATGGAGGGAAGTACGGGTTAATGGTTACGCAGAATTTTAGGAATTAGAGAGACCAGCATCCTATTCATCCTATAATCCTATAAATCCTATTCCAGACAACTCCTATTCCACACAAATCCTAGTCTTAGTTACGCAACACATACCCACGGGGAAACTCAAAATCCCCCGCCTTTAAAGTCATCCTAATAATTTTAGTCGCGAGCACCGTCCACACATACCCCTTCTTATGATTTGTGATCTTATATTTAAGGGCGAGTGCCCCGTTCGTCGCTTCCAAATACCGGTTCCAATCGCCAAAGTTATGTTTCGAAAAAGCCTTGTGGTCAATTCTGAGTTGCGGGGAATAATAGTATATCGTAGTGGACTCATCAGTAATCACCTGGATAGTCTCGCATTCATATCCCAGGATCGTTTCCTTCTGCTTTAACCGGGTAACCTGATACTGTTGCGAAGTTCTTGTCATTGCATCGATGCGGTGGGCAGTCTTATCTTTCCAAAAGCCATAGTACGTATTGCTGCGACTGTCGTACAGCTGGGTTAGATTGTTCTTTTCATCGTACGACTTATAATTGCTATCGTCGACGAAATAATGCTGCTCCCGGCCCAGGCTGGATGCTGAAACTCGGGATGCTAGTTTGTGTTTTAGTTTACCCATGAATAATAAACCTCGCGATTACCGCCTGTCCATATTTCTCATCTCTATAGCTAATTTTGCGTTGCGTTTCTATTGTTATTGCTGGCAAAAGAAATAGCTTTATATCTTTGTAGCAAACCCTCGAATTTTCACTTAACATCACGTATCAATATGCGTAAATTCTATTTTATTTTTTCATTTTTTATATTGGTTTCGACTATTTCGTTAGCCCAGCAACTGATAGCAAAAGCTTCTTTTAAAGTAGATTACGAGAAATTTACTTTACCCAATGGGCTGGATGTCATATTTCATATCGACCGTTCAGATCCAGTTGTAGCTGTATCATTAACAGCTCATGTCGGCTCAGCAAGGGAAAAACCCGGCCGTACAGGATTCTCCCATCTGTTCGAACACCTGCTGTTTCTCGAGTCTGAGAACCTTGGAAAAGGCGGGCTTGACAAAATGACCGCAAGGATAGGTGGTTCGGGTGCCAACGGATCTACTAATACTGACCGCACAAACTACTTGCAAACAGTTCCTAATGATGCACTGGAAAAAATGCTTTGGGCTGAGGCGGATAAACTGGGCTGGTTTATTAACACAGTTACTGATGCTGTTTTGGCTAAAGAAAAGCAGGTAGTAAAAAATGAAAAACGCCAGAGTTACGATAACAATCCTTATGGCCATACTTCTTACGTGATCGATAAGCATCTGTATCCGGAAGATCATCCATATAACTGGCAGGTAATAGGTTCCCTGGAAGATTTGCAAAATGCTACGCTGCCCGACGTACAAGAGTTTTTTAAAAGATGGTATGTGCCGAATAATGTAACGCTTGTAGTGGCAGGAGATTTTGATAAAGCACAGGCCCGTCAATGGGTACAAAAATATTTCATCGAAATAAAAAGAGGCGAGGCTGTGCCCCCTCTTGTAAAACGGCCAGGAGTTGTGAAAGAAACGGTGAAGCTTTTTCACGAAGATAATTTTGCAAGATTGCCTGAGCTAACGATGGCCTGGGTCACTGTAGAAGATTATCACCCCGATTCTTATCCCTTGCAGGTTTTGGCGCAATACCTTTCGGATGGTAAAAAAGCTCCTTTTTACAAAGTATTAGTAGAAGATAAAAAGCTGACGTCGAACGTTAATATGTACAATAGTACAGCGGAATTAGCCGGGCAGATGCAGTTATCTGCAAGGGCTTTTACAGGAAAGGATCTGGATGAAGTCGCAGCAGCAGTGAATGAGGCCTTTGTGAAATTTGAAAAAGAAGGTATTTCAGAAAACGACCTTAACCGCATTAAAGCAGGGCTGGAAACGCGGTTCTATAATTCGCTTTCGAGCGTATTAGGTAAAGGAAGCCAATTGGCTCAGTACAACATTTTTGCGGGTAATCCCGGTTTCATTGAAAAAGACATTAACAATACGCTTTCCGTTACTACCGCCGATGTGATGCGGGTGTATAACAAATACATCAAAAACAAAAATTATGTAGCTACTAGTTTTGTACCCAAAGGAAATATCCAATTGGCTTTGGAAGGGTCTGCGAAAGCAAATGTGGTGGAAGAAGCAATCGTACAGGGAGCAGAGGAGAAGATTGATCCTTCCGCAAATGCAACCTATACCCGTACACCGTCCAGCTTCGATCGCAGTAAAGAGCCGTCATACGGCAAAGCTCCCGAGGTGAAAATTCCTGTTATCTGGACCGATAAACTCGCTAACGGTTTGCGTTTATACGGGATTGAAAATAATGAAGTCCCGCTCATGCAATTTGAGTTGGTAATTGATGGCGGCTTATTGTTGGAAGACCCTAACAAAGTGGGGGTATCAAATCTGATGGCCCGGATGATGACGCAAGGGACAAGCAAAAAGACACCCGTACAATTGGAAGAAGCGATTGATCAATTGGGTGCCAGCATAACGGTTTCTGCTGGTACAGAAGATGTACGCATCAGGGTAAACTCATTGTCTAGAAATTACCCGGCTACAATGGCACTCCTCCAGGAGATCCTGCTCGAACCGCGCTGGGATGAAAAGGAATTTGAACTCCTGAAACAAAGTACCATTAGCCAAATCCGTCAGCAGGAAGCAAATCCGACGGCTATTGCGCAAAACAGCTACAATCAACTGATCTTTGGGAAAGACAACATCCGTTCAAAAAACTTACTCGGCACCATTGAAAGCGTAAATGCGATAAGCCTTGATGACCTGAAATCCTTTTACAGCAAAAGCATGTCACCAGTCTTTGCCAAAATGCACATTGTTGGTTCTTTAGATAAAACAGCCATTACAAATCCTTTGGCCGCACTTGCTGCCAATTGGAAAAGTAAGCCTGTGAACATACCTGTTTATACCACACCAAAAGCGCCTGCAAAATCACAGGTGTATTTTTACGATGTGCCGGACGCAAAACAATCTGTGGTGCGCTTTGGCTATCCGGCGCTGGCCGCTACCGATAAAGATTATTACCCTGCCACTGTGATGAACTATATACTGGGTGGTGGTGGATTTGCCTCACAGCTAACCCAGCAATTACGCGAAGGAAAGGGTTATACCTATGGCATTAACTCAGGTTTCTCAGGCTCAAATACCGCAGGTCCGTTTACTATCGCCAGCAGTGTGAGAACCAATGTGACCCTGGAGTCTGCACAAGCGGTTAAAGAAATCCTGCAAAATTATGGCAAGAATTACAGCGAAAAAGATTTGGAAACAACCAAGGGATTTTTAATCAAAAGTAATGCAAGAACTTTTGAAACTGCTGGATCAAAACTGAATATGCTGGAGAATATTAGCAAGTTTGGCTGGAAGCCTGATTATGTAAACCAACGGGAAGAGATTGTAAAGAATTTAAGTTTAGAACAAGTCAGGAATCTGTCTGATAAATACCTTAATGCAGACAAGATGATTTGGCTGATTGTCGGGGATGCTAAAACGCAATTGCCAAGGCTAACAGCTTTAGGATTTGGGGAACCGATATTGCTAAACAAATAGTATATCCGACCAGACCGGCAACAGGCAAACGAAACTCGTAGCTTATTGACATGCCCGTAACATTTCTGGCGGTGTAAACTTTTATTTTCGAATATAACCGATCAAATCGGTGGTCAAT
>NZ_JBASJU010000015.1:0-2027 GCF_049655485.1 Daejeonella sp.
CGGCTTTATTGCCGACCCTCTATTTGAACTCCTGGAAGGAATAAAAGAAATCAGCCGAAAAAATTATCAGGCAAGACTTGATTTCCCTAAGAATAATGAATTTGCTCCGGTAGCAACAGCCTTCAACCAGATGGCGGCTAAACTCAGGGATTGGGAAAACAGCAATTTGGAAAAAATACTTTCGGAGAAACTGAGGATTGAAACCATTATCGAACAAATGCAGGATGGGATCATTGGCCTGAATGAAAAAAATGAAATAATCTTTATCAATCCCCTGGCCCAAAACCTATTGGGAATACATGGAAATGAGATGATTGGCTTGAATGCCTACGAACTCGCGAACACAAATGAACTTTTAAAGAATTTGCTCGATAATAAACAAAGTGAAAAAGCAATTAAGATTTATGCTAATGGTCGGGAATCTTACTTCCAGCTGGAAAGCCGGGAAATAATGATCCCCAGCACACAGTATAATGAAGACAAACCCATTTTAACATCCAGTGAGTCTGCTGGCGAAGTTTATATCCTCAAAAACATCACCAAATTCAGAGAACTGGAGGACGCCAAAACTAATTTTATAGCTACGATTTCCCACGAACTAAAAACACCTATTTCCTCCATCAAATTAAGCCTTAAGCTTCTTACTGATTCGAGGGTTGGTAGCCTGAATACCGAGCAATTAAGCCTTCTTGAAAATATTAAGGATGACACACTGCGCTTGCTAAAAATTACCAGCGAGCTACTAGATATGGCGCAGGTTGAAACAGGGAATATCCACTTGAACTTTATAGCCACAAAGCCAGATCAGATTGTGGATTATGCCATTAATTCGATAAAGTTTCAGGCAGATCAGCAGCATATTCAGATCGAATGTATCAGCCAGCCCGGTCTGCCCAGGGTTTATGCCGATGTAGAGAAGACTACCTGGGTATTGATAAACCTACTCTCCAATGCATTACGTTATAGCCCTGAGAAGTCAAAAATTATAGTTCAGATTTCACAATCGATCGATATGGTAGAATTTTCAGTAAAAGACTTTGGGAACGGTATAGAAGAGCAATATCAGGCACGGCTGTTTGAACGATTTTTCCAGGTTCCCACGGAAGGGAAAAGATCCGGCACTGGCCTTGGTCTTTCCATTTCTAAAGATTTTATAGAAGCACAGAAGGGAGTGATCTTCGTTGAGAGCAAGCCGGGATCAGGAAGCAGGTTTGGTTTCAAACTGCCGATTGCTCATTAAATGATTACATCAATTTTCACTACACAATTGTCTAATAAATAACTATTTACATGTCAGCCAGCAAAAGTTTACACAAGTTATCAGGAGCCGGATTATTAATAAGTTTAGGTATTATTTACGGAGATATCGGTACCTCTCCACTGTATGTTTTCAAAGCTATAATCGGACAACAAACGATCACATCTGAACTTATATTAGGGGGACTATCCTGCATATTCTGGACGCTAACCCTTCAAACTACCATCAAATATGTATTGATAACACTGCAGGCTGATAATAAGGGTGAGGGGGGTATTTTTTCCTTGTATTCTCTGGTCAAAAGGAAAGCCAAATGGCTCGTTATACCAGCGATGATCGGGGGTGCGGCTTTACTGGCTGATGGTATTATCACACCGCCTATTACCGTTTCTGCAGCAATTGAAGGTCTAAGTATCCGATATCCCGGCCTTCCTACAATTTCTATTGTCATTGCAATCTTAACGGGCTTGTTTATCATTCAACAGTTTGGTACCTCGCTGGTGGGTAAAACCTTTGGACCAGTGATGTTTATATGGTTTGGAATGCTGGCAGTTCTTGGCCTATCGTATATCATCCCTTTTCCAGAGATATTAAAGGCAGTTAATCCATACTATGCCTATTATATCCTATCAACTAACCCCAATGCATTCTTCATTCTGGGGGGCGTCTTTTTATGTACCACCGGGGCAGAGGCATTGTATTCGGATCTCGGCCATTGTGGGAGGGCAAACATTAGAGGGAGTTGGATATTTGTAAAGACATGTCTTCT
>NZ_JBASJU010000016.1:0-9087 GCF_049655485.1 Daejeonella sp.
GCAAAGACCTTTTCATCTTTTTGTTTTAGAACTGGTACGGGCTCACCTGTTATCATACTTTCATCTACATAGGATGAGCCAGAAATAACAGCGCCATCGACAGGAACCTTTTCTCCGGGACGAAGTACAATTAAGTTCCCCTTTTCAACAGATGCTGTAGGGATATCCTGCTCCTTACCATCAACCAAAATGCGGACGGTTTTTGGTTGCAGGCCCATCAATTTTTTTATGGCCGACGAGGTATTAGACTTCGCCTTTTCTTCCAGAAGCTTGCCTAATAATATAAAGGCGATAATTACCGAAGCTGCTTCATAATAAACATGCGGATGAATTCCCCGGGCATGCCAGTATTCGGGATAGATGGTATTAAATGCGCTGAATATAAATGCAATTCCGGTGCTTAAAGCAACCAGGGTATCCATATTCGTTTTACCATATTTGGCTTGTTTCCAGGCATTAATGAAGAAGTCCCTGCCAAACCAAAATAGTACAGGCGCTGTCAAAACCATGGAGATCCATGGACCGTAGGGCATGTCCATGAAAAACATACCTATAATGAAAACCGGAAAAGAAAGAATGGATGCCCAGATTGTGCGGTGCTTTATTTCCTGATAATGCTTTATCTGCATTTCTTCCTGGACTTCCGAAGGATTCTCGACGTTAATAATAATATCGTATCCTATAGAACGGATAGTTTTTTGAAGCTCAGAAGGGTTAGTTTTTTCTGCATCAAATTCTGCCCATGCCGTTTGATTGGCGAAGTTGACTCCGGCATCGTATACCCCATCGGCTGATTTGAGCATCGATTCTAAACTTCCTGCGCAGGCTGCACAAGTCATACCTGTGACAGGGAATGTTTCCCTTTTTGCCTTATTATTCCCTTTTGGTTTTTGCAATAATGTATCTGTAGACATAACAATAATTTATACCACAAAATTACATTCGGTGGGACTCGAAGCTTTATATAATCCATTGAAAGAATTACATTATTGTATGATGTTACATCTTACTCATGTCGTGAGTTGACATAGCATCAGAACCCTTTTTCAGGATAAATTCACTAGATAATAAATAAGCACCACTTACTACTACTTCTTTAACATTTTCCAGGCCTGAAGTGATAATAATTTGATTGGCATCTTCCTGACCCGTTGTTACCATTTTGGGAGCAAATGTATTTTTTCCTGTTTTAATCCATACGTGTGCCCCTTTACCGTCTCTGATTACTGCACTGAGGGGCAGAGCAACAGCATCGCTGATATTTTCAGTATTTAGCAGTACTGTAGCTTGCATTCCGGACTGTAACTTCCCCTGACTGGATATCGGTGCCCTTACTTTCAAAACCTGGCTTGCAGCGTCTATTTGTGGCGAAATGAAATTAATTTTCAGGGTCTGTTCCAATTCCGGGAAGCCGTCGATTCTTACTTTTACCGGAGTTCCAATTTTGATTAAACCGGCTTCATCCGGATAGACATCGGCTTCAACCCATAGCTGGCTGTAATTCTCTAAACTTACGATGGGTGAACCAGCAGAAACATACTGGCCTTCGGATACATTAACTTCATTTACCACACCTGAAACAGTGGCATTTACCGTTATAAGAGGTGATGTTTTACTGCTTCGCGCCAGGTTGGCTATCTGAGTATTGGAATAGCCAAACAGCCGAAGCTTATTTTTAGCTGCGTCCCGAAGTGTTAGATAGATCTTCTCATTAGGAAATGCTGCGCTTTGTTTAAGCTGTAGCAAATAATCCTGTTGAAGTGTTTGCAGTTCTTCACTATAGATCTGGAACAAAGCTTGCCCTTTAGAAACCTGACGACCAGTTTCCTTGACATAGAGCCGTTCAATGCGACCGGCATATCTGCTCGATATTAGCTCTGAAAGTTCGGGATTAGTTACCAGCCTGGCGTTTAAAACTTTGGAAGTGCCGAAGTTGCTGCTTGCAATGGGCATGGTTGTAATATTGGCCAGCTGGATCTGGCTATCCATTAAAACAATTTCGTCATTAGTTCCACTCTTAGTAACGGGAACCAGATTCATTCCGCAAATGGGGCAGGAAGACGGACCATCTTTGATGATCTGCGGGTGCATAGGGCACGTGAAATTTTGAGAAGAAGCGGTTTCTTTCTCATTGGTGCATCCCGAAATATAGAATAAAGGGATCAGCACCATCAATACAAGCCTTCTTAAAAATCTTATTCTTTCCATTCTATTGTGCCGTTAAATTTTGAACGTTAATAAAGCTCTCACTGTCGACCAAAAACCAGGCATTCACTGCTAGCTCCTGATCCTCGTTTATACTGTTACCTATATCTGCCCATTCACCCGAAAGGGCTTTTATATCTACGTAAACAGGTACAAACGCATTGCTTTTCTTAATGAATGATACATAGCGGGTTCCTAGTTGAAGCACAGCTGATCGGGGGACCCAGGTTCCTGTATTTCTAGTACTCGTATTTTTCACCGTAATCAATTCACCAACTTTCCATGATTTATCCGCATTGCTTAAGTTAGCTCTCACAAGCGAGTAATTTGTACCCTCACTGTAATATGGCTGGATCAGGCTTACGGGAACACGGCGATTTTTAGTGTCAATGTCTACAGACTGTATGCTGATCATCGTACCTTTTTTAAACTCATCCAGTTTTTCTGGATTAACATAGAATTCAGCCCAAACCGAATTAGTGTTAACCTGGTTAAAAAGCCGTTGGCCTGCTGATAGATATTGCCCTTCCCTAAGCTGCAATGGGGTATTGCTGGCTACATCAGGTATGCCTGACGAGTTCGATGCAGCACCGGAAGAACCTCCCATTCCGCCCATTGACGAAGAGCTATTTCCTGATTCAGATGAAATAACTGTACCTCCCGCTGAAGCGGTTGCAGCAGAAGGCGAAGACACATTTTGAAGTTCTGATACATAACCTGAGTAGGGGCTATAAATACTGACGGTATAATCTATTTTACCTGTGCTCAGGACCCTTTTGATTTGTTGCTCTGTGCTACCCAGAAGCCGGAGTTTCTTTTTCGCCTGTTCTAAAAGTGCGGGTTCATTATTATTTTTCAGGAAGAGTAATTCCTGTTGTGCGCTGGCCAGGTCAGGACTGTAAACATCCATAAGCTTTTGACCTTTTGATACCGGCTGATAATTATACTTTACATACAATTTTTCAATCCTTCCGTTTACTTTCGACGAAACTGAATTTTGACCATTCATATTATAATTGATTATCCCTCTTACAATTATGTCCTGCACCTTCGAGCCTTTCTCCGGCTTTATTGTGGCGATGTCAGAAACAACAAACTGATTAGTAGGTTTCACCAGTGTTTCCAATGTGTCAATTCGGCCAGCATCTTTCCCTGACGATTGTATGGGCACTAAATCCATCTTGCATATTGGACAGATGCCAGGCCCCTCGTTAATAATTTCAGGATGCATCGGGCAAGTATGTTTAGCCGCACTCGCGGATTCCCCCTCCTGGGCTTTTCCTGTACAAGCAGAGATAAAAAAGATGCTCAATAGAACGATTATCGCAAAATTACCTTTCAATATTCTTTTCATATTCAACAATCATTTGATAAAATTTCTGTAGCTGTTCCAGATAGTTCATTTGTGCCATATTCACTGCTTCCCAGCCGTCAATTACTGTATTTACATCCCCTTTATTCTCCTGGTAAGTCAGCATAGACACTTTGAGATTCTTATTTAAAGCGGGCAGTATTTTTGTCTCGTAATTTTTTAACCGGACTTGCATGTTGACTAGCTCCGTCTCCATAGATTTTGTCATACCAAGCATTTCAGAAAGCATGGCATCTTTCTGCAGACGCATTGCCTCACGCTCAAAATTCATGGACCTCACTTCCGACTTATACATTTTCGACGACCAGGGGGCAATAGGAATTGATATCATGCCCATAATGGTGTACTGACTTGGCATCATCGGAGCCCGGTTAGCCATGTGGTCAAATCGGATGCGAAAATCAGGCTTGGCTTCCTGACGCATTTGATTAATGTTTAGTTCCATAGCACGGATACTATAGTCCATTTGCCGTATATCACTCCTGCTGGCTCCTAAATAAGATGTATCCAGAACGGCGATCGGTCTAAAAGATATCACCAGGTTGGTGTCTACCCTGAAATCCGAATTAACCGGGCGGTACATTAAAGCGTTTAAGGCTATCTTTTTAGATCGCAATTCACTTTCGGTCATTAGAATCATATTCTCCGATTCATATAGCCGTCCTTCAGCTTTAAAAACCTGACTTAATGAACCCTGATTATATGGATAGCGAATTTCCGCAAGCTTTTTCATCGTACCCATAATCGTTAGGTTTTCTTTTTGAAAAGCTATTTTCTTATTTGCTACAATCAGTTCGTAATACAGCTGTTTGGCTCGGGCATTTAATAAATTGGCCTGGACTCCCTGTGCGGCCCTTGTGATGGAGGACTGTGCCGCAAAATATTTTTCTTTTGCTTTTACCTTTGCGGGATTAGGAATATCCTGCTCAGCGGATAACATCCAGGCTCCTTTGTCTGATTCATCCTCTACCTTTGAACCAGGGTAGGGCGTCATGAAAGTTCCGGCCCCAACCATAGGAGCCATCCAGGATCCGGCACCTTCTATCTTTGCATCCTGGCTTGCAACCTGGCTGTCAAAGGATTTCAAGAGAGGATTGTTAGTTCTAATCTCCTGTAATACCTTATCCAGGCTTAATACTTCCTGTCCGTATGTCAGGGTTGATCCCATCATTAATACAGGCAGGATAAATTTTCTAATGCTGATCATCGTTCACCTCCAGTTTTCCAAACTTTTTTAATTCATATTCTTTTGTCATCAGAAAGATGAGCGGGGTTACCAACAGGATATGCGTGGAGGAGGTTAAAACTCCGCCTATCATCGGTAAAACAATAGGCTGCATCATATCACTGCCCACACCTGCAGACCATAATACCGGTGTCAAACCGAACAAGGCCACGCATACCGTCATAATCTTTGGACGCAGTCGTTTCGCTGCCCCATTGATAACATATTCCCTTAAATCTTCCTTTGTAATGGTTTCGCTTGAGTTGCCCTTCAAAGCGACCAGCTGCTTCATTGAATCATTGAGATAAATGACCATGACAACCCCGGTTTCTACGGCAATTCCGAATAAAGCGATAAAACCTACCGCAACGGCTACCGACATATTGACTCCCCAGAAAAAGATGAGGTAGGCGCCTCCGATTAAGGCGAACGGAATCGTTATCAGGCTTAAAAATGCTTCTCGAGCCGACTTAAATGCCAGATAGAGCGATATGAATATAATGATCAGCACGATCGGCAAAATGTATAATAAAGTCTTTTGCCCCCGAATCAGGTTTTCATACTGCCCGCTCCATTCCACAAAATATCCATTAGGCAGTTTGAGATCCTTATTGAGTTTGTCCACCGCTTCCTGAACCGTGCTTCCCAAATCCCTGTCCCTTACATTGAACATGACTGCACCCCTTAACAGAGCATTTTCGGAAGTGATCATCGGCGGGCCATCGGCGAAGCGTATATCAGCTACGGATGAAAGCGGAACCGTGCCAGCATCAGCCGAATTTAACGGAATCCGCTTAATCCTGTCAATGCTATTGCGGTAATCCTGACCGAGTCTTAAATGAATATTCAAACGCTGTCTTCCTTCGATTGTAGTGCCGAATGGGGCACCGCCTATTGCAGTTTCAACTGTGGCGTTAACATCATCTACAGTTAAACCATAACGTTCCAGCCTGTCGCGCTTGATCACTATCTCCAGATATTTTCCGCCGGTAACTGGTTCCACGTATAAATCTTTAACGCCTTCTACATTCTTTAATAATGATTGAACTTTTTGAGATACCGCAGAAATTTGATTTAAATCCTGCCCGTAAACTTTAACACCCACATCCGTACGGATACCTGTGGAAAGCATGTTAATCCGGTTGATAATGGGCTGAGTCCAGCCATTTACCACGCCAGGTATCTGGAGCTTAGCATCCAGTTCAGCAATAATGTCTTTTTTGGTGATCCCAGGACGCCATTCGCTCTTAGGTTTCAAGGAGATGATTGTTTCGATCATACTTATTGGCGAATTATCAGTCGCTGTATTTGCTCTCCCTGCTTTTCCGAGGACCTTATCCACTTCGGGTACCGATTTAATCAGTTTATCCTGAACCTGTAATATTCGTTTGACTTCTGCATTTGATATATCCGGTAGGGTAACAGGCATAAACAAAATGGACTGCTCATCCAGCGGTGGCATAAACTCCCGGCCCAGGCTCATCACCATCGGGATGCTGATCAAAAGCGCAAGGATATTTATCCCCAAAGTTGTTTTGCGATACTTGATACAAGCACGAATAATCGGTTCATACCTTTTTTCCATCCATCGGTTGATGGGATTCTCATGCTCGGCCCGGAACCTTCCTTTCATGAAGAAGGAAATGATGACGGGTGCCAGGGTGAGCACCAGAAAAGCATCTACAATCAGTATGAATGTCTTGGTGTAAGCCAGGGGATGAAATAGCTTTCCTTCCTGCCCGGTCAAAAGAAACACCGGAAGAAAGGAGGTGATAATTATGATAGTAGAGTAGAAGACACCCCGTGACACCTGCTTACAGGCTTTTGAAATAATGCTCAGCCTTTCTTCACTCGAAAGTTTAACATAACCGTCCTTCTGTTCTTTTCGCTTAAAGAAGCTGTTAAATCTATTTTGCATCTGACTCCTCTCCATTTCTTAAAACGTTAAGTTCGGCTTGCCTTACCGCAAGGTGTTTGTATGAGTTTTCGGCCATTATAATTCCATTATCGACAATTACCCCAATTGCAAGTGCGATACCGGTCAGCGACATGATGTTTGATGAGATATCAAATGCGTTCAGTATGATAAAGCTTGCCGCAATTGTTATGGGGATTTGGATAATGATACTTATTGCACTTCTCCAGTGAAATAAAAATGCAATGACAATAAGTGAAACCACAATCATTTCCTGAATAAGCGTGTTTTTAATAGAGGAAATCGACTCTTCAATCAATTCACCCCGGTCATACACTATATTAAATTTCACTCCCTCCGGGAGCCCCTTGCTTACTTCGGCCATTTTTGCTTTTACCTTTTGAATGGTTTCATCGGCGTTCTCACCGTAGCGCATAACAACAATGCCGCCTACCGCTTCGCCTTCTCCGTTATAGTCAAATATCCCCAGGCGGCTTTCCCCGGCCATTTGGACTGTTGCCAGATCTCTTATTTTAACAGGGATTGAGTTTTGCGTCCGCACGGCGAGGTTTTCTATCTCCTCAATCGACTTCAGGTATCCGGTAGTTTTTATGATGTATCCCACATCATTCATCTCAAATTTTCGCCCGCCTGCTTCATTGTTATTTGAATTTACAGCGCGGGTTATATCCGCTATCGTCAGCTTATAATAAGTGAGTTTATTAGGATCAATGTTTATTTGATATTGCTTCTGAAAACCGCCGAATGAGGCTATTTCACTTACTCCGGAAACATTTTGGAGAGCGAATTTGATATACCAATCCTGCACCGTCCGTTGTTCACCGAGATCCATTCCGGGAGCATCCAGAGTATACCACAAAACATGACCGACGCCTGTCCCATCCGGGCCCATAGTAGGGGTAACCCCCTCTGGAAGTGCATTTCCAATGGAATTTAGCCGTTCAAGAACTCTGGAACGAGCCCAATAAACATCAACATTATCTTCAAAGATGATATAGATAAAGCTCATCCCAAACATGGAATTTGCCCTCACATACTTCACTTTTGGCAAACCCTGGAGGTTGGTCACCAGCGGATAGGTAATCTGGTCTTCGATGATCTGAGGACTTCTTCCCATCCATTCAGTAAATACTATGACCTGATTTTCCGACAGGTCTGGGATTGCATCGATTTTACTCGTTTTAACCGAATAGATGCCCCAGCCAAATATTCCAGCTGCCAGAAGTAAAACGAGGAATCTATTCCGCAAGGAGAATTCAATAAGTTTCTCTACCATGTTTTTTGATTGTAAACCACAACGAAATGCGCAGTGGATTTCAAGATATTTCAGTAAGAATTGAGAAAAAATGGAGTTTAGGCATTGAATGCCTGTGCTATGCTATTGGAACAGCATCAGCATTTGAAACGGATATTATATTCGGAAGTTGCAGTTTCGGATAAAGACAGGGGTATTGTCTTTAACAGGAGGCGCATTAGCCAGAGGTTTCTCTTCTATCAGAGAAACGGGATAAAATTCAGGCAGGAAGGAAAATCTGTTCCAGGAAAGATCTTCAGTAAAAGTTTTGAACTGAAAAGGATTGTCATTGAGCCTTTGGGCCTCATCAACTTGAACTTGTTTGCTCTCCTTTGTGCAGCATTTCTCGCTTTCTTCAGCTTCCATGCCGCAATTGCTGCAATCTTTAGATTTCTCAGATACAAGCCCAAGGTCAATCAGGGTTCCCATGCAATAATGAAAATGCATGGTTGCTCCGGATGCAACACCCAGATAAAAAACGGCTAATATGGTGACTATGAACTTTTTCACGTGATTCTCCTGCAAATATTGAGAAAAAAATTGAATTCAGAGTTACATAATTCCTTGGAATTGTTTCCTAATTGTCACCTTTTACTTTCCCATATTGTGCTCTCAGCTTTCAACTTTAAGCTTTTCCCTTTCACTTTTCCCCTCCCAGTTTTCAGTTTTCCCCTTTCAATTTTCCCCTTTCAGTTTTCAGTTTTTACCTTTCACTCCCTCCCCGGCCTATACTCCTTAATCACCCCCTTTTTAATATCTTCATCCGTAAAGACTACCGGTTTCATCTTTTTATCTGCATATAATTCCAGCTGATCAGCGAAATGCGGTGAACTTTCTTTATTGCTATTGCCATAGGTTAGGACAGAATAAGCCCTTGGAGTTTTACCGAATTCTACTGCGATAACCCAGCCATCACCCCCGCGGGTTTCACGTTTTAGCGAATCTGTTTTGTGAGGTACGAACCATAGTACGCTGAAAGTCCCCAGCTCCCCGGTTGCCCCGCTAATTGGGATATCTTTGTTATTGATGCGAGCCCGGTTTACATCGCCCCAGGC
>NZ_JBASJU010000017.1:0-2075 GCF_049655485.1 Daejeonella sp.
TCAATTGTTCTGTCATCCCTTATTGCCGGAGGAAGAAATGCCCGTTACTCTCTGGGAACTGTGAAATTAAGCAGGTTCTTTATTGCGCTAATGAGCTCTTTAACATTCCTGACCCTTCTTAATGAGGTATACTGGGAAGCCATCTTAGGTTTAGTCATCGGAAGTGCGCTTGCCTCTCCGATTGCTGCCAGATTATCCAACAAGATTTCAGTGAAGGCCATCATGATGGCTGTGGGGGTGATCGTGATCATCGTAAGCCTTAAAACGATTCTCTCAACCCTTATTATGTTATATAAATAAGTATTTTTACCGAAATCTCAAGATAATGAAGGAATCATCAAAGCTCATCCGAACACAAGTCCCAAGAACCAGTCAGGGGGAACATTCCGTGCCTCTGTATTTAACGTCAAGTTTTATGTTTGACGATGCAGAACATGGACGGACCCTGTTCACGGAGGAGGTTGAGGGCAATGTATATTCCCGCTATTCGAATCCAAATACATCGGAATTTATACAAAAGGTTTGCGATGCAGAGGGTGCAGAAGCTGGGTTGGCATTCTCATCCGGTATGGCTGCTGTTTTCGCTTCATTCGCGGGTTTGCTGAGAAGCGGTGATCATATCGTGGCCTTCCGTTCCATATTTGGCTCAACTCATCAGCTCTTTACTCAGCTTTTGCCCAGATGGGGTATCACCACTACCTACGTTGATGCGTCGAAACCAGAGGATTTTGAGAAAGCATTAAGGCCTGAAACCAAAATGGTTTTTCTGGAGACCCCATCTAATCCCGGCCTCGAACTGGTCGATTTGGAATGGCTCGGTGCTTTAAAGAAGAAGCACAATTTCATCCTTAATGTAGATAACTGTTTCGCGACTCCCTATCTGCAAAAACCTATTCTATACGGTGCTGATCTTGTTAGCCACTCCTCTACGAAATATATGGACGGCCAGGGACGTGTATTGGGCGGAGTTGTCGTGGGACGAAAAGATCTAATCAAAGAGATGATGTTTTTCATCAGGCATACGGGGCCGGCGATGTCGGCTTTTAACGCATGGGTGTTTTCTAAAAGTCTGGAAACATTGCCAGTACGTATGGACAGGCATTGCGCTAATGCTCTGAAAGTTGCGGAGGTATTAGAAAAACATCCGGAAGTAGAAGTGGTGCGTTACCCTTTTCTTCCATCGCACCCGCAGTATGATCTTGCAAAACGTCAGATGAAGCAGGGTGGCGGAATAGTGACTTTTATTATCAAGGGCGGAATGGAAAGAGCGATGCGGTTTATGGACGCCCTGGAGATGATTAGTTTGTCATCAAACCTTGGCGACACACGGAGCATCGCCACACATTCGGCTTCTACTACTCATTCCAAACTTACCGACGAAGAGCGCGCGCAAATTGGCATTTTCCCGGGAAGTATCCGGGTATCGGTGGGGCTCGAAGATGCGGATGATATTATTGAAGATCTTACGAGGGCTTTAGATAATTCAAAATAATTTAATGTTTTTATAATGTACTCACAGAAATTACTTCAGGGGATAAAAGGTTTAGAGATCGAAGAATCGCTGAAGTACATTGCTGATTTATATCCCGGTAAGGTTGTGTTTTCTACCAGTTTTGGCTGGGAGGATCAGGTGATATCGCATATCATTTTCAAAAATAATTTGCCTATCAAAGTGTTTACACTGGAGACAGGTCGCTTATTTCCGGAGACGTATTATGTGTGGAACAGGACGCTGGAAATGTACGGAAAGCAGATCCATGCTTATTACCCAAATACACATGCAGTAGAAGATATGATCAGCACGAAAGGGCCGAGCAGCTTTTACGAATCAGTGGAAAACCGGAAGGAGTGCTGCGGCATACGGAAGGTTGAACCGCTAAAACGCGCCCTTTCGGGGAATTCGGTCTGGATCACCGGCATACGGGCTGATCAATCGATGAACCGGGAACATATGGATAATGTGGAATGGGATGAAGGAAATCAGCTGCTGAAATACCACCCTATTTTCGACTGGACGCTGGAGAAAGTAAAAGACTATATAAGTGAGAATAATATCCCTTACAATCCGCTTCACG
>NZ_JBASJU010000018.1:0-32434 GCF_049655485.1 Daejeonella sp.
TTTTCCTGCTCACCTCTTTCCTGATGGATCCGCCCAATATCTACAGCATAGGTATAATTGCCAGCCTGTGCTTTTAAAAGCTTTCTAGCCAATTCTTCAGCCTCGTCATACCTCGTAGTCTTTATCCAGGACGTGAAAAGTGGATCATAGTAGCCGGGGTTCTTTGTCCTGTTGAAGAGTTTTTCGTAGATAACAGCTGCCTTGTCGAACTCCCCTGTTTGAAAATACTGAACTGCGAGCGCTTCATCCGGACTGAGCTGCGCCATTAGGGGCGAAGCGCTCAAAATCACGATAAGCAAGACAAGTATTTTTTTCATCTCAAAATTAATACTAAAACAGGCAGGAACTAATATACCGATAAATTGTCACCATTAATATGAACGGCCTGGCTATTAATAAAGTACGGGCATATTTTTTTTTATCAAACACTTGTAGTTTAAATGTTACGCTGTCGTCAGCTCGGTTGCTGAATCTTTTAGTATCTTGAAATTTGAACACTGAAATTACCCCATGAATTTTCGCCCGGTGGTAATTTTTTGGTTGCAATTTTTTCATTGCAACCATTTTGTAGACTTTTGTTAAAAATTTGGTACATAACCTGGAAATGCAGTTTTTTAAAAAATATTTTCTTTTTTTTATTTTACTTGGTAGCATATCCTGTACTATGGAAAATACGGCAGATCGCATCCCTGTCGAGAATTTCTTTAAGTCAGAGTTCAAAACAACGTTTCTGGTTTCACCGGATGGGGAGTACATCTCTTATCTCAAGCCAGACAACAACCGCATACATATTTATGTGGAAACCTGGGATGGGAAGAATACTACCCAAATAACCTGCGACACCAACAGGAATATCATTTATTATCTATGGGCAAATAACAATGAGTTGCTTTATCTCAAGAACGAAACTGAGAAAGATGACTACGGTCTTTTCGCGGTCACGAGAGATGGTTCGAACAAGCGGGAGTTAATATCATTTGCTGACACTAAAATCCGGATGATTACAACGGAACCGGTTCAGGACAACAATGTGCTGGTTTCCTTAAACAGGCGCGATTCTACTGTTTTCGATGCCTATCGGCTAAACATTCAGACTGGCGAACTTTCCCTGCTTGTCCGAAATCCTGGCAACATTACTAAATGGTACGCCGACAGGGATGGCCAACTTCGGATGGCAATTGCCAGCGACGGGGTAAATGAAACCTTGTTATATAGAGAATCTGAGGAGGTCGACTTTAACCCGGTTCTTACTAATAACTTCAAAGTAAGTATTGCGCCGGTAGGCTTTAGCACGGATAATACCTGCATCTATGCTTTGTCCAATAAAAACAGAGATAAGATGGCTCTTGTTGAGCTCGATTGTGTCACGGGAAAGGAGCACCGTGTTATCTATAGTAACTCGGAAGTGGACGTATCTGAGGCAGTTTTTTCTGCAAATAAAGACAAACTCATATATGCGGGTTATGAAACCTGGAAAAAGGAGCGCCACTATTTGGACGATTCGATAAAGGCCATGTATGGACGGCTGGAAAAACTACTTCCCAATAACGAAATAAAGGTTACGGGTTCGGATGCTTCAGAAACTAAGTTCATTATACGTACTTACACCGACCGAAATCCAGGCTCGTATTATTTATATACTAATGCTGATAATAAGCTGGTGAAACTCAGCGATGTTAACCCATCAATTAATTTGGAAGACATGGCTAAAATGAAGCCAATCTCTTACAAAACGCGCGATGGTCTAACCGTTAACGGCTACCTTACTCTGCCTAAGGGAAAAAAAGAAACAATGCTTCCGGTGGTGGTTATGCCTCATGGTGGCCCCGATGCCCGTAATAGCTGGGGTTATAATTCGGAGGTACAGTTTCTCGCTAACCGCGGATATGCTGTATTTCAGGTCAATTATAGAGGTTCCAAGGGTTATGGCAAGAAATTCTGGATTGCTGGCTTTAAAGAGTGGGGAGGAAAAATGCAGGACGATATTACTGACGGGGTCCGGTGGATGATAGCGGAGAAGATCGCTGATCCAAAACGCATTGGTATTTATGGGTCAAGTTTTGGCGGTTACTCAGCCCTTCATGGTTTAATTTTCCGTCCATCACTGTATAAGTGTGGGGCGTCTCACTCAGGCTTCACCAACTTATTTGCTTATTTGAAAGACATCCCGCCATACTACCGGCCATACCTACAGATGTATTACGAGATTGTAGGTAACCCCGAAGCAGATGCAGATTATTTCCGTGCTGTATCACCTATTTTTCATACCGACAAGATCCGCGTGCCGGTATTAATTGCCCAGGGAGCAAGAGACCCCCGCGTTAATATGAATGAAACGAACCAATTCGTTAAGGAGCTGAAAAAGAGGAATGTTCCGGTAACTTACATTCTTAAAGAAAATGAGGGGCACTATTTTCGGAATGCCGAAAATAAATTGGAGTTTTACATGGAACTTGAAAAGTTTCTTGATAAAAATCTACGAATAGAGTGATAAATGAAGGAGTATCAGCAGATCTACCGAAAAAATTTCTCCTTAAGTACTAGCTTCCTGATTTTAATCACAGCCTCCGTGGCTGTTGCATTTTACTTAGCCTATAACCTTACTTCCAAATATGTCGAGAACGAATTTGTTTCGCAAAAGATTGGAGTTTTTGAGGAGACGGTAAAGCCCTACAATAGTTTTTTTCAGAATAAGATCCCCGAAATCTCTTTCTATCAGGGTTATCTCGACTCTAGCCAGGCCGTTAAATACGTTGACACGATTTTCCGGAAATTTAAATTTGTAGATCGGATTGTCTTTTATGATGCAGCAATTAGTAACCACCAAATCCCGAATGGTGTCAAGGTTGATAATTTGGCTATGGGTCCCAAGTCAGTTTTTCAATTTGATCGGGACATGGAAAGAGACTCCATATTAGTCTTTAAAAATAATTCTGCCAACAGCACATTTTCTCTGAAAACCGGAGATGAATTCAATAAGATGGCGATCAAATTCACGGAATTTGTGGAGTCTTCTGATACCTCTAAAGCCCTCAACGATGATGATCGTTTTGATGTTTTTTATACCATTACCTCGAATCGGATAACATATATGAATGTTCCCAGGCGGGAGGAGTTAAAAATCTATAAGGAGCTAATGACTAAGGACCTGCCTATATCGCCGGTTTATGAAATAGACCTCCTCACCTTCTATCTGGATCCGCTCAAACTTACCATTCGAAATACTAATCCTCAGCTCTATCAACATATTAGCATCAAGCCATTGGTATATGAGTCTTTGGCAAATGACCCTGAACTGATCAGTAATGATTTGCCCTTATCCGGCCCATTCTCAGATTATAAACTGTACTTCAGTTCCAACAAGAGTTATCTGATGAAAGAGATAAACCGACGGTTCATCCCTATTGCTGGGGGCCTGTTTATCACATATGGAGTCTTACTTCTAATTGGATATTTAATTTACCGCAACCTGAACGTTAATAGAAAAATGTTCAAGCTTCAGTATGATTTTGTCAATAACCTTACACACGAGTTCAAGACACCTGTCAGCGTAATTAAGATTGCTGGGAATAATATCCGAAGTGCGGCTACATTATCCGACAAGGAAAGGTTGCATTATGGAAAAATTCTCGACGAAGAAGCAGATAAGCTTAACGACTTGATGAATAAACTTCTCTCGTTTACCCAAATTGAAAATAAGGCCATTAAAATTAAAGAGGAAAGCATAAACCTCGACGTTTTTTGTCAGAATATGATCGATGCTTATCAGATTAAGTATCCGAAGTTTGACATTGTATGTCAAATTGATGGAATCGAATATTTTAAAACAGATCCCGTTCTGCTGGGAAGCATCTTTCAAAACCTCATAGACAACGCTTATAAATACTCAAACCCTGATAAGAAGTACCTAAAGATTAGTATCAGGAAAATTAGAAAGAATCTGATCATGAAATTTACAGACCGCGGAATTGGAATACCTTCGCAGGACATCGATAATATTTTTAAAAAGTTTTTCCGGGTCCAAAACCAGTACAATCAGCAGGGTAGCGTTGGTTTAGGTTTGGCATTCTGTAAAGAACTGGTTAAATTTATGAACGGAAATATTACAGTTCACAGTGTGGAAGGGAAAGGGTCTGAATTTACAATTGAATTGCCTTACGAAATATAGATATGTCAAAAGAAATCAAAGTTGCTGTTATTGAGGATGATGAAAATCTCCGTTTTTTAGTTGTTCACCGCCTTAATACAGAAGGATATAAAGTTGTTGAAGCATCAGATGGTGCGTCGGCTGAAGATCTGATCATGACCGAACAGCCTGATATATTTCTTTTGGACTGGATGCTTCCAAATAAGCAAGGTTCAGAAGTTTGTCAAAACGTAAGAAAATTAGGCTTTAATAATATCATTGTAATGATGACAGCCAAAGCTCAAGATGTTGACAAGATTGATGCATACAGTTTTGGCGTTTCAGATTACGTGACCAAACCCTTTAATATGGATGTTTTGGTCGCTTTGATCGATAACAAAGTAAAATTTGTGATCAACAATGAAAAGTCTGAACTATACCGCTTCGGTAATATGGAGCATCATCCGAATACCCATTCCCTGATGCGCGACGGTAAAAAAATAGAGCTTACTATACTTGAAAACAGGATATTACTTTATTTCCTTAAAAACGCTAACACAGTAATTAACCGCGATGAACTGATGATGGTGGTATGGGGCTATAATTCGGATGTGAATACCCGCACGCTGGATATGCACATTGTCCGCCTTCGTAAGAAAATTGAGAACAATCCAGACCGCCCGCACTTTATGCAAACGGTAAGGGGGGTTGGTTATAAGTTTGTGGCTGAATAAGTTGTACTTTATACGTAATACGTTTTACGTCTGGTTCAAAAGGAAGTTGTACGTTGTACATAATACGTTCTACGTCTGGGCGTATAACACAACGTTTAGTTACGTATAACGTATAACGTACAACGTATAACGTACCACTGTCCAAGTACCACTCAAAAGTAAATGTCCACGTAATCGGTAGTTGTCCCATCACAATTAAGCATATTCTGCAACCTCCAGTATTTTCTGGTGCCCGTGGCTTTGAATAGCTGCTTGCCAGTTTTAATACAGGATTTCCCAGCACCTGAATGCACATTATGTTCTATTTTCCCGTCGAATTCGAGCTCTCGTTCATTGATAGGACTGATCTTTCCTTCGATTCTCAGATAGCTTTCTTCGTTTGTCTGGGCTCCCAGGATTGAATGCCAGCCATTTTCTGAGGGTGTTATGATAACAGACCCGGGCTTATCCCAGCTAATCCATTGCAGCGTGAGGTCGTGTTGGCCCGCAAACGTAGGCTCAGTATTTTTTGGGCTTGAGTCAGGAAGTTTTTGAATCGTGTCGCCTTCGTATGTTCTCTGAGCCTTTTCAATAATTAATTTCAGACTGTCGTTTTTCTTCTTTAGGTCGAAATTCTCCTCTCTTAAACGCTGTTCGGCGGTATCACCTGCTTTGGGTTTGCAGGAGAATGTGAAGAGGATTGCTAAGAGAAAAAGTGTCGCTTGTTTCATAAAGATAAATGTACAAAGACGATACCAAAGGGAGTAGTACGTTATACGTTTTACGTCTGGGCCGTTAGCACAGCCTTTAGTAACTTATTACGTATAACGTACAACTCTCCGCGGCGTTTAGTAACGTATAACGTATTACGTACAACTTATAACTTTCTCAGTTTCTTCTCAAACATCTCCTTCCAATCCTCACTTAATTCTTTCAAATTAACAAGCCTCTCAATTTCTTCCTTATTTTTTGAATCATGATATCGGATATAGTTCACATCCATTACCGAGATATTTTCCGGATGAGAGCTTATATGAACAAGCTTATCAGTTATTTTTACCAGGCCCGGGGTAATAGTACGTAAGTAAAAGCCAGTAAATCCGAAATTTTGGAGAAGCACAGGAAACTGTTTATAGTTATATCGGATTCCAATGACATAACAGGGCCCGCGGGGTTCCGACACTTCAACTACGGCTTCTCCCAGCTGATAACGGTCGCCGATAAATACATTGCTTTCGTGTGCAGCCTCACCCCTTAAGGTTAAATTCTCCCCAAATGCCGCAGGATCAAGTTCGAATCCTAATTCATTTGTCCATTTTATAAAATGATCGGAATTGTAACAGCAGATGGCTTTGTCATTGCCGCCATGATGTTTTTTATCCTGAACCATATCGCCTTCAAAAGAGGTCATTCCTAGCAGCAGGCTTTCAGTCTTAATAGGGACCTTTTTGTAGGCCGTCTTCACCGTTTGGTGATCGGAAACTAATACTTCCGGCTTGCCAAGGATGTTTATAGAGACTATTTCGATTACACTCATAATGGTAAGTAACTGCAAAGAAGGAGCATCAAGAACTGGAAAATCATCGTTCCATCAAGGTAGAAGAAATAATAATATTCGTTTTTCTGCCATTTAGATTTAAAAATCAGCCAGCCGGTTAAAATAATAGTCAGCATTAAACCCAGGAAGTTGCTGTCAATACTTTTTGTAAATAAGAAAAGCAGAATCAGGTATATCGCTAATAAGCCCTGGCATATGAGCAAGGCGTTTTTCTCGCCCAGAACAACTGGAATAGTCTTGAGTTCAAGAGTTTTATCCTGAAAAAGATCCCTGATGTCGAAGGGAACAGTAATAGCAGCAATGAAAAGAAAGCGCTTCGCGATAAGCAATATGCTATCGTTTATGGATACCGAGGTTTCAATACTGCTTTCCAGTTCCAGGATAGGGATAAGCACGCAACTAAAAGCCCATACCGCTGCAATCAGAAACAATTTTACGCCTGGGATATTCCTCAAGCCAAAATGTTTATCGTGTATCGTAAAAATGGGTAGACTGTACGCAACAGATACTAGAGCAAGGCTCACCAGCAGTATTTTGGTAGATGTATGCAGGAAGAAAAATAAAGGCAATATCGAAAAGATGGCAATCATGGTTAATGTAATCATCAACCGGTAATGCGAAAAAATCCATTGAACTCTCCTGAAAGGAGAATTTTCAGGCTTCGCAGGCTTGCTTCGCAGGATGCTAAAATTATAAAGGGCCAGTGTTGAGCAGAAAAGGAGGCCCAGGACATGCATCTCAGGCTTCGTACCGAGCAACTGGTAAGTTACCAGGCCCTGAGCTACGGCACATAATGCAATAAATATATTGCTGAATAACAAACAATCAAGGCCCTGCCTAAGGTATTTGTTCATATTTGGTAGACGCCGTTCTGCTTATGCAGGGGTCCGGCGTAATTCAAATATCGTAATTTCAGGTAATATTCCAACCCGGCCCGGATATCCCAGGAAACCATATCCAACATTTACATAAAGCTGTTGCTTATTTTCCTCATAATGGCCCGCCCATTCGTTATACACATATTGAGCAGGGCTCCATTGGAAGTTCTCTGTAATCAGCCCAAACTGCATCCCGTGAGTATGGCCGCTAAACATAGCATCAATCTGTGGGTACTCAGGAAGCACCTGCGCACGCCAGTGGGAAGGGTCATGAGATAACAATAGCTTTACGGGAAGATCATCTGTGTTTTTAACGGCAAGGTCCATTTTGCCGTATTTAGCAAAACGCCCTGCGCCCCAGTTTTCAATACCCAGCACACCTATCTCCTCATTTCCGATTTTAATTCTGCGATTTTCGTTCAGCAGGAGGTCCCAACCCATCGCTTTATGGGTAAGCTTCAGGTCCGAAAGGTTTTTGGCTTTAGCCGGTGAAGGGGCGGTGCCGTAATAGTAATCGCCATAATCATGGTTTCCGAGAACCGAGAATACTCCCAGCGGGGCTTTAATTTTTGTGAAGATGTCCTGGTAATCACGCATTTCTGTTGCAACGTTATTCACCAGGTCACCAGTAAAGAAAATCATGTCGGGCTTTTCTTTAAGAAGCATCTCCACGCCGCCGATCACCGCTTTACGGTCATAAAAACTACCGGAATGCACGTCCGATATTTGGCCCAATTTAAGCCCGTCAAATGCCGCAGGTAAATTTGGAAGATGAAGTACTCTCCGCTTTACGCGATAGTCATACGCACTGGCTATCATCCCGTAGGTGAAAGAGGCCAATGGTAGTGCTGCCACTAATGTTCCGGCTCGTACCAGAAATTCAGAACGTGGAATGCTTCCAGTAGTGCGGGCGGGTTGTGCCGGCCGGTCAGTGTTGCCGCCAGACACCTTTCGTTTGATCCAAATTACACCCCGGCGTAAATCATCAATAAGCAGGAAAGGAAGTATGAAAATCTTGGAAACAACGGTCAGGAAGAACAGGACCATGATGATGGTCCTGAAAAACCCCCTGATGTTAAGAAAGATACCTATAAACACGCCGATAATCAGCAGTATGGTATAGCCCCACCAGATGTATTTAAATGTTAATAGATTATTATCTTTCCATTTCCAGCTTACCGAGCGAACTGCCCGGTATATATAAAAATCCAGCATGATCAGCAGGATGGTGATCACAATTAGTGCAAAAATACGGTTAGCCATTAATACTTTCCCCTGTCTTCATTATAATCATCATCCTCATCTTCTCCAAATTCAGGGCTGAACAGACTGTTGAACATGTCAGCAAATCCATATCCTTTATCCAGGAATGATTTATTGACCAGCGAAAATTCAGCAAGGCCATGGAGAAGGAATTCCATTAAGAGAAGCTGTTGATTTTCACTTAGGCGTGGATGGAATTGTTTGATTACTGCTTTCAGTCCGGGAACGGAAAGAAGAGCAGATTTATACTGCTGAAGCGAAAGGTCGTCGACCAGGCTTATAGTGTTGCCCGATCCGAACCAGTTAATGATTTCCGAATACGGATTTGAAGTTTTCGATTTCTTTAATTTTTCGGGGTCAGGGAAATAAGTGGTCATCAAGGTTTTGATTGCTTTTCCTAATAAGATATTTGCAACTTTAGTTGGCCCTTCTAACTCACCTTCATATACCAATTCAATTTTTCCTGTTATTGCCGGAATAACTCCCAGAAAATCTGAAACCCTGACGAACGTTTGTTTCTCATCATTAAGAAGCATTCTTCGCTCGGCATTACTGATGAGATTCTCATAAGCAGAGATAGTCAGACGCGCA
This sequence comes from Daejeonella sp., assembly GCF_049655485.1. Classification (GTDB taxonomy): domain Bacteria; phylum Bacteroidota; class Bacteroidia; order Sphingobacteriales; family Sphingobacteriaceae; genus Daejeonella. The sequence continues at coordinate 9,130 of NZ_JBASJU010000018.1, forward strand.
GAGACTCCAGATTTTTTATCTATATATTCCGAATCCCGGGCTTCAAATGCAATTTGTTCGACGAGATCCTTCACAAGGCCATCAGCTTCTACATCTGCGCGCTGGGATGCGGTTAGGCGGGCTTCCTGCTGTGTAATTTTCCTTGAGATCTCTACGGATTTAGGATAATGTGTAAGAATCTGGCTTTCAATACGGTCTTTAAGGGGAGTTACGATTGCACCCCGGTTGGTATAGTCTTCTGGGTTTGCGGTGAACACAAACTGAATATCTAGTGGCAAACGTAGTTTAAAACCCCTTATTTGTATATCTTTTTCCTGAAGGATGTTGAATAGAGCCACCTGAATCCGGGCTTGGAGATCCGGAAGCTCATTGATTACGAAAATCCCCCGGTGAGCGCGCGGGATGAGTCCAAAGTGGATTACCCGTTCATCGGAATAAGTTAATTTTAAAGTAGCGGCTTTAATAGGGTCAACATCGCCAATAAGATCGGCTACGGTAACGTCTGGCGTAGCAAGTTTCTCAGTATATCTGTCCGAGCGGTGAAGCCAGGCAACAGGCGTTTCATCTCCTTTTATGCTGATGATATGGTGTCCGAACCATGAAATGGGATTCATGGGGTCTTCAAACAGTTCAGATCCCTCGATATAAGGAACGTATTCGTCCAATAAATTGATCATCAGCCTCGCTATCCTGGTTTTGGCTTGACCGCGAAGTCCCAATAGCAAGATATTATGCTGCGAAAGGATGGCAGTTTGGAGGTCAGGTATAACCGTATCCTCATAACCTATGATACCCTCCATTACAGTATTCTTGTTCTTTAACTGTTTGATCAGGTTTTCTCGCAGTTCTTCCTTAACCGATCGGGCTTTATATCCTGAAGCTTTCAGGTCTTTTAATGTCTTTAAGTGCAAAATATCCATTGTATTATCTAACCGTTCTTCTTCTGTTTTTAATATAATCTTCAAAAATATATTCACCCAAGCCCTTTAGAGAGCTGTAAAAAGCCTTTCCGCCGTTGATTTCAGTAAACTGACGTACAAATTGCTGCAGATAAGGATCCTTGGCAATCATGAAAGTGGTGATGGGAATCCCTAACCGCTTACATTGGGCAGCCATATTCAAGGTCTTGTTAACCACTTTCCGGTCGAGGCCGATGCTATTCTTATAATACTTATTACCTTCTTTAAGGCAAGTTGGTTTACCATCAGTAATCATAAATATCTGGTTATTGTGGGTTTTCCTGCGTCGCAAAAGATCCACCGCAAGCTCAAGCCCGGCATAAGTATTCGTATGATAGGGACCAACCTGTAAATAAGGGAGTTCTTTAAGTGTAATCGGCCAGGCATCATTTCCGAAGACTACGATATCAAGGGTGTCTTTAGGATATTTTGTCCGGATGAGTTCAGCCAATGCCATGGCCACCTTTTTAGCCGGAGTAATCCTATCCTCACCATACAAGATCATCGAATGCGAAATGTCGATCATCAGCACCGTTGATGTGATCGTTTTATAATCTTTCTCCTCTACTTCAAGGTCCCGCTCGGTCATGGAAAAATCGCCAATACCATGATTTATCTGCGCGTTGTGGATTGAGGCAGTCATGTCGATCTGGTCAAGGCTGTCGCCGAACTGATACTCCCTTCGGTCGGCATTCTTTTCCTCGCCTAATCCGGAAATATTGGTATTATGGCTTCCTTTGCCTGATTTCTTAAGCTTTCCGAAAATTTCTTCGAGTGCCGACTGACGTATAGTTTGTTCCGTTTTAGAAGTAATAACAAAGCCGCCGGGATTTTGATCATCATCTCCCAGGTACCCCTTTTTCTTGAGATCATCAATGAAATCGCCCATACCATACTCATCGGTAGTGAGATTGTATTGTTTATCAAGCTCATTCATCCAGGCGATTGCTTCATTAGCATCGCCGGATGTATAATTAAGTAGCTCAAGAAACAATTTCAATAATTCATCAAAACCGCCTTTTGGAAGCTCATTCGGAATAAATTGTGAAAATGAATGTCCCCGCATAGTGTAATCCTCCCTATCAATTACGAAGATTCGAAGATAAAGGTTTGGGGTGGGGGAAATGTTTGGTGGGTGTAAAATATAAGGTCCCTCACTGCGTTCGGGATGACGGGTTTTTTTATCGTGGCTAATTGCTACATTTAGATATGAAAAAATTGTTCATCCTTCTGGTTATGATCGGGTCACTTACTTCCTGCGCAGTTAGGAAAACATCCGATCCGCAGGAAATACTCGCCGTGTTGGAAAGCCAGCGGCAAGCCTGGAATAGGGGGGATATGGAAGCATATATGCAGGGCTATGAGCGATCTGATTCCCTGGTTTTTGTGGGAAAGAACGGGCCTGAATACGGTTGGCAAACAACATTGGATAATTATAAGAAATCTTATCCCGACAAATCGGCTATGGGATTTTTAACCTTTGATATAAAAAAGGTTAAAATCCTAAGTTCTGATCATGCTTTTGTATTGGGCGCCTGGCATCTGAAGAGGGAAAAGGATGAACCGCAGGGATGGTTTACGCTGCTATTGAAGAAAAGTGGCGGTAAATGGAAGGTGGTGGCTGATCATTCGAGTTGATTGGCGAGCTGCCAGTTACCCGTTGCCTTTCACCTATCTCATTTCACCTATCTCCACAAAAAGTTCCGAAGCGACGTGGTCCGCGAATAATTTCCCCTCCCGGGTTAATTTAACTTTGTGATCTTCGATAATTGCCCATTTTTTATCCAGAAATGGCTCCATGGCTTCAATAATCTTTGAGCTATAATCACTATGAAAGCGCTCGCTGATCAGATTCAAATCCATCCCTTTGCTGGTTCGGAGTGATGTCATAATATATTCGTTTATCCTGTTTTCTACTGTCAGGGTTTCCATTTCGAACGGGATTTTATTCCCTTCGAGTGCGGCTATGTACTTCGAATTATTCGAAATATTCCACTGTCTGCTTTCACCGTTAAAGGAGTGGGAAGAAGGACCTATTCCCATGTAATTTACCCCTTCCCAATAATTGGAATTATGCCTGGAATGCCAGCCTGGTTTGGCGAAGTTCGAAATTTCGTAATGTTCAAAGCCGGCGTTTTGCAGCTCGTCTATAAGCATTTCGAATTGTCGGGCGCTCTGGACTTCATTCATTGGCTTCTGAACTCCTTTGTTGATAAAAGAAGCCAATGCTGTGGCCGGCTCTACTGTCATCGAATAAGAGGAGATATGTGGTACCTGCAATCCAATAAGCTCGCGTATGTTATACTTCCATTTTTCACCAGAAAGCAGTGGGTAGCCATAAATCAAATCCACAGTAATGTTTTCGAAACCAGCATCCTGAATCCGTTTGATGGAGCTGTATCCTTCAGAAGCTGTATGCGCCCGGTTCATCCATTTCAAATCCTCTTCGAAAAAAGATTGTACTCCGATACTGAAGCGGTTGATGGGCAGCTGCCGAAATTCCTTAACTTTTTGAGGATTTAAATCATCCGGATTTGCTTCAAGTGTGATTTCCGCGTAAGCTGATACAGGGTAGTGTTCAGTTATCTCATGAATAAGCATTCCCAGTTCATCAGCACTTAATACTGAAGGAGTACCGCCCCCGAAATAAATAGTTTCGATCTGTTCACTTCCTGTATAATCCTTTCGTAAAAGTATTTCTCTTCGAAGCGCATTAACCATCTGGTTTTTGTAAACCGGCGACGTACTGAAATGAAAATCGCAGTAATGGCAGGCTTTTTTACAGAAAGGGATGTGCAGGTATATTCCGGCCATGCTGAGTAGGTGATAATGAATTAGCAAAGGTAAAAGCAATTATGAATCCCAGACAATCTCTCTCAATAAAGTTTGAAAAAAGTATGTTTGCGGAATGTTGTAAAAGATTCTGCCAGTGATTGTTTAAGGTTCAGAAAGCATATTTGAATCTGAAGATAAAAAATGGACATCATGGCCTAATCGATTGAACGAGCTATTATGAAGCATATATCGAAAAATGGAATCCCCATTGCCCCATCTCTTGCCTATCCCAACGTTTTAGAGCCGAAATCCGAGAATAGTATCCTCCGTAAAAAGCGGCTGATCCAAATCTCGATCATTTCTATCGGAGTGGCCTTTATCATCAGTTTAGTTGCCAAAGCTTTAGTTTACCTTATCGATCTAGTCACTAATGTGGCGTTCTTTGGAATTTTCGATTTGGAATTCCGTAGTCCCGCCGACAACCAATTGGGACTTTGGGTAATCGTTATTCCTGTTATTGGTGGGCTTTTAGTCGGATTGATGGCCTTATATGGTTCCAAAGCCATTAGGGGACATGGGATTCCCGAGGCGATGGAGCAAATCTTAACCAATAAAAGTAAAATAAAGCCTTCTATAGCTTTTCTAAAACCTTTATCGTCCGCAATCGCAATTGGAACGGGGGGCCTTTCGGAGCTGAGGGCCCGATTATAGCAACTGGAGGTGCATTAGGCTCTACTTTTGGGCAGCTCTTTAATATTACTTCCAATGAAAGGAAGATCATTTTGGCGGCTGGTGCAACTGCAGGTATATCAGCAATTTTCGGAACTCCGGTAGCGGCTATTTTCCTGGCTATCGAACTGCTATTGTTCGAGTTTTCGCCCAAAGCTATTCTGCCCGTGGCCCTGGCTTGTATTACAGGGGCCGCAGGACATCATTTGTTATTCGAATCAGGGCCGGTTTTCCCCATGCCGGACCTGGCAATTCCTTCCAATCTGGCATTGATCATCTACAGTTTCATGGGACTTGGTATCGGCCTGATTTCCCTTGGATTAACAAAAATGGTTTATTATGTGGAGGACACATTTGAAAAACTGCCTATCCACTGGATGTGGTGGCCAGCAATTGGTGGCCTCGCTGTTGGAACAATAGGTTACTTTTTCCCTAATACACTGGGAGTAGGTTATGATAATATCGTTAACCTGCTTGCAGGACAGGTCCCTTTAACATTGATGCTAAGTTTGTGTTTTTTTCAAATTCCTTTCCTGGGTAATAGCCCTCGGTAGCGGCACGTCCGGGGGAACTTTAGCCCCATTGCTGACAATAGGTGGCGCCACCGGAGCAATAATGGGTTCCCTGGTATTAAGCATTTTCCCGGATTCCGGCATTAGCATTTCTATGGCGGCCCTTATCGGCATGTCCTCGATGTTCGCTGGCGCGTCAAGGGCTTATCTCACAAGTATCACTTTTGCCTTAGAAGCTACTATGCAATCTCACGCTTTGCTTCCTTTACTTGGAGCGTGTACAGCTTCATACCTGGTCTCCTTCTTTTTAATGGAAAATACCATAATGACTGAGAAGATCGCCCGCAGAGGGATTTACACGCCTGATTCTTACGAGCCCGATATCTTGAGCTCAACTTCCATTTCGAAGGTGCTTAAAAAGGATTTACTCGCTTTAAGCGAAGAAAACACCATTCAGGAACTGAAAACATTCTTTGCGGCTAATCCGCCTTCAGAAAACAATTTTTTGGTTGTAGATGACAGCGGATCATACCGGGGCTCAATTAGTTTAGCGAGTATATATAATGAGAACCAATATCCCGATTCCCTGGTTTCAAGCCTGATGAATACCGAACTGCCTTTCGTAAGCAGTGATGATAAATTAGCCAAAGCCGTTTCCTTAATGGCCGATAAAGGCGTTGAATACTTGCCGGTACTGTCATCAAATGAAGAAAATGTAGTAATCGGATTACTTACTTATAAAGATATTCTGACCGCATATAAATTACAGCTGCGAGAAAGCGTGGAACGCGGTACTAATTTGTCTTTAAGCAGACAAAGAAGAAAAATTCTTTTAAGGGGAAGGAGAATTATGAATATGAACAAAATCAGGATCGATAAAAACCCATAAAATTATCTCCATCAGGAGGCCGCCAACGAAGCAGATTTAGCCCTCTCAGCAATCATTTCACGCCGATACTTGGCCATGTTAATAAGTAAAACACTGCCCAGAATAGTAACTAATCCAAGTATCTGGATCAGTGAGATCTCTTCGTTGGCAAAGAAAACCCCGAGGAGAACAGCTACAACTGGATTGACATATGCATACGTGCTCACCTGCATTGCCGTTCGTACTTTAAGTAACCATACGTAGGCACTAAAACCTGCTATAGAGCCCAGGAAAACAAGATAAAGCAATGAAAGCCAGGCGCCTGTCGATACTTCACTCCAGTGGAAGCCACTAAATTCATCCCGGACGAGCATGCCCGGTAGAAAAGCAATGCCAGCTGCCATCATCTGCCAGGAAGTATTAACTATAGTGGAACCGTCGGAGGTTTTATATTTGGAATAGAGGGAACCCGCTGCCCACGCAATTGAAGCCAGAAGCAGTAAAGCCATTGTTCCTAAGGGAATGCCGCCTGTTCCTTCCAGTGATGAAGAAAGCTGCTCACTAAAAAGCATAAGTACTCCTGCCAAACCTATGACCATTCCTAAAATGATTGACCTGCTCCGGAAGTTCTCAGACCATTTTGGCTGATCTAAAAGCACGAACCATAAGGGTGCAGAAGAAACCGTAATTGAAGCTAGTCCGCTGGGAACACTCTGTTCAACCCATATAACAATTCCATTTCCAAAAAACAGAAGCAGTATCCCACTGATGACAGCATGTTTGATATTGGGGATCCCAAATAGTTTTTCGCCTTTAATCACACACCATGCTGTCATAAAGGCCCCTGCCATCAGAAAGCGGAGTGCCCCCAGCATAAAAGGCGGAAAGTCCGCTACCGCTTTCTGAATAAAAAAGTAAGTGGAACCCCAAACGATATATACAATAGCAAATGCGAGGATCACCATTAATGGTGAGGGGGATTTGGTGTTGGGGACGGTCATTAATAGGAGAAGAGGATAAATAAGATAAAAAACAAGGAATAAAGCACAAAGATAAGCACTAGGTTTAATTATCATACAGTCTTTCAATTGAAGAAGATCACGTAATCACCATGCGGGAAATGTCATTGCTCTTTGTTCCTTGCTCTCTGCTCTTCTTCGTCCTTGCTCTTTGTTCTTTGGACTTTATTCAATTTTTTCCTTCCTAGGATATCATTTAAAAAATGTAGAAATTTGCGAAACAAATGTTCCTGTGAATTAAAGGTTTGACATGGTAAAACGTTTACACGGCATAATACTCGTGTTATTTCTACTTAATTCGTCAGCTTGGGCACAGGGCGATACTACGCTTACCACGATTACTACAAGTCCTGCGCCGCGAATATATCGGCCAGTTTACAGAGATTCTGCTTTTCTAGCGAGAAGACAGTTTCTTCGTGATTCTATAAAAAACGTTCAGGATTCCCTGGCAGTTGTATGGATAAAGGCGCCGGATCCCTCTCGCCCTAATCGATTTATCGATAGCCTGATCAAGTTATATAAAGTCGAAAACTTGAATTTTACCGCATGGGCAGCCAGGTTTCCTAAAAAAGTTAATAGATATGATGAAGGACGCCTGCTCGCCAAAGGGGAGAGATGGGTTATGGGTGTGGTTCTTTTCCTCGTTCTGTTCTTTGCAGTCATTAAGTATTTTTATTCTAAAGAACTTGGGTCAATTGTTCAATCCTTTTACAGTAACCAGATCTTAAGTCAGATCAACAAAGAGGATAATCTTTTTAGCTCCTGGCCATTCGTGTTTTTGTATTTGTTGTTTGGGTTGATAGTTGGCTTGTATCTCTATTTAACTGGCAAATATCTGCAGCTCTCTTATCCGGTAGATGGGTTCGAGCTTTTCCTGCTGCTTTCTGCAATGGTAATTATTTTATTTACCGTAAAGATTATTGTGTTACGCTTGCTCGGTTTCCTGTTTGATATTCATCGTTTGGTAAAAGAGTATGTATCAATTTTGTATCTAAGCTATTTTAATAGCGCCCTGATATTTCTTCCAATCGTGATAGCTTTTAGCCTAACACCCAGCAGATATGCCGGTGTGTATGGATATGCGGGAATAATCTTGCTAATCATCATTTTTGTTCTGCAGTTCCTGAGGGCGGGAGCGAATATATTAAGCAACTATAGGTTTCCGAAAGTTTATTTAATTATTTACCTTTGTGCCCTCGAATTTTGCCCATTGATTATCCTTTTTAAAGCACTCAGGTTTTAAGTCTTATACATAATATGCAAGTAACGTCAAACGCAAAACACAGAAAAGTTAAAAGCATTTTGGTTACCTTACCTAAACCCGAATCCGATAAGTCTCCTTATTTTGATCTTGCTAAAAAGCATAATTTAAAAATTGATTTCCGCTCCTTTATTCATGTGGAAGGGGTGCCTGCCAAGGATTTCCGGAAGGAAAAAATTAATCTGGCTGATTTTACCGCTGTAATATTTACTAGCAAAAATGCCGTGGATCATTTTTTCAGGATTAGCGAGGAGATGAGGTTTGATGTTCCTGCGGATATGAAATATTTCTGTATTTCAGAAACGATAGCCCTGTACCTTCAAAAGTATATTCAATATCGGAAACGAAAAATCTTTTTTGGCAAGCAGACTGCGGCCGACCTTGCCGACGTGTTAAAAAAGCATGTTACTGAAAAATACCTTTATCCGTGCTCTGATGTTGCTGCTGAGGAGACTCAAAAATTTCTTCATGATAACGGGTACGATTTTAAACAAGCAATCTTATTCCATACGGTTTGCAGCGACCTTTCAGACCTTGCTGAGGTGTTTTATGATGTAATTGCATTCTTTAGCCCGAGTAGTATCCATTCGCTATTCATTAATTTCCCCGATTTCAAGCAAAATGACACACGAATTGCTGCCTTCGGAGCAAGTACTCATAAAGCAGCACTGGAGCATCATTTGATCCTGGATATCCCCGCCCCAACTCCTCAGGCCCCCAGTATGACTATGGCGATTGAACAATATATTTTACACGCCAATAAATAGCAAGAGCAATTTTTTTCGTATGTGAATATCAGGAGCGTAAATAAATTCATCATCAAAATCATATTTACAGCAACCTTTTAACATAAAAAAACGTATCAAAGAAATATTTTATATAATGCTAAAATACCAGCTGTGTTTTAACGTTTTATAAAGCTTGAAAGCGTTGGAATACAGCACATTTAAATATCTTGAAATGAAAAACTATCCCTTGTAACTAGTTTCTGCGCCTTTTTGGTGTACTTTTTCTTATATTAGGATAATTTTCATATAAAAATAAAGAATAGTTTAATAAAGAGTTAATCTTAAAAGAGCCTGCAGTTGTTAGATTTATGTATTAACAGCCCAAGCTTCTTATAAAATATAAATGAGACGATCAGGATTCATTAACCGCGACAGGCTTTTAATTAGTGTTCAGATGTTTCATCACAAAAGCAAAAAATAAACGAATGAAAAAATTGTACTTTATCGCTCTTGCAGCATTGGCCTTTATGGGCACCAGCTGCGGTAAAGGTGGGACTAACGGGGAATTAGTAGGCGTTTCAAGCAAAAAATTCAAAAGTGATGAAGTTCCTTATGGGATGGTTTACATCCCCGCTGGTACATTCATCATGGGCCAGACCGATCAAGATGTTACTTTTGCTCAAATCTCACAGAACAAACAGGTAACTGTTCAAGCCTTTTACATGGATGAAACGGAGATCACTAATAGCGAATACCGACAGTTTGTAAACTGGGTGCGTGATTCAATCGCTATCACTACTTATTTGTCAGACGACCCCCAATATTTTCTCCAGCCTAAAAATCCTGATCCGAACGATGCCGGTAAAAAATACATTAACTGGAAGAAAGTTGGAAATGGAAGTGCTATTTGGGGTGGAAAAGGAAAAGCTAATCCGAATGCTTCTAAACTGCAGGCTATGTACTATCAGGGAGAAGATCGGGTGTTTGACCGTAATGAACTTGACGTAAGGCTTTTGAAATACAACTTCGCTATCATGCGTTTGCGTGAAGCGTCAAACAGCCGCTTCAATAAAGAAGCTAAAAGATCTGATTTTATCCTTAGAGATACAGTGGGAATTTATCCTGATACATTGGTTTGGCTATCTGACTTTGCTTATGCACAAAACGAACCTATGGTAAAAGGTTATTTTTCCCATCCAGCCTTTGCAAATTATCCTGTTGTTGGGGTTAACTGGAGACAGGCACGTGCTTTCACGGTTTGGAGAACAAGATTTAATGAATCATATAAAGAAAGCCGGAAGCTTCCGAAACGCGCAGATTATGAGCTTCCAACTGAAGCCGAGTTTGAATATGCTGCGCGTGGCGGCCGTGTGGGTACCAGCTATCCTTGGGGTGGTCCTTACATCAGGAACGCAAAAGGCTGTTTGATGGCCAATTTTAAACCTGGCCGCGGTAATTATATTGACGATGGGGGACCATTTACTGTAAATGTAAAATCCTACTACCCGAATGATTTCGGGCTCTATAATATGGCAGGTAACGTTTCGGAATGGACTTCCTCTGCATTTGATGAGTCGGCTTCTACATTCACTCACGATATGAACCCGACCTTCAGTTACGAAGCACGAGCTGAAGATCCTGAAGTATTAAAACGTAAAGTGGTACGCGGCGGCTCATGGAAAGATATTGGATACTTTCTTCAAAACTCTGCACGTCAGTTCGAGTTTCAGGATACTGCAAAATCCTATGTTGGCTTCCGTTGCATTACTAAGTTCCAGGGCCGCGACATTAAAGACAAAATTTAATAGAACACATCCTACTCATAGAATAAATTCCCACTAATTATTTCGTACTACCGTTATGGCTCAAAAGAAAAAATTCAAATTCAAACTTGGTATTAATACCCTGATTTCATGGGGTGCATCAGTGGTAATTATAGGACTGATGTTCAAGATCCTCCATTGGGAAGGCGGTGAAATAATGATTGCTGCCGGCTTAATTACAGAAGCATTATTATTCTTTGCATTAGGTTTCGTCCCGGAAGTAAAAGAGAATGATTGGACAAGAGTTTATCCAGAGCTTGATCCCGAATTCGCTGGTGAGTTACCGGTTTCCTCTTCTTTTCAAAGTGCTTCGCCAAACTCAACCGCTGCTTTAGACAAAATGTTGTCGGAAGCTAAAATTGGTCCGGACCTTATTGAAAGCCTTGGCACCGGATTGAGAACTTTCGGAGACAAAGTTTCAGCTATCTCAAACGTTGCTGATTCAGCAAGCGCAACTACAGAGTTCACATCAAAAGTAAAAGCAGCTTCCGGAAGCTTTGATAACTTGAACTCAGCTTTTGATAAAGCCACTACCAGTTTAAGGGAAATGGCAGATACCGGAATTGATTCCCGTGCTTATCATGATCAGGTAAATGCCTTAGCTAAGAATATTTCCGCGTTAAATGCAGTTTACGAACTGGAACTGCAGGATTCAAGTGCCCATTTAAAATCGATGAATAAATTCTATTCAAACCTTTCGCTGACCATGGCAAACTTCAATGAATCAATGGAAGATTCGAAACAGTTTAAAGAGGAAGTTGGGAAGCTTGCTAAAAATCTTTCATCATTGAATTCAATATATGGTAACATGTTGTCTGCAATGAACCAAACTAGCCGTTAATTTTTGATATAATTTTATTCTTACAATTTTAAATAGAACGCATGGCTGGAGGTAAAGAAACCCCAAGGCAGAAAATGATCGGAATACTATATCTGGTTCTGCTGGGTTTAGTAGCATTAAATGTTAGTGATTCGATCTTAGAGGCTTTTAAAAATTTAACAGATAGTCTGAATACTTCTACTAAGAATGTGCAAACTGGTGTTGATATGACATACGCATCTTTCGAAGCCACTAAGCTTAAGGACGAGCCTGCACGGGCCAAGCCTATTTATGATAAGGCAAAAGCTGCCAGTGCGCATATCAATGAATTAAATGTCTATGTGGAAGCGCTTCAGAAGCTTTTCATTACAGAAGGCGGTGGTTATAATGAGAAAACTGGAGATATAAGTAAGCGGGATAACCTTGACATCTCACCGCGTTTGATGATTAATCAAAAAAGGGCCGACACCCTTAAGACTAAAATCAATGAAACGCGGACCAAGATTCTTGCCTTGTTAGATGAAAAAGAGCGCCAGGGCATCAACCTTTCACTCCAGGCTACTGATCCTCCTAAACGTACAGGTGTAAGTAAGACGTGGCAAGAATCTAACTTCGGTGGTGGTGTCCCTTTGACTGCTGCTATAACAGCCTTAGCGAAGATAAAAGCTGATACTAAGAATGCTGAATCGGAGATTGTGAAGCGTATATTAGGTAAAATGGACCAGGCTGTGGTAAATCTTGACCAGTTCGCAGCCGTAGCTGTTGCGCCAACATCGTACTTGATTCAAGGCCAACCGTATACTGCTGAAGTGTTTTTAACTGCCTCAGATTCAAAATCAAGCCCCGACATTACTGTTGGTGGTTCAAGATTACCAATCAAAGATGGAAAGGGTACTTATACAGTTGGTACCGGAAAAGAAGGAATATTCAGTTGGAGCGGTACCGTAAGGGTTAAACAAACTGACGGATCTGTGAAGACATATACTACGCCAATTCAGAAATATCAGGTTTCCCGCCCTTCGGCTGTGGTTTCTCCGGATAAAATGAATGTGTTTTATATTGGTGTACCTAATCCGGTTTCTGTGTCTGCTCCTGGTATTCCCAAAGAAAGCCTTGCGGTTAGTATGACTGGAGGAAGTATTTCTGGGTCACAAGGAAAATATACGGTGACAGTTAGTAGCCCGGGAACAGCCCGTGTTAATGTGTCGGCTAACATTGGAGGTAAAAATACAAATGTAGGTAGTACTGAATTCCGCGTTAAGCGTATTCCGGATCCGATCGCGAAATTTGCAGGTAAAACGGGCGGCGCATTAAGCTCTGTGGTTATTAAATCACAGAATTCGATATTCGCCATATTGGAGAACTTTGATTTTGATGCCAAGTTTCGTGTGACCCGTTTCAGTCTGGTGATTGCTAAGCCCCGTGCGGATGCCGTAGTGCTTCAGGCCAATGGAGGCTCATTTAGCAGCCAGATGCAAGCAGCTATTGCTGCTGTAACACCTGGAACACGGGTAATATTTGATGAAATCGTTGCGGTAGGTCCAGATGGAACGCAGCGTTCCATTCCTGGAATGGTATTTAGAGCAAATTAATAGTGTTGCATGATGTCAGCAATTATTAAAAGGTTGAACTGCTGATAACAAGGACACTGGATAAAAAATAATATATTATGAAAACGATAATATTAGCGCTTATTCTCTTCGCAGGTAGTTACGGTGCATTTGCCCAATTGCCGAACATGAATAACTCGACAAAGCCGCAGCAGGCCGTGCCTGAAAAGCCGCTTGACGGGTATTATAAGAAAGATAATATTCTTAGTGCGAAGGTGTCGCCTTACGCGAATCTGAGGGAATCTGATGTGATGTTCAGTAAACGCGTATGGCGCGAAATTGACCTGAGAGAAAAGCTAAACATGATTTTTGCATCTCCGAAAGGACGCCTTATCACAGTTCTTACTGATGCAATAGCAGCAGGGGAGCTTACGGCTTATAGCGCAACTGCTACTAAAGACGATGTCAACGGTGATGAATTCTCAACTGTATTAACTCCTGAAGCAGCAATGTCAACATTTGCTGATAGTGTGCTTGTACCTGTATTTGATGCGGATGGTAATCAAACCGGCACCCAGGTAAAGCCAGGTGAATTTAATCCAGATAGCATTGTTAAATTTCGGATCAAGGAAGACTGGATCTTCGACAAACAACGCTCCGTATTTGAACCAAGAATTATTGGTATTGCTCCGATGATCAAGATTCAGGCTGCGGGACAATCATTCGACGACCAACCGGCATTTTGGATCTACTTCCCGGAAGCACGCCACGTACTGGTGACTAAAGCAGTGGTTAATAGAACTAATGATGCAACAGGTTTGAGTTATGATGATATCTTCATGAAACGAATATTCTCCAGTTATATCGTAAAAGAGTCGAATCCAGAAGATTTAAGAATAAAAGATTATGCTATAGGAATTGATAAGCTTCATGAATCAGATCGTGTGAAAAAAGAGCTTATGGATTTTGAGCATGATTTGTGGTCGTATTAGGAGTTCGGAAGTCTGAGGCCGGATGTCTGAAGTCGGAAGTCTGAAGTCGGATGACTGAGTAATGAAGTCTAACGTCGGAGGTCTGAAATCTAAGGTAGGATGTTCGGCAGGGCTCTTCCCAACTGGGTCGGGGATCTCGTCAACGGCACGCGGCCCAAGCCGCTGTGTCGCACGGCGCGATTTCGTCATAGCCCCACTTTCAACTCTCCATTCTCCATTCTCCACTGTCAATTCTCAACTCTACACTACATCAGTCCTTCCTTCGCAAAATACCCCTGAAGCGCCTTAACAACACTTTTATTAATTACCTGACTCAACTCTTCTTCAGAAGCCTCTTTTATTTTCTTCACTGATTTGAAGTGCCTGAGCAACTTATCTGCCGTAGTTCTCCCGACCCCCGGTATGTTTTCCAGTTCTGTTGCAAGTGTCGCTTTGTTGCGTTTGCTTCTGTGAAAGGTTATCCCGAAACGGTGGGCTTCGTCTCGTAACTGCTGAATGATTTTTAGGGATTCTGATTTCTTATCCAGGTACATTGGAACCGGGTCTCCCGGGTAATATATTTCCTCCAGTCGTTTAGCAATTCCAATGATGGTGACTTTGTTTTCAATACCTAATAACTTCAAGCTCTTCATGGCGGAAGATAGCTGCCCCTTACCACCGTCAATTACTATAAGCTGGGGAAGTTGTTGTTCTTCTTCCAGCATTCGTCGGTAACGCCTGAATACCGCTTCTTCCATTGTTGCAAAATCATCTGGCCCTTCAACCGTTTTTACATTAAAATGCCTGTAATCTTTTTTGGACGGTTTAGCATCTTTAAAAACAACTATGGCTGAGACAGGGAATTTTCCCTGGAAATTAGAATTATCAAAACATTCGATGTGTCGTGGAAGCTGGTTTAGGCGCAGATCTTTCATCATCTGAGAAAGCAGCCTTTCGGTCCTTAATTCCGGATTAAGTTTCTCGTATTGCTCCAGTCTTTCCCGTTTGAAAAACATTACATTCTTCTGAGAAAGATCCAGTAGCTTTTTCTTTTCACCCAGTTTTGGTACATAAACCCGCATGCCTGAATCGCTCAGGTCGAGGTCGAACGGTACAATTATTTCTTTGGATGTGCTATTGAACCGGGTTCTGAACTCGAAAATGGCGATTGTCAATAGTTCTTCATCGGTTTCATCCAGCCTCTTTTTCATTTCAAGGGTTTGAGTCTGGATAACAGTTCCATTCATAACCTTGAGGTAATTCACAAATGCATGTTTGTCATCTGATGCGATGCTGAAAACATCGACATCGGTGATCGACGAATTAACAATTGTCGACTTACTTTGGTACCGATCCAGCAGGTCGTATTTTCGTTTTAATTTATGCGATAATTCAAAGTTGAGTTCGGCTACAGAAGTGTCGAGTTGGTTCTTGAGTCGCCTGACCACAGCGCTTGTTTTTCCATTAAGGATATCCTTGATCTCAGAAATATTCTGATCATAATCGTCGTCGGTTTGAAAGGCCTGACACGGCCCTTTGCAATTCCCGATCTGGTACTCCAGGCATACACGGAATTTCCCGGCGAGTATGTTAGGCTGAGTTAAAGGAAGGTTACAGGTACGCAGAGGATAAATCTCTTTGATCATCCCCAGAATGGTATGCATCATGCTGATGGATGCATAAGGGCCAAAATAGGTTGATCCGTCTCGTATTATTTTGCGTGTCCAGAATATGCGGGGGAATGGTTCATTTTTAATAATGATCCACGGGTAAGTTTTATCGTCCTTTAACAGGACATTATACTTAGGCTGATGTTTTTTGATCAGGCTGTTTTCTAGTAGCCAGGCGTCGATCTCAGTATCAACTATAGTAAAAGTAACGCGGTTTATCTTGCTGATAAGCACCCGTGTTTTTGCGTTTACGCGATAATTGTCCTTGTTAAAATAGGAGGAAACCCGGTTTTTAAGGTTCTTGGCTTTGCCGATGTAGATGATCTCGTCACTTACCGACCAGAATTGGTATATCCCGGGTTTGGGAGGGATGTTTTTTAGGACGGCGCGGGGGTCGAATTGTTCCATGCTAGGCGCATATTTTTGCCGCAGAGTGCGCAGAGTTTTGCGCAGAGTTCGCAGAGACTATTTTTAAATTAGCCGGTGTTATAGAAACCATCGTTTTTTTGTAAAAACCCATTTTTGAACAACTTTGCGAACTCTGCGTCGTACTTTGCGAACTCTGCGGTTATCTGTTCACCTGCCTGCCGAAGGCAGGCATATTATTAAAACCCTAACTTCTTCTCCACTTCCGTCTCCACCGATTCCTCCCTATTATAAGCCCCACAATCAAGAGTAGTAGTAACCCCTCCCTTTGGAAGAGGGAAATCCTTCTTTGTATAATTGAGCGTTTTATCGGCGTAAACCTTTTGCATGTACAAGCCAAAAATAGGCAGGGCAGTATTCGCCCCTTCACCAAATTCGGTTGAGGTAAAGTGTATCGCCCGATCTTCCGCACCTGTCCACACCCCTGTAACCAGCTCCGGCGTGATTCCCATAAACCAACCATCTGAGTTGTTGTTTGTGGTACCGGTTTTTCCGCCTATCGGATTAGTAAGATTGTATTTCCATCCTAAGCGTACACCTGTACCTTCGCGCACAACTGCCTTTAACATATCGGTCATTACATAAGCCGTTTGCTCATCCAGAACAACTTTTATTCTGGGTTTCCGCTCATAGATCACATTCCCGTTTTTATCCTCTATACGAAGAAGATAAATCGGTTCTGTCCAGATACCATGATTTACGAAAACTGAATATGCGCCTACCATATCGTATACCGACGCTTCGAATGAGCCCAGGGCAATAGAAGGGAAGGCAGGTACGTCACTGGTAATTCCCATGTTTTTTGCCATCGTCGACACAGCAGTTGAGCCTACCTGTTTCATCAGAAACATAGTGGCATTATTTTGTGAGTGCGCTAGTGCTTTCTTTAAAGTAAGCGGTCCGGGTAATGATTTATAAGCCCTCGGACTATAAGTAGTGCCATCACCTGCATCAATACTCACTGGTTGGTTGTCGACCATATAACAAGGCGAAAATCCACCATTGCCTATCGCTACAGCATAAGTGAACGGTTTCGCTGTAGATCCTACCTGCCGGGTACCAACTTTTACCTGGTCGTATTTAAAATGATTAAAATCTATCCCTCCAACCCAGGCACGAACGTAGCCTGTTTGCGGCTCCATCGACATCACTGCATTTCTCAATAAAAGCTTGTAATATTTAATCGAGTCGACAGGTTTCATCAACGTGTCGATCTCTCCACGCCAGCTGAAAATGGTCATTTTTGCAGGTGTCCGGAAATTCTCATCTATTTCCTCATCCGTTTTACCCTCATCTTTCAGCGCCCGATAGCGATCAGAACGCTTCATCCCCTGATTAATAAGCCCCTTAGCTTCTTCGAAATCGAAGGGATCGCGTCCTCTCCAGGATCTATTGAAACTTTGCTGAAGTGATTTCATGTACTCAGCCTGCGCCGCTTCCGCATAGTGCTGCATGCGTGAATTAATCGTTGTATAGATCTTCAGGCCATCCCGGTCAAGATCATAAGGTGTATTATCTGCTTTGTAAATGCTGTTCTCCTCAAGAGTTTGCTGTATATCCTTTTTCAATACCGCACGGAAGTATGCTGCTGAACCATCCGCGTGATCGGTCGGATTAAAGTCCAATCCCATTGGAGTTTGTTTCAGTCGCTCTGCTTCATCATCGCTAAGATAACTGGCCTTATTCATATTTTCGAGTACGGTATTCCGTCTTAATAAGGCACGCTCCGGATTTCGGTGGGGATTGTAAAATGAAGGACCCTTAAGCATCCCGATAAGGATAGCCGCTTGCTGGGGTTCAAGTTTATCAGGTGTGGTGCTGAAGTAAGTCCTTGCTGCTGATTTAATGCCATAGGTATTATAAGATCCAAAATCTACCGTGTTCAGGTACATCGTCAGGATTTCCTCTTTGGTATACTGGCGTTCGAGTTTTACCGCAACAATCAGTTCTTGCGATTTTTGTATCAGCCTTTTTAAAAAGCTTCTTGATCTGCCCTCTTTCGAAAACATGTTCAGTGCAAGCTGCTGGGTAATGGTACTGGCTCCCTGTCTCTTGCCGACCAGGTTATAAAATATGACAGTAAATGTTCGTTTGAAATCGATACCCGAGTGATTGTAAAACCGGATATCCTCCGTAGCAATTAAGGCATTAATTACGTTGGGAGAAATCTCATCGTAGCGCACGTTTGACCGGTTTTGAACATAATAGGTCCCGAGCACGACGTTATCATCAGATATCACTTCTGAAGCCTGATTGCTTTTAGGATTTTCCAGTGCCCTCAGATCCGGAAGCGTTCCAAATAATCCAAGTCCGATGCTGAAGATCAAGATCGCGCCAAAAGCAATTATTCCGATTATCCATTTCCAAAACCCGATGGTATAGCGATTGATGTCCTGCTGCGTCAATTGGGGCTTCATATTATATTAGTTATAGGTGTTTTTGTAAAACTCAACATATTGTTCGAGCGTAGCACCATCAATTATTTTGTCTAGATTTTGCTGATTTATATAAAATGTACTGTATTTAGCAGCTGGGATTTTCATAATGTCTTTCATCACGGGACTTATACTTTCAAGATAAGCCTGAGCTGAGCCCCGCCCTTCAAAAGGACCTACAAATATAAGCTGGTTTTGCCGGTTCACATTCTTTAACTGATGTTTTATACCCGAACGAGGCAAATTTATCCGGTTGAACTGGCCGATTCCGAAACGGGAGGAACTTAAATTAACTACCGGGTCGGAGATATTGATGATGAAGTAAAACAAAGCGCCTTCTTCTTTTTCGAAAATTGAAGCCGTTTCCGGCGATGACACCACTACCGGATTAGTCTCAGCGGGTTTTTCGCCCGGCTGAGTTCCAGCTACAATAGCAGGGGCGATTTCCGGTGATGTTTGTACCTCTGGTTCCTGAACAAACCGATCCCTGTCCGGATCACTATCCATCAGGGCTACCAATCGTCCCATCAACATTTCCCGGTTTGCATTTATAAATTCAAGATGCTCTTTCACCAGGGGTACGACCAGCTTATCATCGGGATATGAAATGACCAGTTCTTTAAAGGCTGTTTCGAGCTGTGGAAGTTTTTCTGTCCTGCCAATAGCTAAAGCCCGGAGATAGTCGAGCTGTGCTGGTAAGGGACGGCCTGTAAAAATTTCACCGTACTTGGCGATATGAGCTAATACATTGGCATACTGCCTGCCGAGGTATAAATCATAAGCTTCATTATAAAAGCGATTGAAAGCTAATTCCTGTTCATCGAATCTCTGATTGTACTGCGGATCTAGAATTGTCTTTGCAAAGGGTGAATCCGGGAAGTCCTTTAACAGGATATTCTTGAACTCCTCAGAACGCGAAGGATTAGAATCGAGATACAGCCTGTATAAATTATAATAGATCGCTAGTTTATTCGGGTTATCCGGAAAACGCGTGAGAAGCTTTTCATACGTAAAAACGGCTTCGGCAGTGTCTAGTGAAACATCACGGTAATAATTTCCGATGTCGTAAAATGCTGCTGCGATTTTCTGGTCAGAAATCCGCTTCTGCTCCGGGCTGATGGGCATCCCTTCAATGAATGTCCGGCGAATGTTTTCAATGTTTGCAGCCGTTGGATCATTTACCGTTTGCTGGAAAGGGTAATTTGCAACCACCTGGTCCGGACTAACAGTAGAGCTGAGGTCTGATGCAGATTTTTGGCTTCTTCTCCAATTGTCTTCAAGCTTCCTGTTTCCCCAGCGTTTTTTAAAATCCACAAGGCCCTGATTCAATGCGATCGAATTGCTGAAATAGAATTTCCCATCGCTGACACTGTTTGCAAGCGCTTGGGTTGGCCCCGGTAAACCGGAATTTGCAGTTTTTAAGGAATTGAGCGCTTTCAAAGATTGTTCTCGAACTAACGCTCCGATCCTGATTTCCCTTTCATTAATGGGAAGGCTTGCTAGCATTTGCAGGGTATCCTGAAGGGAGATGGTAGTCAGCCTGTCAGCAAGAAGCTCCAGGTTTTCTGCTTTCTTACCTATCAGGGAATAATCCGAATGAGTTTTCGGAAGTGCCGCCAATGTACTGTCGTAGTATGCCTTTGATCTCACAAAGTCAGATTGGTCGAAATAGATCTCCGCCAGTCTTTGATAGGAGATGCCCTTTTGGGTTAAGTTCTTGGTGCTGTTTTTTACCGAGAGATTATAACTATCAATAGCTTTTCCAAACTCCTTTTCCTGTGCATAACTATTTGCTATCTGGAAATAGATCTGGTCAATAAAATCCTGGTTTTTGTCGTCTTTAAGAAGGGTATTCAGGCGTTCCGTACGGGTGGTTTTATTACCGTTTTCCTCATCGCGGATGCTGATACGGCTAAGATTGGCATTAAAAGCCATATCGAAGGGTGCATTGCTTTTTACTACTTCTGTATAATTTTCGTATGCCGCTTCCGTGTCTTTATTGGCTTGCTGAAGTTGTGCAAGGAGGTAAATCCAGCGTATTTTGTTCTGTCGGTTACGTGCATTTTTTATTGCCAGCTCCAGAAGGGTAATCGCCTCTGCGTTCTCCTGTGCATACAGATGGAGCTGAGCCCTTGTTGCATAAATATCTCCGACAGATTCCTTTCCCGTTTTAATGTATTTCAGAGCAGTGTCGAGAGTAGCTTCAGCCTCCTCATAGCGTTGGGATTGAATGAGGGAACGGGCCTTCCAGGCCAGGGCTTGCTGTCGCAGTTCTTTTTCGTCAGGATAGGACTTATAAACGTAGGTGAAAAATTCCGAGGCATTATAGAAATTTGCCTTTAAGTGATTTGCTTTTCCGATCAGGAAATAAGCGTCATCAACATAATTACTTAGTGATTTTTCATTAGCAATAACGTTGGCCTTAAGGATTGCCTGATCAAGTTTTGGGATTTCTGATTTAGCTGTTTCTTCCGTCGATTCTTCATAAACCGAGATTAGACGTTCGTAATCGTCATTAGAAATAAGCTGAATATTTCGTTCACTCTCATCTACCAGTTCGTTGGCATTATAGAGAATATTATAATGCGCTGTCAGGTTCTGCATCCCCCGGCTCGCAACAGTTTCCTTCTGCGGATTGCACGCAAGCAAACCAAAACATAGAATGCAGAAGAACAGGCTGTATAAAGTAATTAGAGTGTTTGATCTCAAATTGGTTAATGCTTTTTATATAAACAAAATCTATGCAAAGATATTTTATTAGTGGTGGAAATTGGTATGTAAAAATAATGTTTTGAAGGTCCTTTGCTTCGCTTCGGGATGACGAACGGATGGTTATTTATTAGCAAGGGACCTCAAGCTCAGCGAGGGTTCTCCCAAACCGAACGACCAAACCACCAATATTATTAATATTTTTACCCCATCAAGCACCCACCATGGAAAACAACTCCCAAAACCCCAACATAGACCCAGACCAAGATCTCGAAGCTGGAAAGCAAGCCCTCGGCTCTTATGCCAAATACACCGGTGTTGCTTTCCAAATGATGGCCATCATCGGGGTATCAGCTTTTATTGGCTTTAAGATCGATGAGTATTACGATCATAAGACCCAATGGGTAACCGCACTTGCCTGTGTATTGGGAGTTTGCTTATCTATTTATCAAACCATCAGGCAATTAAAGAAATGAGTATCCCCAGGTTCATTATATATTTCGTCCTTTTCAATATTGCTCTAAGTATTGCTCCGCTTTTAGCGACACATTTCTACCCGGAGACGGACCCCCTCATTCCACGTTTCTGGAATATGTTTGCCGTGTACAGCATCATTACTTTTGTAATCTATATGTTCGCCTCCTGGAGGATGAGGGTGAGCATCAAATCTTCGGGCCAGGCATTACTCGCAAGCATCGCTGTAAAGCTGCTTTTATACATGGTAATTGCCTTTGTCTACATCACACAAAACACGCCTGATCCTGTCAAATTTGTGATCTGTTTTTTTTATCTATATTTCTTTCATACAGTGTTTGTTATTTCTTCTTTGTTGTGTAACTTGCGCAACCAAAAATTTAAGTAAATTCCTTATAATAAATGGATTTGAGCCATATTTTCAATTCAAAAAAATCATTCAGCATTTCATTTTATGCGGTTTTATTTTCCTTGCTGAGCTTTTCCGCCTTTTCTCAGGAGCATACTTCGGCCGATACAGCGCATGCTGAAACATCCGTTGCACACGCTGAGGGCGCAGAGGAAGAAGAGAATATTTCTCAGGTAATTCTTCATCACATTGCCGACTCTCATGAGTGGCATTTCTTTGGTGACGTTTCACTTCCTTTACCAGTTATTTTATATTCAGAAAACGGACTGGTTACTTTTCTTTCCAATAAATTTGGTCACAATGATCACGGGACAGAAGTTTTCGAAGCAAATGGAACTAAGCTTGTAAACTATCACGGTAAGTTCTATTACCCATCGGCACAAAAAAGCGCGGACGGTACTTATATAGCTCACGATGCTAAAGGCGATATCTTAAATTCAAAACCGTTCGATATCTCGATCACAAAAAATGTGGTTTCCCTTTTAATATCTGTTACAGTTCTTCTTATTGTATTCATCGGTATAGCTAATGCATATAAAAAACGCGAAGGTAAAGCACCAAAAGGTTTACAGTCTATTTTAGAACCAATTATTCTTTTTGTTCGTGATGATATCGCTAAACCACAATTGGGACACCGTTATAAAGGTTTCATGCCTTATTTATTGACGGTATTCTTTTTCGTATGGCTTAACAACCTGATGGGATTGATTCCTTTCTTTCCTGGAGGTGCAAACTTAACAGGTAATATCGCGGTAACTATGATGCTTGCCCTTTGCACATTTGTTATAACAACTGTGAACGGTAACAAGAATTACTGGGGACACGTATTCACTCCGCACGTTCCTTGGTGGTTATACCCATTGATGATCCCGGTTGAGATCATTGGATTATTTACCAAGCCGATTGCATTAATGATACGTTTGTTCGCAAACATCACTGCAGGGCACATTTTGATCCTGAGTTTGATCTCATTGATCTTTATAATAAAGAGCGTACTGGTTGCAGGTGTTGCAATTCCGTTCGTACTATTTATCAGCGTTATTGAGCTGGTAGTAGGATTTATACAGGCATTCATTTTCACCATTTTATCAGCCCTGTTTATCGGGATGGCGGTGGAAGAGCATGCTGAACATTAATTAGAATTTATTTTTTTGTTTAATATATATT
>NZ_JBASJU010000019.1:0-20233 GCF_049655485.1 Daejeonella sp.
AAAATCATCCGGCAGGTGTCTGGCTTGTATTTAAAATACTTACAGTTGCACGTCAGCCCAGGAGTTTAACCTGGTTCCCATTTTAATCATAGCTCGGCATTGCTTAACTATGAACCTGAATGATATATGTGAAAGAACTTATTGATTCAAATATAGAAGTACTTCATTGGAAAGAGGGTATGAATTTTTGAACAGGGGGGGAGTTATTAACAAAAAGGGGTTAGGTATGTGGTTTGAGGTACAGACGGAATGGCTTGATCAGATTTTCTGTAAAGACTCTTGAGCCACTCTAAATATCCTTCTCCCAGTTAACTGGTTCCTGCCTATTATCCCAAAAGAAGAGCACTTCAATTTTATCAGGTTTCACTTCGTAAAAAACAGAAGATAGTTTTTTTATTAAAGCTATTCTGATATTTGGGTCAAATTCAGTTTCCTTGTACATTAACGGAGAGGAGCCAATTAATTCCAAAGTTTTTATAGTGTTTTTTCTAAAATCATTAAGAGCCTTATTTCCTAATCTTTGTAAAATTTGGGCGCTAATTGCCTCGTAAGTTTTTAACCCAGTTTCGGAAATAACAACTGGCAAGCTCATTTAAAAGAGACAATCTTCTCCTTGAATTCTTCTAATGAAATGCTTTTACCAGCCTTAATATCTTCCTGTCCTTTGCGAATGCCTGATATTACGTGCGATGGTATATTTGCTTCTGTTTCTTTTTCCTGTCTGAAGGAAACATCTAAAGATTTTAAGAAAGCTTTTATCTTAGCTAATTGCTTTTGGTTTTTTGGCTCAATAATCAGTGTTTCCATAATGCAGATTCTTGCTAATACAAATTTACTAATTATCCGTTAAACATCTATTTTTTCAAGCTCATAATTAGGGGTTCGATGGGGTATGACGTCTGTAGCAAGTTTTATTGAAACTTCAAGCCGTTTAAATTGTATTAATTAATAAGGTATTTTCATGCCTTTAATTTTACTATTAAATCCCAAAGAAATGTCAGATACATCGAAAAAAGTAGCCCTTATTACCGGGGGAAGTAAAGGAATTGGTTATGGTATTGCAGAAAGTTTATTAAAGCAAGGTTATCGGGTGGCTATTACCAGCCGTACGCAGGAACATGCCGAGGCCGCGGCAGCTCAATTAAAAAATGCCGATGTACTGGCAATAGAAGCGGATGTCAAAGACCTGGCGAGTCAGAAAAAGGCGGTGGAGCAGGTGCTTGAGAAGTTCGGCAGGCTGGATGTACTGATTGCCAATGCCGGTGTCGGGCATTTTGCACCAATTGATGAACTCACAGAGGAGCTTTGGAAAGAAACCATCGATACGAATCTAAGCGGTGTGTTTTATAGTGTAAAAGCAGCGCTTGACGAAATTAAAAAGAACAAAGGATATATAATCACCATATCCAGTTTAGCGGGTACCAACTTCTTTGAAAATGGATCCGCCTATAACGCCAGTAAATTCGGTCTTACGGGATTTACGCAATCCATCATGCTGGATTTGAGAAAGCATGGGGTAAAAGTTTCAACCATTATGCCGGGTTCAGTCTCTACCCATTTTAACGACCATACACCTGATGCAGAGAGTGATGCATGGAAGATCCAGCCGGAAGATATTGGTCAGTTAGTTGCGGACTTGCTGAGCATGAATCCGCGGACTTTGCCAAGTAAAGTGGAGGTGCGGCCTAGCTTCCCGAAGTAGATTGTGATCCAATGGTAGTACAATCAATTCCACCGCCTCAGATCCGTCTGAAACGTTCATTAAAATTCGAAACGGCTTCACAAACTTTTTGAGAATAAGTTAGGAAATGGGAATTTTCTCTACTTTCAATCTTTATTTAAAAAGTTCATGAAACTAACCTTACTATTAGCGCTATTTATTTTTACTGCAAGGATTTCACACGCACAGGATCCTACGACCCCAGCCCCGGCTACCCCAAGAACCGGCCCCAAGAATTACACTGATGTTATTACAAAAGACGCTGTTACCGACGAGGGTCTTTTTAGTGTTCATAAAGTAGGTGCTAAATATTA
Organism: Daejeonella sp.; assembly: GCF_049655485.1. GTDB lineage: Bacteria > Bacteroidota > Bacteroidia > Sphingobacteriales > Sphingobacteriaceae > Daejeonella. The sequence goes on from NZ_JBASJU010000019.1 coordinate 2,035, forward strand.
TTTTGAAATCCCTGACAGCCTCCTTCGCCGGGACTTTCTTTGGATAACTCGTTTTGCTGCTATACCTGCAGGCTTTGGCGGTGATTTTGTAAATGCCGGTTCATCGGTAAGCGAACAGCTTATTGTTTGGGAAAAGGTTGATAACCGTATTTTACTAAGAAGCAAATCCGTTTCAAGTTTCTCAGCAGATTCCCTGCCTATCAATATTTCTGTGCAGGCAAACAATTACATGCCTGTAATTTTTGCCTTCGATATTGCAGCCAATGGCGGAAGTCGGCAATCTTCGGTAATAGATGTCACCCGTCTATTTCAAACTGATGTAAAAGCTATTAGTGGTCTGGCGGCATCACTTCGTACCGCGTATAAAGTAACCAGGCTTGATGAAACACGCAGCTTTATCAGCAGCATGAAAAGTTTCCCGCTCAATGTAGAGGTACGCCAGGATTTTTCGTACGATGCAGCGGAACCGCCAGCAAATTCAAAATCTGGTACCATTAGCTTATTAATGAATCAATCCATTGTGCTCTTGCCGAAAACATCCATGCAGCCACGGCTTAATGATGACCGGGTTGGCTATATTAAAATTAATCGGATTGATTACGGAAGTGAAGCTTATAAAGCAGATGAAATTTCATATATCCGCCGTTGGAGGATGGAACCTAAAGATGTAGCTGCATATAGAAGGGGCGAGTTGGTGGATCCTGTAAAGCCAATCGTTTATTATCTTGATCCTGCTACACCAGCAAAACTGCGTCCTTACATAAAAGCCGGTGTAGAAGCATGGCAAAAAGTTTTTGAGAAAGCAGGCTTTAAGAATGCCATACTCGCTAAAGATCCGCCAACGGCACAGGAAGACCCTGATTTTAATCCCGAAGATGTTAGATATTCTGTAGTACGTTACGTTGCAAGCACCACACGCAATGCAGTAGGACCAAGTGTGTCAGACCCGCGTAGTGGTGAAATTATTGAAAGTGATATTATTTGGTATCATAATCATCTGCGCTCTTACCGCAACAGGTATATGATTGAAACCGGTGCAGCTAATACAAAAGCCCGTTCACTTAATACGCCAATGGAAGAACTAGGGGATATGATGAAATATGTTATAACACATGAAATAGGGCATGCACTTGGGCTACCGCACAACATGAAAGCAAGTTCTGCATACCCTGTAGATTCATTGCGCAGCGCAACATTCACCAATAAATTTGGGATTGCATCTACCATCATGGATTATGCCCGTTATAATTATGTGGCACAACCAGGTGATAAAAATGTACGATTCACCAGGCAACTCGGCCCCTATGATGATTATGTAATCAATTGGGGTTATCGCTATTTGCCTGATGCCCGCAGTGCTCAGGATGAAGTGGCTACGCTTGGAAAATGGATTGAAGAAAAGGCTATGAACCCAATGTATAGATTTGGAAGTGGAGAATCCTTCGACCCTGAAAGCCAGACTGAAGATATAGGCGATGATGCCATAAAATCAAGTACGTATGCGCTTAAAAACTTAAAAGTCGTACTGCCAAATTTGTATGATTGGACGGCAGGTGAAACCAACGATTATGAAGACCTGAATGAATTATATGATGAGTTAACACGCTCTTTAGCACGGTATGTTGGCCATGTAATTACCAATGTTGGTGGTGTAAAAAACGATCGTAAAAAGCCAGGGCAACAAGGTGCAGTATTTACCCCGGTAACTGCTAAAAATCAATCTGCTTCGGTGGATTGGTTAGTAGAAAATGCATTTAACACACCCACCTGGTTAAATCCAATTAAGTTTATCAATAACATACAACATGCAAGCCATGTAGATAATATGAGAAGCTTACAAGTACGCTTCCTTAACGCATTACTTTCTCCTGATCGTCTGACACGTTTAATGGAAAATGAGGTAAGAAATGTGGATTACAATGCAAACGATATGGTAGGGCAGTTACAGAAGGGTATTTGGTCTGAATTAGCCAGCGGAAGTAAAATAGATATCTACCGCCGGAATCTTCAAAAGGCATATATAGATCGTATGGGTTTTATGCTTGCTGTACAACCTGCTTCTGCTGCAGCTGCACAGCAAAGGGCGTCTACTGGTACTCCGGTTAATCTGAGTCAATCCGATCTTCGCTCTATTGCGAGGGCGCATCTTATAAAACTTTCACAACAACTAAAAGTTGCCGCCCCAAAACACCAGGGAGATCTTACACGCTTTCATATTGATGATTCGATATTTAGGATAGGGGAAATTTTGAATCCTGGTAAGTAGGAGGTCGGATTCTGCCAAAGTATTCCATGAAGTTTATCGGTTCTCTAATATTAACATTATTTCTGACAGGTTTTGCACAAGGGCAAACCTGTACAGGGAATTTTGGTGATGCAGTAGTTAACCTGGATTTTGGTAGTAGTTTAAATCCTGGCCCCATTTCATCCACAAATTATACGTATACAACCAGTAAGTGTCCAAATGATGGCAGTTATACGATTACAAGCAATACTCCGGGATGTTTTGGGAATAACTGGCACAATGTCACTCAAGATCGTACACCTGATGATAGTAATGGGTTAATGATGCTTGTAAATGCTTCAAATTCCCCAGGAGAGTTTTTTAAGCAGTCAATAGATGATCTTTGCCCGGGTACAACTTATGAATTTGCGGCTTATGTTATGAATGTGCACCGACCTTCAGCAACGCATATTAAGCCCAATCTAACATTTATTATTGAATCTGCAGATGGAAAATCATTAGGTCAGTATTCAACTGGCGATATCATTGAGTCTGCCGCCCCAGAATGGAAAAAGCATGCTTTAATCTTTACTACGCCGCCGGGAATTTCACAAATTATACTCAAGATAATAAATAACGCACCAGGGGGCAATGGCAATGATCTGGCGCTTGATGATATTACATTCAGGGCTTGCGGGCCAACTATTCAGCCGACTGTAAATGGAAGTCAGGAATTTTTCTCAGTTTGTGAAGGCCAGACCAGCACGCTGTCTCTTGAAGCCAATGTATCCTCAGGTTTAAGTAATCCTGCTTATCAATGGCAGGTAAATGAGAATAATTCCGGCTGGAAGGATATCCCCGGAGCAAACTCTAAGACTTCCGCTGTTCTATTAACGCCCGTTGCAGGCGCAGTTTATCAATACCGGCTGGCCGTGGCGGAGAGTTTCAATATCAATTCAATAAAATGCAGAATATTGTCAGAACCTGTGTCCGCTAAACTTCCTTTAGATCCATCCCCAAAGGTTGATTTTGAAGTGCCTGACTTTTGCCTTGCCGATGGGTCCGCTCAATTCAATAATACTACCACAATTTCTGACGGCACTGAAGCTCAGTTAACTTATTTATGGGATTTTGGGGATGCTCAGGCAAATATTCAACGGCCAAATACATCAACCGAAAAAAACCCATCTCACCGGTATACTAAAGCGGGAAGATATACAGTGAAGTTAACTGTTAAATCTGCAAACGGATGCGAGAAAACCATAAGCAAACCATTTGTTGTTAACGGGGGCGTACCTAAAGCTGCTTTCAGTGTAAAAAACCCTGATCTATTATGCAGCGATAAATCGGTTGAATTTGAAGATAATGTAATAGTTGAATTAGATGAAGAAGTAACAAAGATTGAATGGATATATGATTTAGTTAACTTTCCAAACGTCAAAGAAATAGATGATACACCGGCAATGCGCGCTTCTCCAAGCCGTATTTATTCTCATAAATACCCGGCTTTTACATCTCCTGCTTCAAGAACATACCAGGTCAGGATGTTAGCCTACACTGGAGGAACCTGTGTGCATACGATAACCAGGACAATTACATTACATGCGGTTCCACAAGTCCGGTTTGATAATATTCCTGATATTTGTTTCGATGCTAAGCCCATTCAACTAAGCCAGGCTAAAGAAATCCATGGAGTGTTAACGGGTACTGGAACTTACACTGGGAAAGGAGTCACGCCCACCGGATTATTCAACCCGGCGATTGCTGGTGTGGGAACCCATACCTTAACTTATACTTTTGTAGCTGATAACGGCTGCACAGATTTTAAAACACAAACCATTACTGTCAACGAAATACCGACAGCAACTATAATACCCACACTGGTTGTGTTAGACGGAGGTCTGATTAAGCTACCAGCTGTGGCAACAGGCAATAATTTAACCTATAAATGGACACCATCAACCTATCTGGATAAAGACGATATTTTAATCCCGGTAACAACTCCTACAGATGACATAACATACACGCTAACAGTTACCACAGATAAAGGATGTATTGCAACAACTCAAATCTTTATCAAAGTCCTGAAATTCCCTGAAGTGCCAAACTCCTTTACACCGAATGGAGATGGTGTAAATGACACCTGGAATGTAAAATACCTTGAAAGTTACCCCGATGCAATGGTTCATATTTTTAATCGTTATGGAGAAAAACTATTTAAAGTTGTTAATTATCTAACACCTTGGGACGGAACAAAAAATGGTTCAGATTTACCTGTTGGCACTTACTATTATATCATCAATCCCAGAAATGGACGCAAGGTAATTTCCGGATCTGTGACTATTATACGGTAGAATAATTAGAATTTTATGAAGAAACTAGGATTTTTATCATTTGGCCATTGGTCAGACCATCCATCTTATATGACCCGTACGGGGGGTGACACCCTGTTACAATCGATCGATCTTGCCGTTGCTGCTGAGGAAATTGGATTGGATGGTGCTTATTTCCGGGTTCATCATTTCGCGCGTCAACTGGCTTCTCCATTTCCATTGCTGTCTGCTGTTGGTGCCAAAACCAAAAAAATAGAAATCGGGACCGGTGTGATTGATATGCGCTATGAAAACCCCTTGTATATGGTGGAGGATGCCAGCGCTGCTGATCTGATTTCTGAAGGAAGGTTACAATTAGGGATCAGCAGAGGTTCGCCTGAGCAGGTCATTGAGGGTTGGCGTCATTTCGGTTACGAGCCAGCTGAGGGACAAACGGACGCAGATATGGGGCGGGAGAAAGCCCTGGAATTTTTAAAACACTTAGAAGGTAAGGGCTTCGCGCAGCCAAACCCTAACCCTATGTTTCCGAATCCTCCCGGATTACTACGCCTGGAGCCTTATTCTGAAGGTTTGCGGGAACGGATCTGGTGGGGTGCTGCGTCTAATGCAACCGCTGTTTGGGCGGCTAATATGGGCATGCACCTGCAAAGTTCGACCCTGAAGTTCGACGAAGGTGGTAAACCATTCCATATCCAGCAGGCAGAACAAATCCGGATATACAAAGAGGCATGGAAAGCCGCAGGCCATCAGCGGGAAGCAAGGGTCTCCGTAAGCCGCTCTATATTTGCATTGGTTTCAGACCAGGACAGGTATTACTTTGGCCAGCAAGGGAAAGGATCGGATAGTTTCGGTTATATTGAAAGTGATAAACGGGCAGTCTTTGGAAAGAGCTATGCTGCGGAGCCTGATAAACTTATCGAGGAATTGGCTCGCGACGAAGCTATTAAAGAAGCGGATACCTTGCTGTTGACGATACCGAATACCTTGGGAGTGGACTACAATGTGCATGTGTTGGAGTCGATATTGAAGTATGTTGCGCCGGGATTGGGGTGGCGGTAGGAGGTCTGAAGTAGGAGGTCTGAGGTCTGAAGTCTGACGGGATTTCCGACAAATGGATTTCCGGACGGAGAGTGGATTCACTTTGCGGAGAATAAATCCTAGTTTCACCGCATAATTGCGGAGAATAAACCTTATATTTACCGCATAATTGCGGAGAATATGTATATCTATCAGTTGAAAGATTGGCCAAATTTTACCTGGGATGCGGAAGCGCTATTAACCAGGTTGGGTGAGGTGCGTCATCGACAAGGCAGAATACTGGGCTTAATGAGTTCGGCGGGATTTAAGATCAATGAAACTGCTGTATTGGATACGCTGACACTGGATGTTACCAAATCCAGTGAGATAGAAGGAGAAAAATTAAATTCGGATCAGGTGCGTTCATCAATAGCTCGCAGACTCGGCATAGAACTCGTCGGGGCGGTATCAGCAGATCGCAGTGTAGAAGGCGTTGTGGAAATGATGCTGGATGCTACCCAAAAATATACTGATGAATTAACTGAAGACCGCCTGTTTGGCTGGCACTCGGCCTTGTTCCCAAGTGGGCGAAGTGGGATTCAAAAAATAACAGTAGGTGACTGGCGCACAGTAGAGAATGGGCCAATGCAAGTTGTTTCGGGTGCCATGGGTAGAGAAAAGGTACACTTCGAAGCACCTGACGCTGATCAATTGTCTGCGGAAATGGAGAGATTCCTGCAATGGTTTAATGCACCTTCAGATACAGACGTCGTATTGAAAGCAGCTGTTGCCCATTTATGGTTTGTGACCATACACCCCTTTGATGACGGAAACGGACGCATAGCCAGGGCAATAGCGGACATGCAGCTTGCCCGTGCCGATAGAACACCTCAGCGATTTTATAGTATGTCGGCTCAGATATTAAAAGACAAAACAGCTTATTATGATATACTGGAACAGACACAAAAAGGCGGTCTCGATATAACCCGCTGGTTAAGTTGGTTTCTGGATTGCTTATTCTATGCGATGGATCATACGGAAGAAACCTTATCGGCAATTGCTAGTCGGGCGGTTTTCTGGGAAAGAAACCGTGATACACTGCTCAATAGCCGGCAGCAATTGATGCTCAACGTTTTGCTGGATGATTTCTTCGGTAATTTAACAAGCTCCAAATGGGCCAAAATGACCAAAAGCTCCCCGGATACTGCATTAAGGGACATACAGGACTTGATGGAGAAAGGTATTTTGGAAAAAGCACCTGGGGGTGGGAGGAATACGACTTATAGACTAAGTACTGAGGTCTGATGACTGGAGCGATATTCCGTCACCTACTTGCCGTAAGTTCAAGCAAATCGGCGGCGTGTTTTGCCAGGATGTCGATCAGGTCCAGTTGATATTGCTGGGGTGTGTAAGGCGTATTCCAGTGGGTCGATATCATGCCCAAAAGGACTCCAGTTCTCGAGTAAATGGGAGTGCTTTGTGCACTAAGAATCCCTGCCTCAATAAAAACGGACAATGTTGGTGAATCCTTCATGAAATCGGCAGTCCTGTGATCGTGTATGATTACTCGCCGCCTGGTCTTCAGGACTTCGGCACATGAACTGCTGCTGTAATGATACACCCATTCCCAATATTTTTCCGCTTCAGCAGTAAAACCATGGCTTGCAACAAGAAGAAGCTTGCCGCATCTTCCCGGATCAGGGTAGAGGATCTGCATAGTCGCGTACTGTGAACCCATTATCTCTATTGCTGTATCAACGATTTTTTGATGCAGGGTTGATACTGTGGCTTCTGGATCAAACTCAATCCGAACCCTTTTCAAAAGAGTATCATAATTTGGCCCCGTTTCGCCGTGTTCTCTCCTGATCACCTCATTTTGTCTACGATCCACCATTTCACAAATTTAATTTCCAGATATTATCTGGCGATTAAACCAAGATAAATAAATAACATTTATTTAAAGTATTAGTTTTTAAGAATCTTTCCCTGAAGACTGCGGTTTTTCTTTTGGTTCATCATACTTATTCGGGATACTAAAATAAAACGTGGATCCTTCGCCCAGACGGCTGTCTGCTCCAATAGATCCGTTATGCATCCTTACTATTTCTGCCGAGATATATAGTCCAATACCTAAACCTGAAAAGTTCTGTGACGTAGATTCTACCCTAAAATAGCGCTCGAACAAACGAGGTATCTTTTCCGAAGCGATCCCTATCCCAAAGTCAGTTACCGAAAATTTTATCTTGCCCTCTAATTGTTCGGTTTTGATGATGATATCTCTTCCAGCGGGTGAATACTTGATTGCATTGCTTAGCAAATTAACAAGCACTTGTTCCAGACGGGATTTATCTCCTTCCACTTTGTGCGGCACGTTCTCCTGATAAACAATGTTCACATCTTTCCTTTCATAAAACACCTGTTCAATTGCGCCCGATACAAGATCTTCTATCTTAAAACTTGAAATGCTTAAAGAGAGCCGTCCGGACTGGATTCTTGCTGCGTCCAGGAGATCGTTTACCAGCCAGGTTAATTTGTTCACTTGCTTATTAGCGAGGGAGATAAGTGGTTTTGAAACATTATCCTGATCGGTTTTATTGAGTTTGACATCCAGGATTTGGAGGGCGCCTTTCACGCTGGTAATAGGGGTCTTAAGTTCGTGCGCTGCAATTGAAAGGAACTCATCTTTTCTTTCCATGACCTCCAGGGCTTCCTGCAGTTTTTTGCTATTGTTCAAATCAGCAATCTGCACAATGAAAAAATCGGGCTTACCATCGTGGTCTTTCATTAGCGTACAGGCAAGGAGTCCCCACCAAAGGCTTCCATCCTTTTTGATATACCTTTTTTCCATTTGATAGCTCGCGATCGTTCCATCCAACATTTGTTTTACATATTGCAGGTCCCTGTCGAGGTCATCTTTATATGTTATATCTTGAAAGGTCAGATTCTGCATTTCCTGTTCGCTGTAACCAAGAAAATTGCTCAGGGCAGGGTTAACCTTCATCCATTTACCTTCAGGAGATAAAAGAGCCATACCTACGGCGGAGAAATTAAATACGTTTGAAAACTGCTTCTCTGCCCGTCGGCGTTGTTCGGCTTCGGCTTCAACCTGGGCAGCAGTTCTCAGGTTCATGACCATAGGGAGGACCCTGTACAGGGCATACACCGTAAATAACGATACCGTACCTGTTACAAAGCGTAATAATGCGCTGAAGCGGTAAGCGGGCCACCAGAATATAACGGCATCCATCAGGTGGGTGGAGCCGCATAAGAGGATGAAAGCAATGAAAAGCCAGAATATTTTGGGGAATGGAAAGTCAGTCCGTTTTGTTATCAGACGGAATAACAAGAAAGGTATAGCGAAATAGGCAGCCCATATCATCAGGTCGGATATGATATAAAGCCAGCCGTGGAAGTCCGTCCACCTGCCGCAATTCCAGCGCGCCGGCCAATATTGAGTCGAGAAAATATCTGTAAAAAATTCTGCGGCTTCCGCAAACAAACCCTGGCTCTTGATTTCCATCGTTTATGAAAAATTATTTGAAATTAAACGTACTGATTTGATCCCGGAATTAAAATTTTTCAATCAGAACTGTTGCGGAGATTTAAGAAAACAGTTTTGAAATACTCACACACAATAACCATGTTCTCCTCGAAACTTTCCCCATAAGGTTCCATTCCCCGTGTAAAATAGGCCAGTCCTGAGTGATATGTGCTTATCTTTGATTCCACTCATTTTATTTCCCTTTTGACCAACCAAATGAAGTAAAGTTGCAAATTAATTTACTTTTTTTATACGTCTTGTTCCTGAGGGTCAACGCTGTTTGGTCAATATACCTCCTTCCATACCTCCTTCCTCATACCTCCTGCTTCATACATCATACTTCCTCCTTCCTACTTCATATTCTTTTATCTTAGCAGAATGCACAGAATACCATTTGACACCATAAAGGCCCGTTTTACGGGGATACTGACGAAAAACGGATTCAGCGCTGAGAAAGCCGAACATTGCGCCCGTATTTTTGCAGAGAACAGCCTCGATGGCGTATATACTCATGGCTTGAACCGCTTTCCCACTTTTGTTTCAACGATCCGGGACGGTTTAGTCGATTGCGATGCAGAACCTGTGCTTGATGGCAATAACGGCCTGATCGAGCAATGGGATGGCAAGCGGGGCCCGGGAGTGCTCAATGCAGAAATTTGTATGAACAGGGCTATGAGTTTAGCCAGGGAACACGGAATTGGATGTGTGGCACTTAAAAATACGAACCATTGGATGCGCGGCGGTTCCTATGGCTGGCAGGCTGCTGAAGCCGGGTTCATTGGAATTTGTTTTACTAATACCATAGCAAACCTTCCGCCATGGGGAGGTATCGATCCGCGTCTGGGTAATAATCCCCTGGTTATTGCCGTGCCGCGGCCGGGAGGTCATGTGGTTCTGGATATGGCCATGTCCCAATTTTCTTTTGGTAAACTGATGCAGTATCAATCGGCTGGGGAAGAACTGCCCGTTCCTGGAGGCTATGACCAGCACGGAAATCTCAGTACCAATGCCCCGGACGTTATTTCGGCGCGAAGGCTTTTGCCTATTGGTTTCTGGAAGGGTTCTGGTTTAGCCCTGATGCTCGACCTGCTGGTCACTATTTTAAGTAAGGGACAATCTACCAAAGATATCTCGGCAAAGGATAAGGAAACCGGCCTGTCGCAGGTCTTCATCTGTATTCGTCAGGACAATCCGGAATTAAATGCCCGGCTTATCGAACAAATCCTGGATTACACCAAAAGCAGCCGTCCGCAGGATCCGGGAAAGGCTATTACTTATCCGGGTGAGAATACGCTTAGAACAAGGATTCGCAACATGAAGGAGGGGATATTGGTTGATGAGGGGATTTGGAATGAGGTGTTGGGGATGTAGTCTGAGGTAAGCAAGATTTCGTATGCTTGCGGGCCGCAGGCCAGCTACTCTACACCAGCTAGGCTCTGGGTACGTTTCTAAGGCCCTAGCACTAAATCTCCGTTCACCTTTTTTATTCGCATCGGCTGGTGCGGGTTGCACGGTCCAAGCCTTATCACTAACTTCCGAAGCAGCAGACGCAACGACGGGATTTTTGCTTACTTTTTTTCCTGCAGAAAAAAGTAAGTGCCAGTCCGCCGGCACGAGGCGGGGAAATCATGCCATAATTGGCAACCTAAGCGTCAGCACCGTCCTCTCCTCATCCGAACTCGCCTCAAGCGTCCCACCATGAGCAATTGCAATTTCTGAAGCAATATATAACCCCAATCCAAGCCCATCATTATTGCCATCGTGTGATGAGCGGGAGAACGGCTGGAAGAGTCTGCTCATAATGTGCTCGGGGATTTTCTTTCCGGGGTTGGAGACAGAGAGGAGGAACTCCCCATCTTCAACTAAGCCTCTTACGACCACGGGCTGGTTACGATCGCCATGCGTTAACGCGTTGCCTAATATGTTAGAGAAAAGCTGAGCGATCCGTTTGCCGTCGCATTTAATGGGCTCGTGGATCTGCAGGTAACTTTCAATAGGACGGTTGGGCCAGATGAATTGCAGTTCTTTAATCACCTGTACAAAAGTTTCTTCCACACAGCCCTCATCGTAGCTCAGGCCGATGCCGTCGCCCAGCCGGCCGCGTGCGAAATCCAGCATGTTTTCTATCAGGTTATTCATGCGGAAAGAACTATTCTGAATGATTCTTGCAATTTCGTTAGGGAGTTCATCCAGGTCCAGACGTAAAAGTAGCTGGGCGCTGCTGGAGATAGCACCTACCGGGTTGCGAAGATCGTGGCCCAGAATTGCAATAAACTGTTCCCTTAATTCGGCCGTTCTGTTTGCTTCGAGCAGTTGTTCTTCCGCTTCAGCTAATTTCTCGGCCGCATTTAAGTGAAATGAGATCAGCTCGGCGAAAAGCTTGAACATCCCGATCGTCTGCGGATTGTTTATTAAAGCGGGGTGATTGTCGATGGCGCAGAGTGTTCCGAAGAAGGTACCATCCATCCGTACAATAGGCATTGAAATATAACTCTGAAAGCCATACATCGCAGGAATGGGATGCCCGCAGTAGACCTCATCTTCCTCCACATGATCTATGACCACTGCTTCTCCCGTTTGGCGGATCACATTACAGAAGGTGGTCTCGATCTCTAATTCACTACCCGGCTGCATACCAAATTCGATCTCATCCAATACACTGCAAGCCACCCATTTTTCTTCGGTTACCCGGGCAATGGCGGCAAAGCCCATTCCGGTAGTCCGGCAAATTACTTCTAAAATGGAAGGTACAACACTAATTTGTTCGATAGCTGCGATATCAGCTGCATAATCTACTTGAGAGTTCACGTGCTTGGTTTCCCGTAAAAATATTGATTATGAAATGATTACCTGCTATGTTGGTAGTGATTTGATGAAAAATCTTACAACTTTTGGGAATGGGGTCTGGGGTCACTTCCAAATCTGCCTATCAATCGAATATTTCCCCGGCCCGGTAAAAAACAGCGTCAAAAATATACCCAAATACACTAGTGATAGTTCTTTCGTTCCAAAGTCGTCAGCTGCATGAACAATTATGCCAGCAACAGCCATGGTAATAATTAATGGGATCGTGGCAAATCGGGTAAGGAATCCGAGAATAATCAGGATAGCGCAAATGAATTCCGCAAAAGCGGCCAGGTGAAGGGATGTCGCAGTTCCCAGTCCCAGGGGATCACCGAATTGCATGTTACCTTCCAGTACTTTTTGAAATTTAGGATACCCGTGTGTAAGCATAGCTACGCCGGAAAAAAGTCGCAGGATTAAAAGGCCAAGGTCTAAAGAGATGGAGTTTGCTGAAAGGAAAGTTGATTTTGCTGACATGGTATGGTTTTTTGTTTGAGACTAATATATAGAATATTTTTTGGGGAACGGATTGCTGGGGGGCGTACCGTATGAAATTTAAACGCAGAGTTCGCAGAGTACGACGCAGAGTTCGCAAAGTTTTTCGCAGCGATCAGAGGCAGGTTGTCCTTGCGAGGAGGCACGACGAAGCAATCTCTTATGAATACCCCAGAGATTGCTTCGTTACACTCGCAAGGACAACCCTCAGAGATTGCTTCGTTACACTCGCAAAGACACGAAAAAATCACATATCTTCATACCAGTAACAAACCCACCAATGAAACGCATCCTATACCTTTTCACCGTCCTTATTCTATTAATCGCCGCCAGCTGGATGCCGCCCGTCAAAGACATATACCTCAGTTGGCCCACCTTCGCGGGAACTAACGACGGCATCCGCTATTCGTCCGGCGATCAGATCAATAAGTCTAATGTGAGCAAGCTTAAGGTATTATGGACATATGAGACTGGTGATAAAACGAACAAGACAACCATCCCCACAACACCCATCATGATTGATGGCGTATTATACGGCGTCACGCCTCGTTTAAACCTTTTCGCATTGGATGCAGCTACGGGTGTGGAAAAGTGGATCTTTAAACCTCTCGATTCCACTGCCCGCGGATCAATCCGGGGTATTTCCTACTGGCAAAACAAAAACGGCTCGGATAAACGGATCTTTTATTCTACGGGACCCTTTTTATATGCTGTAAATGCCGCTAACGGGAAATCGATTACTTCCTTCGGCAAAGGCGGCTTCATCGACCTGCGTGAAAACCTGGATGTGGATTTTCCAAATTCTAGCGTGGCTGGGAATGCTGCACCTACTATTTATAAGAATCTGCTCATTACGGGCATGCGGGTATCCGAGGGAAGTGATGCGGTTCCGGGACATATACGCGCTTTTGATGTGATTACAGGAGAAAGAAAATGGATTTTCCATACGATTCCTCATCCGGGCGAACCGGGTTATGAAACCTGGGAGGATAAAGATGCCTGGAAACGTGTGGGCGGGGCTAACAACTGGGCAGGTATGGCTCTCGATGTGAAAAGGGGTATCGTTTATGTCCCTACTGGTTCTGCTTCGCCCGATTTCTATGGCGCAAACCGCAAGGGTTCTAATTTATACGCGAACAGTCTCCTTGCCCTGGATGCAAACACCGGTAAGTACATCTGGCATTTCCAGGTGGTGCACCATGATTTATGGGACCGCGATTTGCCTGCTAATCCGAATCTGGTACGGGTCCGGAAGGATGGTAAATGGGTAGATGCCGTCGCACAGATCACCAAACATGGATATATTTTCATGTTCGACAGAGTAACGGGAAAGCCGATTTTTCCGATTAACGAAGTGCCTGTGCCTGCTTCTGACCTTCCCGGCGAAGAGGCATGGCCAACTCAGCCTATCCCAACATTACCCGAACCTTTTGCGAGGCAGAAATTTACTGTCGATGAGATCAGCAAGCGCAGCCCGGAGATTAACGCCCAGCTGCGGACGGAGTTCTCTAAATATAGAGGCGGACAAGAGTTTATCCCGCCAAGTTTCCAGGGGGGCATCATCTTTCCAGGCTTCGACGGGGGCGGGGAATGGGGTGGTTCGGCCGTGGACCCTCAAACGCAGATTATGTATATCAGCACAACCGAATTACCCTGGTGGACGCAGATGGTCCCGAACCCGGCGCTGAATAAAATATCCGGTAAGACATTTAAAGAGGTTGGTAAAAGTGTATATGCGAAATACTGTGTGACTTGTCACGGGCCGGAACTCAAAGGTGACGGCAAAGCATTTCCTTCCCTTGTCGGATTGAACAAAAAGTATAATGAACAGCAGCTCCGGCAGATACTCGATAATGGCCGGAATATGATGCCTTCTTTCCGTCAGATTATCGAAGGGGAAAAAGCGCCCCTGATCACTTACCTTCTCGATCTCGAAGATAAGGAAGCCATGCCTGTCCGACCAGGTGCTGCACCATCCCCCGAAAGGGATATTGCGCCGCTTTATACCATGAACGGCTATCACCGTTTTTATGATAAAGATGGGTTCCCGGGAATCACACCGCCATGGGGGACGCTCAATGCGGTGAACCTAAATACCGGCAAGCTCCTTTGGAAAGTGCCTTTGGGCGAGTTCGAGGAGCTGAAGAAACAGGGCTTCCCAAATTCAGGTACCGAGATTTACGGCGGACCTGTCGTTACCAAAGGCGGAATCGTATTCGTCGCGGGCACGCAGGATGAAAAGATCCGGGCTTTTGATAAGGCTAATGGAAAATTACTATGGGAAGGTCAGCTTCCTGCAGCTGGTTTCGCTACTCCGGCGGTGTATTCTATTAATGGGAAACAGTATGTGGTTATTGCGGCTGGTGGGGGGAAATTGGGGATGAGGTCCGGCGGGAATTATGTGGCATTTGGGCTTGACCGCTAGGTGGCGATCCAAACAATTTTCCCGAAATACTGCTTATTAAAGTATGTCGACTCTATCCGTACATATTCAACAGATATTAGATCAGGTTACCGACTTTGCTGATCAGGCCCATGGCAATCAGAAAAGGAAGTATACTCCTGAGCGATATATCGTACATCCGGTACGGGTGATGAAGATGCTGATGGAATATACACATGAGGTTTCTGTGCTTTCTGCAGCTTTACTTCATGATGTACTCGAAGATACGCCAGTTAAGGGTGAGGAGATTGAAATCTTTGTTAGCGGCTTAATGCTTAAAACGGAAGTTCGGAAGACGATGATGCTTGTTGAAGAACTCACCGACGTCTATATCAAATCCGACTACGCACATCTAAACCGCCGCCAGAGAAAAGAGCTGGAACTGTCTCGCATCATTAAAACAAGTCCGGACGCCCAAACAATCAAGTACGCCGATATCATAGACAATTGCACTGAGATTGTGAAATACGATAGAGGCTTTGCGTCCAGGTTTGTGCCTGAATGCAGGGAAATCCTCCGACATGCTACGACAGGCGATCGGAGGCTTTATGACAGGGCGCTTGAGGCGTTGAATGTGGAGATGGGGAAGGTTAAGCAGCTGGCGTAGGGGCTCTTCCCCGACTGGGTCGGGGATCTCGTGCAGACGCGGCGCAGCTCGCGTCCTCTGCAAATCTCATATTATCTAGGTTTAGTACCACAGCGTGGCGGTTGTAAATCGTAGATATTGTGCAAACGACACGCGCCGTGTGACACAGCGGCTTGGGCCGCGTGTCTTTAACGAGATCCCCGACCCAGTCGGGGAACAGCCCGTCACCAATCCTCCGCCAAATCCCTCCATTCCTTATTCACCTCTTCCACTAACCTATTCTTCCATTCCCTCGGCCATTTCTTAATTAACCGTTCTCGCCTAAGTGCTTCTTCAGCTTCACTATGTCCTTCAAACCAGACCAGTTTGTTGCAATTATATTTTGCAGTAAATCCTTTGGTGGCTTTAGTTTTATGTTCAAATACACGCCGAGAAAGGTCATTGGTCATACCTGTGTATAGGACGTTATTGTATTTATTGGTGAGCATGTAAACAAAAAAAGGTTGCATGCGGGAAGGTAGGGAATGGGTGGGGGTTTCAGGAGGGTTACTTAGGGAACGGTTCTTCCCCGACTGGGTCGGGGATCTCCTGCAGACGCGGCGTAGCTCGCGTCCTCTAATATTCCAAATATCGCAGGTTTTCAACCACAGCGTGGCGGCCTTACTTTCGTGTTTATTCTGCAAACGACACGAGCCGTGGGACACAGCGGCTTGGGCCGCGTGTCCGTTGAGGAGATCCCCGACTAAATCGGGGAAGAGCCCCGCCAAGTCCTCGACCTATTCGGTTCCTCCTTCAGTTTTCAGTTTTCAGTTTTCCGCTTTCACCTCTCACCTTTCACCTTTCAGTTTTCAGTTTTCAGCTTTCACCTTATCTCTGCGAAGCCCCATTCAAATGTTCCGCCAACTTCATAATCCGGCCTGCTACAATACCAATCTGCTCCTGCGCCTCCTTCCAATTCCTTTGCTCGATAGCTTCCCTGACACCAGGAATTGTTTTGACACCATAACCCGTGTAAAACCCAGGGGCGTAAAGGGTATGCTTGTACCACTCGCGGCGGGGGAGGCCTGTATCGGTGAGAAGAATTTGCTCTGCCTGGTATAACTTTTTATTCAGGGCTGAATGATCAGTTCCTGCAGGTAAATTCTTAATATTCTCCGCAAGTTTCGCAGAAGACAATTCCAGGGAACGCAATGCATTATTAAGCGGGGAAAAGTCGATATACGGGACTTCCTCTTTCGCTACAGGTTCTTTAAAGAAGTTATTAGGATCAGCGGCAAGCTTATAGTTATTTCCTTTAATGACTTCATTTTGTATCATGGTTGATTCGCGCATCTGGTCGGTAAGAGTTTGCAGCTCGCTAACATACGTGGAAACAGTTTTATGAAGGTTATTGAAGTTAAAGGGAAGCACATCTGCATCAGCAATTCGGAGAACGGTCCGCCCAATCGTTTGTGCAAGGGCCACACCGTACTTGAAACCCGGATCTCCGAAACGGCTGTAATGATCGTAAGAATCATAAATCGTATGGTAGGATCCACCTTCATCTTCACCGCCAAATCCGATATTCAAGGAAGGGACTCCAGCATGCTGAAGAAATGCCGAGTAATCCGAACCAGATCCCAAAGCACTGAGGGTCATATTTTTCTTAGCCATATTATCTTTTTTAGCCTTATCGGACCCAGCGTTGGTAATCTGGCGTGCTTTCAAACGTTCGTATACACTGACATTCGTCTGCGGGTCTTTCACATCTTTCGCGATCTGGTCAATTAACGTTTCCAATCCGTGCGATCCACCCGCACCCAGGAAACCACGGCCGCTGCCGTCCGTGTTGATATAGATCACCGCTTTTTCCTTTAATTCTTCTTTATGATCTTCAACCCATTCAGTCGAACCCATTAGGCTCGGTTCCTCGGCATCCCATGCAGCGAAAACGAGTGTCCGTTTAGGCCGGTAGCCGTTCTTAACCATTTCTCCGATTGCTTTGGCCTCTTCCAACATGGAAGCAATTCCGCTGATCGGATCGTTTGCGCCATGCACCCAGGCATCGTGATGGTTCCCGCGGATCACCCATTGATCAGGGTATTGGGAGCCTTTTATTTTAGCGATGACGTTATAAGCAGGGACCATCTTCCAGTCGGATTCCATCTTTAAACGAACTTTTGTAGCACCAGGGCCGATATGATAGGTGATCGGCAAAGCGCCGCGCCAGGCTTCCGGTGCCACCGGTCCGCCGAGTGCTGCCAGTAAAGGCTGGGCATCATGATAGCTTATCGGCAGCACAGGGATTTTCAAAAGGTTTGTTGCGTCTTTACGATCGAGCCTTTTTACATTTCCAACAGCTCCCACACCTGGTGTTAAAGGATCACCGGGATATATAACCATATCCAGTACCGAACCACGCTGTACACCGAATTCATTTTTAAAAGCCCCTTTAGGATACACATCGCCCTGATAATACCCATCCTCCTTTGGATCCGAATAAATGATACATCCTATCGCTCCATGCTCCTGTGCAATCTTGGGTTTCACACCGCGCCAGGAGCGGCCATAACGGGCGATCACGATCTTGCCTTTTACACTAATGCCAAGGGCTTCAAGGGTCTCATAATCTTCCGGCAGTCCGAAGTTGACAAATACCAGTTCACCGCTGACATCCCCGTCGGCACTCCATGCATTATAACTGGGCAGCATATCAGACTGTGATGAAGTCCCGTCT
>NZ_JBASJU010000020.1:0-5073 GCF_049655485.1 Daejeonella sp.
GTTTTTTTCGATGCCGATAATGATAAAGACCTTGATCTTTTTGTAGTGACAGGTAGTAACGAGTTTTTGCCAGGCGCGTCAGAACTTCTGGATAGGTTGTATATCAATGATGGAAAGGGGAATTTTACAAAGGATAGCCAGCGGCTTCCAAACCTGACCGATAATGGTGCTTGTGTAGCCGTTGCAGATTTTGATCTTGATGGCGATGTCGATATTTTTGTTGGAAACAGA
The DNA here is from genome assembly GCF_049655485.1 of Daejeonella sp. GTDB lineage: Bacteria > Bacteroidota > Bacteroidia > Sphingobacteriales > Sphingobacteriaceae > Daejeonella. The sequence continues at coordinate 232 of NZ_JBASJU010000020.1, forward strand.
ATGGTTTCTGGTAGCTATGGACTCGACCCGCCAAGTTATTTACTCATAAACAACGGTGCCGGGAGTTTCAAAAACTACACCAAGCGATATCTGCCTAAAAATGAAATAGGAATGATTACAGATGCTGAGTGGGCGGATGTGGACAGCGACAAATACCCGGAGCTAATCGTCGTTGGAGATTGGATGCCAGTGACGATTTTTAAAAACAACAAGGGCCGAAAATTTAGTGAAACGCAGCTGCCAAATTCTGAAGGCTGGTGGAACAGTATTAAATCTGCAGACCTGGATGGCGATGGCGATTTAGATTTTGTTCTAGGCAATCTCGGTACAAATTCACGCATAACAGCCAGTGTATCGAATCCAGCAGAATTAATTGTTGCAGATTTTGATAGGAACGGGACGATTGAACAGATCATTTCTTGCTACACAGAAAACGGCAAAAGTTACCCGATGGTTTTAAAAAGTGATTTGCAAAAGCAGGTCCCCATCATTAAGAAAAAATTTGTTAAGTATGGTGATTATGCTGGAAAAACAGTTAAAGAGATTTTTACTGAAGAGCAATTGAAGGGAGCTGTTTTTAAAAAAGTCAGCAACCCCAGTTCATCACTATTAATTAATCAGGGTAAAATGAAATTTTCTTTGAAGGCACTACCATTGAGGGCTCAATTTTCCGCTATACATGCTACAGAAATTACAGATTTTGATAATGATGGGATTAAGGATTTAATACTGACCGGTAATTTTTATGATGTCTTACCGGAAATCGGCAGATTTGATGCTAATCATGGTTTGGTGTTGAAGGGAAAGAAAGGGCTTAATTTTGATGTTTTATTGCCCGCTGAATCCGGAGTTCTTGTAAAAGGTCAGGTACGTAGATCCGGGATTATAAAAAATTCGGCAGGAAAAGATATAGTCATACTTGCCAAAAACAATGATAAGCTTCAGGCAATAGGTTTCAGACAAAAACCTTCTAATTAATTAAAAAAACGATAAATTAAGCTATTAGATATACCTTGAATATAACGTACATTATAAAATCGAATGTTGATGGTTACGTCTGGTTGATAATGACAATATTCATTATAGGCGCGACATCATGCAAGAAAAAGCAGTCGGATCCAGCAGAAAAGCCTCTTTTCAATATAGTCGACTCATCCCAAAGCCAGATAAATTTTAGTAATAAGCTAAAAGAAGATGATGATTTTAATATTGTTAGCTATCTGTACTATTATAATGGGGGTGGTGTAGCTTCAGGGGATTTAAATAACGATGGATTGCCCGACTTGTATTTTGTGTCTAATCAAGGCAAGAATAAACTCTATCAAAACCTTGGCAACTTCAAATTTAAGGACATTTCTTCCGATGCAGGGGTAGAGGGTTTTGCAGACTGGCAAAACGGGGTGACCATGGCCGATGTAAATGGTGACGGTTGGCTGGATATCTATGTTTGTGCGGTGGGTAATTTCAAAGGGCTCGAAGGCGCTAACGAGCTGTACATAAATAACGGAGTGGGCGCAGATGGACAAGTTACTTTTACCGAGAGTGCAGCTGAATACGGATTAGATTTTACAGGCTTCTCTACCCAGGCTGCATTTTTTGATTATGACAGAGACGGCGATCTGGATATGTATTTGTTAAACCATGCCGTGCATACATCCCGCAGCTACAACCGCGTGAGTGCACGTAATTTGAGAAACAATGAAGCAGGCGATTATTTGTTTGAAAACCAAATGAGTCAGCAAAAGGGGAAACCCAAAACATCGGCTGTTACTAAATTTAAGGACGTTAGCGATCGGGCTGGGATTTATGGAGCAGCTATGGGATACGGCCTGGGACTTGTTGTGTCCGATTTCAATAATGACGGATGGGATGATATTTATGTAGCCAATGATTTCCATGAAGATGATTACTATTATTTGAATAACAGGGACGGCACGTTTAGCGAGAGTGTTAAAGATCATTTCCAACATATCAGCCGTTTTTCCATGGGATGTGATGCCGCTGACATGAATAATGATGGTTTTTTGGATATTATGACCCTCGACATGTATCCCGAAGATGAAACTGTCGAGAAATCCTCTATGGGCGAGGATCCTATCGACATATTTTTATTTAAACTTCAGTTTGGTTATTTCAACCAATACAGCCGCAATTGTTTGCAGTTAAATTTATCAGGCCAAAAATTTTCTGACATAGGCCTGATGGCGGGCGTAGCTGCGACAGACTGGAGTTGGTCTACTCTGCTGGCAGATTATGATAATGATGGGATTAAAGATATTTTTATTTCGAACGGAATAGTTAAAAGGCCCAATAACCTGGATTACATTAAGTTTGCTACACAGGATTCAATGTATTACTCGCCTAATATCTCCAAATCCTTAGATCAGAAAGCTATACAAATGATGCCTGAAGGCAAGGTGCATAACTATCTTTTCAAGGGTGCAGAAAATTTGCGTTTTATCGATAAATCACAGGAATGGGGTTTTGGCGAGGAAACAGTAGCGAACGGTGCGGTATATGTAGATTTAGATAATGATGGCGATCTCGACCTGGTTACCAACAATATTAATGAAACAGCTAAAATTTATCATAACAGCAGTGATGAACTTTTTAAAAATAATTATCTTAAAATAGCCTTAAAAGGAGAAAATTTTAATTCTTTCGGTATTGGCGCTAAAGTTTTTATTAAAAATAAATCGGGCGGGATGCAGGTCCAGCAAATGATGCCCACCCGGGGTTTTATGTCATCGGTTGAACCAAAACTGTTATTTGGATTAGGTAATAAATCAGAGATTGATTCCCTTTTTGTTATCTGGCCTGATGGTAAGGCAGAGACAAAAGTAAATACAAAAGCAAATACAACCCTTATCCTTAAGCAAAGCGATGCCAACTTAAGCTCTGAAGCCGTACTTCAGAAAATATTTCCTAAATCAGCTCCATTATTTGTTGACATATCAGCTACTGCAGGTATTGATTACAAGCATGAGGAAAATAATTACCTGGATTTTTATCGCGAAAGCCTTATTCCTTTTCAGGTTTCCACAGAAGGACCAAAACTTGCGGTAGGCGATGTAAACGGTGATGGGCTTGACGATTTTTATGCAGGTGGAGCTAAGTGGCAGGCAGGAAAGCTATTTATTCAGACGAAGCGGGGAAAGTTTGTTTCATCGAACAAGTCAATTTTCCAGACAGATTCTACATATGAGGATGTCGATGCAATCTTTTTTGACGCCGACAATGATAAGGATCAGGACCTTTATGTGGTGTCGGGAGGGAATGAATTTTATGGTAAAATGCCGGAGCAATTTGACCGTTTATACCTCAACGATGGTAAAGGTAATTTTACGAAAAGTAAAGGCTTGCCTGCCATGTATGATAACAAGAGCTGTGTAAGGGCCGTAGATTTTGATGGGGATGGCGACCTTGATTTGTTTGTTGGTGGAAGGGTGACGGGGTTCCAATATGGTATCAGCCCCAATTCTTATCTGCTGATTAATAACGGGAAGGGTTATTTTAAAGATGCCACCGCGCAGCTTGCGCCTTCGCTAAGGAAATGCGGAATGGTAACAGATGCAGTTTGGGCCGATTATGATAAAGATGGTGACCCTGATTTAATCGTTGTTGGCGACTGGATGCCGGTAAAAATATTTGAAAATAGCAATAATAAACTTTCCGAAAACAAATCTTCTAAAGTATTGGACGCCGTCAATGGATTCTGGCAAACAATTAAGGCCGAAGATTTTGATCGGGACGGAGACGTTGATTTCATTGTAGGCAATCTGGGTACTAATACGAAATTTAAAAAAGGGAATAGTTCCGGTTTAAAAATGTTTGTCAAGGATATTGATGGAAACGGAACTGTAGACCATATTCTTACCTACAGAAAAGGAGAAGAATGGTATCCCGTAGCCTCAAAAGATGAATTGGGTAAACAGATGCCGTTTTTGAATAAGAAGTTTACCAATTATCAGCAGTTTGCTGGCAAAACCATTGATCAGTTATTTAGTGCCGATGAGCTGAAAGATGCCCTGATTTTGGAGGTAAATAAGTTTGCTTCGATTTATCTAGAAAACAAGGGCAATAAACAATTTAATATTAAAAACCTGCCTGAGGAAGCGCAGGTGTCTAAAATATTTTCTTTTTCAACAAATGATGTGGATGGAGATGGTGCTATAGATATACTGCTGGGAGGTAATTTTTATGGAGTAAGTACCTACCAGGGACGGTATGATGCAAGTTATGGTCTGATCTTAAAGGGAAATGGTAAAGGTGCATTCAAGCCTGTTTTGCCTACTCTTTCAGGGTTTTTATTGAACGGTGAAGTAAGAGACATAAAATCTCTTAAAACTGCTGGAGGAGAAATTTTCCTCGTGGCCACCAATAACGCACCATTGCAAGTATTTAAAAAACTGAATACGCTTTCTGGTAAATAACTCATCAATCTGTTTTATATCTAGGCATATTATATTCTAATAATTTTTGGCGAAATCGTAAATTGCATGTTGTAGCAGGTTATATTGAATATTAAATCTATGTGGAATATAACGCTTAGTCGTTAAAGGGCTGCGCCGTAATCAATAAATGATGAAGTTTAAGTTTCGTTACATTGTAATTCTGTTAATAAATATTCTAATTGTTGGAGGATGTAAAAAGCAGGTAGAAAAAGAGGAACCGAGCAATACCGCTTTTATCCATAATGCTATGGGAAAACTAACGTATGTAATGGTGCATGATATTTTTTCTCCGCCGGTGGCCAGCCGCATCTACGCATATTCCAGTATCGCAGCTTATGAAGCATTGTTGCCTCATTATCCCAATTACCGTTCTTTAAGTGGACAGTTG
>NZ_JBASJU010000021.1:0-2145 GCF_049655485.1 Daejeonella sp.
GAAGATGCCCATGTATGAAGTTCCCTCCATCCCCCGTTTCACAAAGCGGTTGTCATCCCGGCGAAAGCCCGGACTTTATAGCACAAAGTTAGTTCTGTAGGTACGTCTCCTTCAGTTTTCCATTTTCAGTTCTCTAAAGAACCAGCTCCCCAAACAGCCTCTCCAACGTAACCTGAGCTTCCTCACAAAACCCCGGATGCACTTTCGAAGTCTGAACAACAGTACTTCGCGTAGCCGTAAGCCACCTAAAGCGGGAGGCAGAATCCAGTTTCCCTATTGGGCCGCCTTCCCTGGTACCGGCACTGATTTGTCCGAAAGCCTTTAGACTTTCTTTGATTTCATCGATATCGATATCTTTTGCAAAAGCCGCAAGGCGCTTCTCATCCAGTTGACACTTAGATTGCAGAAATTTCTGATCTCTGCAGTAAAGTATTACCCCCACATTCAGGAATTCCTCACGCTCCACCCTGGGCACAACGCGGATCACGGCGTACTCAAATAAGTGCTTTCCTTGCATTTTGGGCTTCATTTACAAAAATTTTTGAATTAGCGATGCGCGTTTCTAAAAATACAGCATAAGCATCACGGTATTCCTGTTTCGTTTTGAATGTATTCTCGTCGTTAAGCCATTCATCAGGTATCAGTGCTACAATTGAACGGATATGCTCGCTGCTTAATAGTTTGCTAAAATCCGCATCAACAACTTCCAGTTCCGAAGCTTCCGAAAGCAAAACGTGCTCTTTAATCAGGAAAAAAGGTTTAACGGCCTGTTCTTCCCAGTTTTGCCAGGAGTGATGAAAGTAAAGGGATGCCCCGTGATCGATAAGCCACAATTCCTTATGCCAGATCAGCATATTGGTATTGCGGCAGGTGCGGTCCATATTGGTAAGCAGGCAGTCGAGCCATACAATTTGTGAAGCGAGCAAGGAATCGACCTTGTGCACTACCGGATCAAAGGTGATAGAGCCAGAAAGATAGTGTAAACCCAGATTTAATCCGACGCTAAATTTAAGAAGATCCTGAATCTCCTCATCCGCTTCAGTTCGGCCAAAGGCTTCATCAAGTGTAGCAAATACCAATTCCGGAATTCTAAGTCCGAGCACTCGCGCAATCTCACCGCCTATCAGTTCAGAAATTAAAGCCCTTGGCCCCTGCCCTGCTCCCCGGAATTTGAGCACATATAAAAAGCCATCCTCCGCCTCCGCGATAGCAGGCATAGAACCACCTTCCCGCAGGGGTGTAACATAGCGGGTGACTGCAACAGATCTGAGTGGGGGAATCATGCTGCTAAAGTCGGGTAAATTCGGGAGAATTAGAGAATTAGCAAATGAGAAAATGAGCAAATGGTCTGCTGGTTTCATTTGAAAGGGCTATTTCAATTTAATTCCCGCCCCATTCGCGAATTTGCTAATTTCCTAATTTTCCCGATCCAGCTTTTAATCTGGCATTGTTAATAAAAACTGTTAATTCCCGTGTGAATGTATCCAGTGAATTAGCAGACTGCTTTAGAAAACGAGTCATTTCAGCAATTTCTTCAATCGTATTGTTCGGCTGATCGAGTAGATCAGTCACTCCCATGATTTGCACTATAGGTTGTCGCATCTCATGAGAGATTCTAAAAATAACTTCCGACAGGTTGGTTATATATTCCTGTTTCAATGCGTAAGCATCTTTAAGCTCTTTGTAAGCTTTGGCTAATTCAACAGCCCTCTTTTCCTTTTCTTTATTCTGAAATGCAAGTTCCTTATTAGCAACAATTAGCTCGGATGCGCGATTTTCTTTTTCTTTTTTCTGCAACACTAACTCTTTATTCGCAATAATAAGGTCTGCAGCCTTCTGCTCTTTCTCGATAGTCTGAGCAGTCAGTTCCTTATTAGCAATGACTAATTCTGCAGCTTTCTGTGCCTTGTCTCTGTTCCGGATAGCAAGTTCCTTATTAGCAATAAGAAGCTCAGAAGCCTTTTTCTCCATTTCTATATTTTGAAGAGCCAGATCGGTATTTGCTTTAACGAGTTCAGCTGCCCGCAATTTCTTCTCTTTGTATTGGACAACTAATTCCTTATTAGCTGCCACGAGTTCCGAAGCCCGTTTACCTTTTTCTTGATTCTGAAAAGCAAGTTCCTTGTTAGCAATAGTAAGTTCTGC
>NZ_JBASJU010000022.1:0-4101 GCF_049655485.1 Daejeonella sp.
AATCCCTGAGAGGGCTGTATGAATTGTAAATTGTGGAGAAAAATTAGTCTGCGTAATCTTCATTAAATAAACTGGAGCGACTCGGATTGTTCAGGTTCTCGTTGATGTTGATGATTTGATCATCCAGTTCATTGACACACTTTTCAATCTGCTCCAGAAGTTCATCCTTGTCCATGAGGTTGTCCCCTTCTAAAAGCATTAATCCCTTTAGTGTGGCTACAGGACTCCTGATCTGGTGTGAGAGGTGTGATGAATATTCCGAAAGCTTTTTATTTTTTATCTTCAGGTCGACGGTTCGCACTTCGATGAGTTCCTCAAGATTCTGATTTGTGCGATCAAGAACATCTTTTTGCTTGGATACTTCTTTGTTCAATCGTGTTAATTCAAAATTTGTTCGGGAGGATTTCTTGACATTCTTTATCAACAGAAAAATTACAATGAATGAAAGTAAAGCAACTATACTACTAGCCGCCAACAGGGTTTTAGTATTTTTTTGCCGTTCAATAATCAATTCGCTCTCTTTTTGCCGTGCTAATTGAACATGTTGTGATTCAAGAAGGCTGATCTTATCTGAGGTATTATTTGCGTATCGGGCACTGTCTTGTTTATAAGCTTGTTGGAGATATCCCAGTGCCTTAAAATAGTTTTCCCGCTTGTTTTCTAGTTCATAAGACGTGAGAATATAGTTATATTCCAGCCTTTCATCGCTTAGCATTCGGGTATAGACCAAGCCTTCTGCAATGGATCTTTCAGCTTCCTCAAACTCCTGTTGCGCAATGTGGAACGAGCTTAAAGTTAAATTAATGGAAGCAACAGAATTAATGAGCTTTTCTTCTTTAGCCTTTGCAAGGGCCTCCTGCAAATTTTCTTTTGCCTTTGTATAATCACTTAAATTGAAGTATAAGACACCGAGATTTTGATGGCTTTGAATTATACCAATCTTATTGCCTAATTTCTTGAACATGGTGAGGCTCAACTTATAAAAAGACAGCGCTCTGGAGTAGTTTTTTAGTTTTTGATAAGCTGTTCCTATGTTGAGATATAGCCCAGCAATTAATTCTTTTATACCTAATTTTTTGGCGATAAGCAGACTTTTGTTGAAATTTTCAAGAGATTTAAATGGCTCTATATCCCGATAAAGGTTACCTATATTATTGTAAACTTTAGCTTCGCCCTGTAAATTTCTGCTTTTTTTGAAATTAGTTAAAGCATTGAGATAATTTTCAATCGCCGAATCAATTGAATTTTTATAGCTGTTGCCAATGCCTAATACCCTGTAGGATTCCGCAATCCCGTTAATATGTTTCAGCTTTACTGCTATTTTTAAAGCTTGATTAGCTTTAGCAATAGTTACATTGGGATTAGTCAGTCTGGCGTTAAAGGCTTGATTATTAAGTTTAATAACCGTGGAAGTATCAGAAATTGTTGTAATATTTGTAGAACCTTCTGTTGTACGCGGGGTAAAAGCAATTAAGCTTGTGAACAACAATATAAAGTTCAATATTTTCATCCTGATCTGAATGCAAGTTTAAAGTAAATTTAAACAATTAGTCCAAACCGTTAGAATTTTTTTAACCTGTTGGACTTTCTCAATTTAATATTAATAATAAACAAAATTATATCAACTAATAAACAACAAAATCATGAAAAAAGTACTATTAATGATCGCAATTTCAGGAACAATTTTTTTAGGTAGCTGTCAAAAGGATGAGGTTTTGGTACCTGCCGAAAACTCCTCAGTAAAGGTTGACAAGGGTGTTTCATGCCGTGGATGTGGTCAATGGGACATCGCTACTACAGGGGCAAAGGCAGCATTAAACACGGTGACCTATGATGGTGAAACTGATAAATTGACCACTCAAATTGAACTTTCAACTTCAAATAGTAAAAGGTAATAAATTTCAACATTCAGAAATTCAAGTATAAAAGACCATGAAAAGAATAATTATTATAGCTTTTATCGCAGCTTCCCTGTCATTAGGATTTACTGTAGTAAACAATGCAACAGAAAAGGTACCTGCACCCAAGTTAGAGAAACAAGTGAAAACAAACTTTTCTAATAAATCCGACGAGAAGAGACTAGCAAGTTGGGATTAATCGTCTCCATATGACGAATCGTAGCCATTCCATTTGGTATTTTATTTACCATTTATGGAATGGCTATTGTTAGATTTCTATCTTTGCTCAAAATAATTGTATGCAGGAGATAAGAAAATATGTAAGTGATAATAAGCAGCGATTTCTGGACGAGCTTTTTGAGTTGCTGCGGTTTCCCTCTGTGAGTGCAGATCCGAAGTTTAAAGAAGATGTTCTCAAAACAGCTGAGTTTGTTGCTGAGAAATTGAAGGCTGCCGGCGCTGATAAAGTTGAAATTTGTCCTACTGCAGGATACCCCATAGTTTATGGAGAAAAGACCATTGACAAATCCTTGCCAACGGTTTTAGTATACGGACATTATGATGTTCAGCCGGCAGATCCATTGGAATTATGGAAAACCCCTCCATTCGAACCTACAATTCGGGATGAAAAGATATATGCCCGCGGTGCGTGTGATGACAAGGGCCAGTTTTACATGCATGTTAAGGCATTTGAATTAATGATGGAAACCAACACCCTACCTTGTAATATCAAATTTATGATAGAAGGTGAGGAAGAAGTAGGTTCCGCTAATCTAGGGATCTTCGTTGCTGAAAATAAAGAGAGACTTAAGGCGGATGTCGTATTGATTTCTGATACTTCGATGATCAGCCTTGAACATCCTTCTTTGGAAACAGGATTACGTGGCCTGTCATACGTTGAAGTCGAAGTAACCGGCCCAAATCGGGACCTTCATTCGGGAGTTTATGGAGGTGCAGTCGCAAATCCGGCGACAATCCTGGCGAAGCTCATTGCATCAATGCATGATGAAAATAACCATATAACCATCCCTGGGTTTTATGACAAGGTTATTGAATTGAGTGCGAAAGAACGAGAAGACCTTAATAAAGCTCCCTTCGAAGAGAATGAGTATAAACAAGATCTTGAAATCGGAGAACTTTGGGGCGAGAAAGGCTACACAACCTTAGAGCGCACAGGAACCCGTCCAACGCTTGAAGTAAATGGTATTTGGGGAGGATATATTGGCGAAGGTGCCAAAACAGTTTTGCCTTCTAAGGCATTTGCTAAAATCTCTATGCGTCTGGTGCCAGATCAGAATTCATATGAAATTACACGGTTATTTCAAACCCACTTCGAAAGCATCGCACCTAAAAGTGTAAAAGTTAAAGTTAGCCCGCATCATGGTGGTGAACCAGTTGTAACCCCAACCGACAGCATCGCTTATAAGGCAGCACAAAAAGCAATTTCGCAGGCCTTTGGTAAAGAGCCAATACCGACCCGCGGGGGAGGAAGCATCCCTATCGTAGCCTTGTTTGAAAAGGAATTAGGCATTAAAACTGTTCTGATGGGCTTTGGGCTGGATAGCGATAACTTACATTCGCCCAATGAGAAATTTGATATAGCTAATTTTTACAAGGGAATTGAGACTATTCCTTTGTTTCATAGGTATTTCGCTGAGTTAAGCAGGTAAGAGGAGTTGACGGTTGACAGTTGACAGCGGTGTGGCGTCTAGTCCACCAAGCTTACTGTCAACCGTCACCTGTCAACTTATATGGTTGTTTTCTCGCAACTCTTCAAAAACTCTTCATCTGCGTCAGCTCCAATACCTGATGTGTTCGGAAGGTCTAAAAAATACCCCTGATAAGTTAATCCCCCTATAACAGGATCTACAAGGTGGCCTAACAGACAGGTGTCAAGGTCAAAAAATTTAATATTGTTGCAGGCGTAGGCGAAATGCAAGTTAGCGCTCAGCGCTATTCTGCTTTCCAGCATACTTCCTATCATACAGGGTATCCCCGCTTCTTTCGCTATTTCATGAATTTTTAAGGCCTCGTTAATACCACCCGACTTTGAAAACTTTATGTTAATGTAATCGCAGCTTTCTGAATCAATCAGCTTGCGTGCATCATGGTGGTTGTAACAGCTTTCATCAGCCATAATTTTTATGGGAGATTTTTTTCTGAGTTCAGGAAGCCTATCGTCGTACCAGGTGCGCATAGGCTG
>NZ_JBASJU010000023.1:0-1779 GCF_049655485.1 Daejeonella sp.
CACCACATCCACGGCACATAAGGCCTTTGTCTGATTTCAGAAGCGTTTCATTAGCAGGCTCCAAAGAGTTATCTTTTTCACATGCGGTTAAAAAAACGCTTCCTAATACTGCGAGAGCTAACAATACTTTTTTCATAATTTTTTGGTTTTGGTTAAATTGTCCTGATAAACTGGTTTAATTAAAAAGGATTTAAGTGTAAATTAATTTATTAAGGTTTCATACTAATTGTCTAAATTTATTCAAACTTACATCGGGTTAGGGAATGAAACTGTTTAACATTATATTATCAATCACTTTCGTGAGCCTTAATGCGTATTCCCAGTATTCTACGAAACGCTCTAACAATAATACAACAAATTCTGACACTTCCAAAGTTATTAAACTTAATAATCAAGCCTTTAAGTCAAGATTCAAAAATCCTGACGTAACATTAGCCCAAGCCAACAAAGCATTAGAGTTATCGTTAAAGTTAAATTATCTAAATGGAATTGCAGAATCATATCGTGTAATCGGTATTGGAAATAGCTACAAGAATTTTATTGACATTTCGATAGAAAACTATATGAATGCTTCCTCTTATTTTAAAAAAGCAGGGAATTTAGAAGGGGAAGCAAAAGTTTATAACAATATAGGAAATCTTTATCGGGATGTTGACTCTCAAAAATCGCTTGAAAATTTCTATAAGAGCCTTAAGATCGCAAAAGAATTAGGCAGCGAAGAACTTATAGCTGGGCTTTACCTCAATATTGGAACAGGAAATCAAAAACTTAAAAATTACCCTAAAGCACTATCTTATTATAAACTCAGTCTGTCGATGTTCAAAAACCTGGACAACGAACTAGGTATCATCCAAAGCTTGCAAAATCTAGGTGTTTTATATCTCAATTCAAGAAATTATCCCAAAGCAGAAGAAAACCTGGTTGAAGCCCTAAGGATGGCAAAAGAAGAGAATCTAATTAATCCTGCGGCATCTATTAACCTGACTCTTAGTTCTCTGCATATTGCAAAAGGGAATTATGAGGAAGCTGAACGTTCCATAAAAGAAGGTATGGCTTACACCAAAACACTTAATGACGAAAAACTGGAGTACAATTATACCCTCACCTATTACGAACTTGAAAACAAGCGAAAAAATTATTTTGCTGCTCTTGGTTATTTACGGCGGGCATTCAAGCAGGACAGTGCCCGGTATGCGAACAACATTTCAGATAAAATCAGCCTGCTCGAGTCGCAGCACATACAATTGGCCAAGCAAAAAGAAAGCGAATTAATTATAGAACGGCAAAAATACACTCAAACTCTTTTTGTAGCGAGTAGTGTGGTTGCTTTACTTGCTTTCTTTGTCATTTTTCTATTGATTAAGAATGTCAAAAAATCTGCCCAAACCAATTTGGAATTAACGCGCCTGAACCAGGAAGTTTCCAAGCAAAAAGATGTACTCGATCAGACAAATCAAAATCTGGAGGAACTTATCGAAGTGCGTACAATTGACCTTAAGAAAAAAAACAAGAAACTTTCCGAATATTCCTCCCACCTTTCACATCAGCTCAGGAGCCCGGTGGCGACACTGAAGGGATTGATGCTTTTGGATGGTGGGAACCTCATAGACAAGGATGAACTTGTAGAACAGATAGGAAAGTGCGTCAATGATCTGGATGATCAAATCATCAACATCAACGAGAACCTGAACAATCCGAGTCGCTCCAGTTTATTTAATGAAGATTACGCAGACTAATTTTTCTCCACAATTTACAATTCATACAGCCCTCTCAGGGATT
>NZ_JBASJU010000024.1:0-2462 GCF_049655485.1 Daejeonella sp.
TGCTAGATCCTCGTCGGCACCTACTTTAGCCTGAATAAGGTGATCGCAATGTACAGTTGAAGGCACCGCAACGGTTGGCCTGCCTGCCTGCATAAACTGCAATAAAGCCATTTGCGCGGTTGCATCCTGCATCGCTACACGGTCCGGTGCGAAATCCACATAAGTGACTCCCCGTTCGTGCGCTTCAGAAGCATTACCCTGCCATAAATGGGCATATAAAATTTTCTCTGTTAAAGTAAGGGGCTTATTAACAACCTTCCGGGCAGCCTCAAGGCGGATGCCGTAGTTATCATAAACCTTTTTGATCATGTCTAAATCAAATGCCATATTATTTGCTTGATTTTAATTATTCCTGTTATTACTGCGAGCGAAGTTACAAAAAACAGGCTTAAAAATGCAGGATTTCCGAGAATTCTAATTAGAAAAAGTCCCCTAAAGCGCAATTTATGCAACGAAGCAGGAAATTATTTTCACGAAAAAGCTTGAACTGATTTTATAATCCAGCGCTGGTGCCTGAAAAATATAAGGAGAGGACTTTAACTGTTTAAATGCTGAGCAATTTTATCCATCAGCTCATCCATGCTGAATGGCTTTTCAAGGAAGTCATCAGCGCCAGCTTCCTGGGCAGAACGGGCGAGATGGGTACTCGCCGATATCATGATCACAGGTATATTCTTTGTCTCATCCCTTTTCTTTAGTTCCCGGCAAATATCCCTGCCATCCTGCCCAGACATCCAGATGTCCAGCAAGAACAGATCGGGGAACTCATCACGCATTTCTAAAACAGTAGCACCGTTCAAGGTGGATAGAACTTGATATCCTTCAAATTCAAGCATCAATTCGACTGCGCCAACAATCCCAGCGTCGTCATCTGCAATCATGATTTTTTTTGGAGAGGCCATTTTGTTCATAAGCAAAAACTGAGCCTGTATTTCTTTATAGATAATATTTTTACAGATTAATTTAATGTAAATGTCGCCGGGGGTCATTTTATATGCTTTATCAGCCTTGCTTATAGCATTTTAAAGCCAAAACCCATAGTTCGAAGTTTTTCTAATACAAGCGGAAGTGTCACACTTAACCGGGAATAAGCCTTATTGCTGTCGTGAAAAACTACAATGGAACCATTTTTTACGTTTTTAAGTACGTTATTGATACAGTCCTCAGCATTCAACCTTGAGTCAAAGTCGCCGCTCAGAACATCCCACATAACAATTTCCATTTCCGGATATAATGCCTTGAATCTGCTAATTTGCGATCTCCTGATCCTTCCGTAAGGAGGCCTAAAAAGGTTTGACTTGACTACTTCCCGGCATTTTTCAATATTCATCAAATATTGTTCATCAGGAGTAGCCCAGCCTTTTAAATGATTGAATGTATGGTTACCGACACGGTGGCCGTTGGCTAGAATGCTTGTATAGATTTCAGGATATTTACATACATTATCGCCAATGCAAAAGAAAGTTGCCTTTGCATCAAAGTTTTTTAAAGTATTTAATACAAATGGTGTAACAACAGGGATAGGTCCATCGTCAAAAGTGAGATAAACATATTTTTCTTTCCGATTTTTATGCCAGGTTAAAGTCGGATATAACCATTGAAGCCAAAAGGGTGAGTGCGTGAGATACAATATGATCTTTGCTAATTTGTAACGAAGGTAAATATGTTAAATTATTTTTAATACTAATTTTATAGAGGAACTCAAACCAATTTGGTGCTGTCCAACAATTATATGAAACAAAAAAAACCTACAGGACTTTCAAAATATTGCTTTTTACTGGTAACCTTATTCATTTTAAATTCGGTTAATTCACAAGCTCAGGAAACGATTACACTAAAAAGAGCGACAGAGCTGGTTGTTGAAAATAATTTGCAGGTTAAGCAGGCCCAGTTCTCCGAAGCGATCTCGGATGAAAACTTAAGGCAGTCAAAAAATTCTCTGTTCCCTACGCTAAATGCGAATACCAGTCTGAATTTTAACTTCGGACGAAGTATCGATCCTTTAACAAACCAGTTCGTAAATCAGGCTATTACCTCAAATAACGGGAGCGTTTCTTCTAATACTCCCCTTTTTGGTGGGTTCGAGCGGATAAATATCATTGCTCAGAATAAATTACAGTTAGAAGCAGATAAGAGCTTCACTCAAAAAGTGAAAAATGATCTTGTCCTTGCTGTCGTGACTAATTATCTAACTGTACTTAATTCGCAGGATCTTTTGACCGCAGCGCAACAGCAATTGGGAATTTCCAAACAACAGTTCGACATAGAGCAAAAATTCTTCGATGTAGGTAATCGTACACTTGCCGACCTTTCCCAATCGAAATCGCAGGTAGCGACTGCAGAACTTAGCGTTACCAATGCCCAAAATCAGGTTGATCTTGCTTTCTTAAATCTTGCTCAGTTACTCGAGCGTGACCCGGCCGTTCCATTTGCAGTAGAGAAACCGGCAGTAAATGATATTG
>NZ_JBASJU010000025.1:0-2142 GCF_049655485.1 Daejeonella sp.
ATAATCACCAAACGTAAAGAAAACGTTTTTAACATCTTAGTATTGAGATAAATGAAAATCTCTAATGTTACAATACGAAAGGAATCTGGCTTTGTTACATCTTGAGACTTTTTATCTTCCTTTACCAGATATACCGGATTAACTGATTGCACACGGCGGAGTGGTTTTTCGATAGAAATTAAGCAATTTTTGTTAATTGTGAAAAAATACCGTCTTCGTAGGACGGGAATTAGTACTTTTAGTAAAACGATTATCTATGGATTTAAGACCACTATTAACTTGCCTATGTATTTTAATGTCGCTTTCAACTTCTGCACAGGATAAGGGAGGCTGGACAAATTTGTTCAATGGCAAAGATCTGTCAGGCTTTAAACAGCTTAATGGAAAAGCCGTGTATGAAGTGAAGAATGGTGAAATTATTGGGACAACCGTTTCAAATGAGCCCAATTCGTTTCTGGCAACCGAGAAAGATTATGGAGATTTCATAATGGAACTTGAGTTGTTCGTTCATCCGGAAATGAATTCCGGCATACAAATCCGAAGTATGAGCAAGCCGGAATATATGAAAGGCCGTGTTCATGGGTATCAGATAGAAATCGACCCTTCTGCTCGGCAATGGAGCGGGGGAATTTATGATGAAGCGAGAAGGGGCTGGCTATATCCACTCGAATTGAACCCGGGAGGTAAAGTGGCCTTTAAAAATAATCAATGGAATAAATACAGGATTGAGTGTATAGGGAATACGATCAGAACATGGGTGAATGGTATACCAACAGCTCATCTGATTGATGCCGAAACTGCAAAGGGCTTTATCGCATTACAAGTGCATAGCATAGGTAAAACTGATAAACCGGGCAACCAGATACGATGGAGAAATATTAAGATTAAAACCAGGGACTTAAAGCAGTCGCCAGCAGATAACATTCACGTTGTAAATACCGTGCCCAATAATCTTTCCTGGCAGGAGAGGAAAAATGGATATCAATTGTTATGGGATGGAAAAACCACAGCAGGATGGAGAGGAGCAGGCAGGGAAAAATTTCCTGAAAAGGGCTGGGAAATCAAAAATGGTACACTCAATGTCGTAAAATCAGGAGGCGGTGAGGCAGTAAATGGTGGTGATATTGTTTCGGAAAAGCAGTTTGGTGCTTTTGAATTAAAGTTTGATTTCCTTCTAAGCGAGGGGGCAAACAGCGGCGTAAAGTATTTTGTGACAGAAAAAGAAAAGAGTACGGGCTCGGCAATAGGGCTGGAATATCAGATACTGGACGATGAGCACCATCCTGATGCTAAACTGGGTATTCAGGGAAACCGAACATTAAGCGGTCTTTATGATCTGATAAAACCTTTAAAGGTGCCAAATTCCCTGGCACGAAAAATTGGTACATGGAACCAGGGTATTATCCGTGTTTACCCGGATAACAAGGTAGAGCACTGGTTAAATGGCTATAAAGTGGTAGAATACCAAAGAGGCTCACCGGAATATTTGAGACTTGTGGCAGGTAGTAAATATAAGGCCTGGGATAATTTCGGAATGGCAACTCAGGGTAGAATCTTGCTGCAAGATCATGGCGATGCCGTTGCCTTTCGAAGCATTAAAATAAAAGAGCTTAAGTAATGTTACTTAAAACTAAGCACTGAGCTTTAATTCCACGGTGTGGATCAGGTCTAAAACGTCGAATGGTTTTGCAACGAACTCATCAGGTTTACAAATTTCTTCGACCGAATCAGCAATGTTATGCGAAGCCGACATCATTATAATCGGTATATGCAGGGTGTCTTCGGTATTCTTAATGCATTTGCATATTTGTCTTCCGTCCATACCACCAAGCATTACGTCTAAAATGATTAAATCTGGATGAAAGGTTGAAATGTGCTCGAAAATCTCCTGTCCGCTCGACATCAGATCAACTTCATAACCCTCAGACTCCATTATAATCCCCATTACTTCCAGTATATCCTGGTCATCATCAACAATTAATATTTTCCTTTTTTCCATAACCAGTATCTTCATTGTAACTACTTATAATTACCAAAGACCATACCATATGGTTTGAAAAAAAATAAATAAATGCCTCATTAAAATAATAAAGCCTGTTACCGCAGGTGGGTAACAGGCTTGAAAGTGTGCCCAGAGGGATT
>NZ_JBASJU010000026.1:0-28118 GCF_049655485.1 Daejeonella sp.
GTTCAAAAGATTGCATTGATAAAAGTAGCAATTACAGACGACAAACAGGGCGTTTTGATAACGCTAAACTATTTAAAAGGATCCAAATAGCATCGTTCAACCCTTACAGATTTACTTATTACTTAACCATCCTTTTCTCCAGAAGTAAATCATTTGTACAAGTGCAATCAATACCATTACGGCCATCGTATACACATAGCCGTTTTCCGAATATAGCTCAGGCATATTGTTTTCAAGCATTTTTCCGGTCTGCGGATCCTGATATGCGAAATTCATCCCGTATACACCCGCGATAAACGTTAAAGGAATGAAGATTGAAGAAATAATTGTTAACACCTTCATGATCTCATTCATCCGGTTACTGATGAAGGAAAGATTCATGTCGATTAAACTGGTAGTAACATCTTTATAGCTTTCAACCAGATCAATAACCTCCATGCAATGATCGTATGTATCTTTAAGGAAAGTCCTGGTATGCTTGGTAATCAGTTTACTCTCACTGCGGATCATGTCATTCACTTTATCCCGTTCCGGCCAGGCTGTACGCCTGATCATGATCATCGCTCTTTTTATAGATTGAGTCTGATACATTAAACTTTTGTCGGGCTTGCGGTATAAAAGTTCCTCTATTGTCTCAAGTTCATCACCGAGCTTATAAATGAGCGTAAAGTAGTCATCAATAATTACATCCTTAAGTGAATAAAGCATATACGATGAACCACCACTCCGAATATTTCCCTTACCCGATTTAAGCCTATAAATAACCGGTTCAAACTTCTGGATGTAATTCTCCTGAAAGCTAATGAGGATTTTAGGAAACAGAATGAAGGATACTTGCTCATTTTCAATTTCAAGCCCAGTATCCACATAAAGCATCCTACTTACAGCGTACAAATAATCATCGTATTCATCTAATTTGGGACGTTGCTGAATGTTCGCAATATCTTCCAATACCAGCTTATGAATATTAAATTCCTTCTCAATATAGTCGTAAAGGCTAAGGTCTCCTAGCCCACGAATATCTATCCAATGCGTTAATTCTGGGCGCTTTTTTAAATGTTCATCCAGTTCGTCAATGGAATTAAGTTCATCACAATAATATTCTGAACTATCATAGGCATAAACTGTTATTTTGGGCGGCAAAGCACCTTCAAATAATTGAATTGCACCCGGACTACTACCCGGCAATGGGATATACTTTTTTTGCTTTAAATGTATACGTCGGATCTTAGCCATTGACTATAAATATTTACTGCTCTGGGGACCTTGATTAAAAAGTAGATCTGCAATACTTAAATTAGGTAAAAAACCGTTTCTTTCTTCGAAAACCTGAAAATAAGGATTAAACTGGAGCATTTCGGTCTTTTTGGGATGAATACTCAGTCTAAAATCATCGCAGTCGGTATATTCTTTTTCAAAAATCTCTGTATATTTATAAGCCACGTTTATCTTGAGAAAACGAAGCAACAGACTTAAAAGTTCTTGATTGAAGTCAAATAGAAATGGCCATTTTTTTTCGTAGAAAGGCATTAGATCATCCTCATAATATTCAAAATATGCCGAACTTCTATATGAAGTCTGCAAACTCATCAGATGCTGGCGCTGCCAATTAAAATCGTAACTTATTTTAACATCCTTAATCTTCGTGTGATTCTTCGAGCCTTTTACAACAGGGACTATAAGATCTAGTTTTCCGTTTGGGGAATGAATAGATGCCCTATTCCGATAGCTTTGTTTTTCAAAGTTTTCGGCATTTTCTATAAAAAAAAGATTTTTGTGCTGCTGGACTGCCCTGAAGTATTCAATCGGAGGCAGATAAAATAATGGGAATATTGCTCCTTTTTGCATTGTTTGATTTAAATTTGTCATGCCGAGGCCGAATTTAAGAAATATAAATCCTTACGGAGATATCATGAGAATCATAAAGAATAATAATCAACTTGCAATGGAGAAAGCTGGATTATTAGAATGAATAGACTTTTATTCCGCCTTATCGCTTCATTGCTTAAATTAATATCCTTATTGCCATTTTGGATCCTCTATTTACTTTCGGACATCCTATTTTTTTTCCTTTACTATCTGTTTAAATACCGTCGCCAGGTAGTCCAGGCGAATCTTGCAAATGCATTTCCTGAAAAATCTGTCAAAGAACGTGCTGCTATTGAACGAAGATATTTTAGTTTTCTGGCAGATATGATTGTCGAATCCGTTAAGAGCATATCAATAACTAAGCAAGAGTTGAAGCAACGCTACCAGTTTGAAAATCTCGGGGACATAACCAAACACCTTGAAAAGGGACGATCGGTGATCGCAGTATCCGGACATTATGGGAACTGGGAATGGGGACCCTTAGGAATCGCTCTGGAATTAAATCACGATGTGTTAGTCGTTTATAAACCGATGACAGATAAGAATTTTGACCATCTCCTTAATAAAGTCCGGTCAAGGTTTGGAACTGTTATGATCCCCATGAAACAAACTCTTAGAAAAGTGGCGGAATATAAAAACAAGCCACATGTCTTAGTTCTGGTTGGAGATCAGACCCCAACCAGGGACGAATCACAGTATTTCACCACTTTTCTGAACCAACCAACCGCTGTGTTTCTTGGGGTAGAAAAAATCGCATTAAAGACCAATAATCCCATAATTTATTTCAGCATAAAACGTATAAAAAGAGGATATTACACCAGTGTAGTTAAACCACTCATAGACAATCCCCGAAAATGTTCCGAATATGAAATAACAGATGCTCATACAGATGAACTTGAAAATTTAATAATCAACAATCCCGATTTTTGGCTATGGTCTCATAGAAGATGGAAGTTTAAGCCCGAAGACATCAAACATGAATAATTTGCCAAGTGTAAGTATTGTAGTTCTGAACTGGAATGGCCAAAGCTTTTTGGAACAGTTTCTACCTTCGATATGCGCAAGTACTTATCCAAACCTTCAAGTAATTATTGGTGATAATGCTTCGACTGATAATTCTGTTTCATTTGTCAGATCCCATTATTCCAAGGTAAGAATAATTCTCAACGACAAAAACTACGGGTTTGCTGGTGGTTACAATAAAGTTCTTGATCAGGTGGAGAGTGACTACTATATATTGCTCAATTCAGACGTAGAAGTTGAACCGGGATGGATTGAACCAGTTATCGAACTTATGGAAAGTGATAGCAAAATTGCTGCGGCACAACCTAAAGTACGCTCATATAGAGCGAAGCACATGTTTGAATATGCTGGAGCGGCGGGCGGGTTCATGGATTTTCTAGGCTATCCACTATGTCGCGGACGAATTTTCGACACGGTTGAAGCAGATACTGGACAATATGATGATGTGAAAGAGATATTCTGGGCATCAGGGGCGGCTCTTTTTATCAGAAGATCGAGATGGGAAGAAGTAGGCGGCCTGGATGAAGATTTCTTCGCACATATGGAAGAAATTGATCTATGTTGGAGATTAAAAAACATCGGACTAAAAGTGATGTATTGCCCGAATTCTGTGGTTTATCATGTGGGAGGAGGTACACTGAGCTCCGAGAACCCATTCAAAACGTATCTGAATTTTCGGAATAATCTAATTTTAATCCAGAAAAACCTGCCTTTCTTCCATTCTGCGTTGGTTATATTTTGCAGGTTATGGCTGGATCTGATTGCTTTGATCAAGTTTTTATATGATGGAAAAACTAAGGATGCCTGGGCTGTAAATAAAGCTCATGTTTCATTCTTTAAAGACCTTTTCAAGAATGCGAGAAAAGCCAGTAAAATTCCGACAGCAGGTTTTAATTCGACAGGGATAATTAAAACTAGCATTGTCTGGCACTACTTTGCTCTAAAGAAAAAAACATTCAAAAGTCTATAAGAAACTTTCCAGGGCTAAGCGATATCCATCCAAGCCAAAACCCGTTAGAACGCCCCTGCAATTCTTTCCTGAAAGCGAGATATGTCTAAATTCCTCTCTCGCATAAATATTAGAGATATGAACTTCCACAACTGTGGTGTTTATCCCCGCAATTGCATCCGCAATACCAATTGATGTGTGAGTGTATGCGCCTGCGTTGAGAATAATACCATCGTAAGAAAAACCTACTTCATGAAGCTTGTTTATGATCTCGCCTTCTATATTGCTCTGAAAGTAGTCGATATCGATGATACTGTATTTTTCCCTCAAGGTTTTTAGATAGTCTTCGAAAGTACTGCTACCGTAAATAGATTTCTCGCGTACGCCAAGTAAGTTTAAATTTGGTCCGTTAATGATCTGTATCTTCATTAGAATTAAATTTAATCAAACTTAGAAAATAATTTGGACTGGCAGTCAAGCCTACGGGGCTTTAAGGCATATTTAAAACTCGAGCGTTCTCTATCGGAAAATACGATTGAGGCATACCTGCGTGATGTAGATAAGCTTTTACAATTCTTCTCGTCGCGCTCTGAAGAAAAAAAACCTGAAGCTGTTACGACTGCAGACCTGAAAGATTTTTTGGTTTGGGTGAACCAGCTTGGCATGATTCCTCCTACGCAGGCACGGGTATTATCCGGATTAAAGGCCTTTTTCAAATATCTAATTCTGGAAGGAAACATAGATTCGGACCCTTCTGCCCTACTCGAGAGTCCAAAAATGAGTCGCAAACTTCCTGACACACTTAATATTCAGGAAATTAATAGCATAATGGATGCAATTGATCTTTCGAAACCAGAAGGCATGCGGAATAAAGCAATGCTGGAGACGCTTTACGGAAGCGGCTTGCGGGTTACCGAATTAATCGGCCTTAATATTTCTAACCTCCATTTGGATATAGAGTTTATTAAGATTTTGGGTAAAGGAAATAAAGAACGGTTGGTACCTATTGGCTCGGAAGCAATAAAATATCTGAGAATATATTTAGAAGAGGTCCGTGTCCATATTCCAGTCAAACCTGGAAAAGAAGATTTTGTCTTTTTAAATCGCCGGGGAAGTCCGCTATCGCGGGTAATGGTCTTCCTAATCATTAAGGATTTAGCACAGGTGGCTGGTATTCCGAAAAATATTAGTCCGCACACTTTCCGGCATTCGTTTGCTACTCATTTGATTGAAGGAGGTGCAGACCTTCGGGCAGTTCAGGAAATGCTGGGACATGAAAGCATCACAACTACTGAAATCTATACACACCTGGATAGAGATTACCTAAGAGAAACCATAGTTCATTTTCATCCAAGAAGCTAGTTTATTGCTCCTCTTTGAAATATACTTTATAAAAATTCATAGACTTGGTTTCATCAAAGCCTTTTTCAATTAATTCTTTGTCCCCATGGATATAGATGTGAAAGTTCTTGTCTAATTTTAATATACTTTTAAAAACTCTTGCCTGCTTTTTGACTGCTGCACCGGAAATATCAAACGATTCGCCCAGCCCTGCATCAAACTCATTATTATAATCATTCGTGAAGTTTTTAAATGATTTAATCGCTTTTTCATTGCCAATAACTTCTTCTGAAAATTCATTTATATCAAAGCTATCTTTCTCTTTAAAATACTTTATCGATTTATTTAACAAGTCGATTTTATCAGCTTTGGAGATGTCAAAATCCACATCAATCTTATTCGTGATAAAGTTCTTGCATACGCTTAACGTAGTGTTGGTCTTATTAAAACTATCGTTTCTAATCTTCAGTTTAAGGAATTCATCTTTCCAATAAGCTGCATCGGTGCGGTTCGTTTGGTCAATCACCATTACCTTAAAACCTTCTGTTTTTTCAGTGTTAAATATTAAACAGCCTTTATCCAGTTTATTAATATTGATCGCATGTTCTTCATAACTAAGGTTGAACCCGCCCTTTGCAGGATCTACCTTTAAATATGGTTCCTTGGTTTCAGATTTAAATATTCCAATGGCATCAACTAGTTCGCCCTCAAGCTGCAGGTCTGAGAACCGAGCTACATACAACTCACCTGACTTTATTTTGGGATGATTGGATATATCAAATAAGTGCTTGGTAATCTGCCCTCCAAGCTCATGAAATAAGTCGGGCCCAGAAAAAATACGAGAACAAAAATGAAACAATTCATTAAGGTTTAAATCACTGCTCGAATGAGTGAAGCGGTAAATTTCATTTTCCTTTTCGAACGGGTGGAGAAAATATTGCATTAAAAGCCCGGCAAGTACCTCGTCATCTATTTTTAGGGGCTCCTCTGATAAACTATAATATTCATTTTGGATCTTATTACCGACCCGATGTACTGAGAGCGCTTCTAACGAAGCCTCATATGATGTTACCATATATAAAAATAATTTAGATTAGTTGTGCTTTTATCATTCGATCCTTGTCACGAAGGTCTTTTCTGAGTTCGACTTTCGCGAAGCCTTTGCTTTTTAAAAGTGCAACTGTCTGTGGTCCCAGATTCTCGTTTATTTCCAGATATAGAGCGCCTGTATTCTCTAAATGCAGAATTGCGAATTCAGCAATGGCTTTATAGAAAATGAGAGAATCATCATTAGGCACAAAGAGCGCCATATGTGGCTCAAAATCTACGACATTTTTATGCATATGGGCCTTTTCAGCAAGTGTGACATAAGGGGGATTACTCGTAATAATTGAATACTTACTGTATGAATCTCCCGGGTGAAGAATATCATCCTGGATGAAACAAATTTCGGTTTTGTTCAAAAAAGCATTTTCCCGGGCGGTCTCTAAAGCAGCTTCAGAGATATCCATGGCTGAAACAATGGAGTTAGACAAATATTTTCGAAGTGTTATAGGGATGCATCCGCTCCCGGTTCCAATATCGAGTATTGTTATACCACTTGTATCATATATAGTGGTTTTGCTATCCTTTAGGATCCAGTCTACGAGCTCTTCAGTTTCAGGTCTGGGAATAAGAACAGACGGATTAACCTTGAAGACAGAGCCATAAAATTCTGTTTCGCCTAATGCGTATTGAACAGGAACACCTTTCTTGAGATCTGTCAGTAATTCATAAAGAACAGACAATTTATCGTCGCTAAGTTCACTACTCTTATTGCTCAGATACTGAGAACGGTTAATCTTGCAAACAAAACCGATAACGATCCAGGCAATACTTCCGGCTTCATCAGATCCGTACATCTCTTTTAGATCTTCGATAAATACGGTTTCTATACTACCAACTGTCATAGCGCAAAGTAAACTATTTGAACTCAAAACTGTGCTTATAATTCTGTGAGCAAATAAAGAAAATAGCTTTTTCTAATTAAGTTTATCCTAATTACTTTTACAAAATGTTACAACATAGCAAATACATGGCACGCTGTATTGAGCTCGCCATGTTAGGTCTTGGATCAGTGAGTCCGAATCCCATGGTGGGCGCTGTAATTGTATGTGACGATCGTATTATTGGTGAAGGCTTTCACATGAAATTCGGAGAAGCTCATGCCGAAGTCAATGCTATAAAAAATGTCTTTGAAGCTTTTGCTGATGCTGAATCTTTGCTGAGCAGATCAACAATGTATGTAAGCCTGGAACCCTGCTCCCATTTTGGCAAGACACCTCCGTGTGCGGACCTAATTATTTTACATAAGATCTCGAGGGTAGTTATAGGGTGTCGTGATCCGTTCACTGCCGTGAATGGCAAGGGTGTCGAAAAACTAAAAGAAGCTGGAATTGAGGTAATAATGGGTATACTTGAAAATGAGTGTATCCAGTTAAATAAACGATTCTTTACAAGGACCCAGAAACAGCGCCCTTATATTATTTTAAAATGGGCACAGACAAGCGACGGATTCTTTGCTCCTGAAAATAAGGAGCAAAAGTGGATCACATCCTCTCCTGCTAAACAGCTTGTTCATCGATGGAGAAGTGAAGAAGATGGTGTGTTAATTGGTAAGAATACAGCAAAGATTGATAATCCTCAATTAAATGTTCGCGAATGGAAAGGGAGAAATCCTGTTAGAATAATTGTCGACAGAAATCTGGAGCTTTCCAAAGAGCTGAATATATTCGATCAAAGTCAGGATACCATAATACTTAACCAGATTAAAACGGAAATAGTTGGAAACATCAAGTATCTGGAGCTTGAAGATTTTGACAACTTACTTCCCCAGCTGGTTTGTTACCAGTTATATCTGATGGATATTCAATCAATAATCATTGAAGGAGGTGCGACGATGCTGAATCTGTTTATTACTGCAGGTTTGTGGGATGAAGCCCGGGTGTTCAATGGTCCGGCTCAGTGGGGTAACGGAATTGCAGCCCCCAAGCTTAGCGGCGAAATTCTTGAAACCATTAAGATTGGGCCAGACACTCTCGATGTTTGGCAAAACAGCGCACTATGATCTACATTATTTTAAGTATTTGCTGCAGTGTATTTGTTTCGGTACTATTAAAGCTCGCCAAAAGGTATAATATCGATACCCGCCAGGCTATTATGTGGAATTATTCGATGGCAGCCCTTCTTACTTATCTTATCTATGACCCGGTATGGCCTGCATTCGAAGGAAGCCTTTTTCCGGCTTATATCGTTTTAGGGATACTTCTTCCCTCCCTCTTTCTTGTTCTGGCGCTTTCGGTACGATATACAGGCATTGTAAAAACTGATATTGCCCAGCGTTTATCACTTTTTATTCCAGTTCTGGCAGCCTTTTTCTTCTTTGGAGAAGCTCACTCCATCTTAAAAACAGCAGGAATTGCTTTTGCCTTTTTGGCGATCATCTGTTCCGTACCCTGGCAAAAAAACGATCAGAATTCGAGATCGTACTGGAAATATCCAATGACCGTATTCGTAGGAATGGGTGTGATTGATATTCTTTTTAAGCAGATCGCAAAAACTGATTCCATCGCCTTTACAACGTCGTTGTTCGTTGTTTTTATACTGGCTTTTACCGTTTCTGCACTATTCCTTTCATATTTATTTTTCGTTCGTAAGCTGAAATTTACATGGATTAATGTTGTGTGCGGCTGGATATTAGGTGTGGCGAATTTTGGAAATATCCTGTTCTATTTGAAAGCGCATCAATCGCTGGCAGAACAACCTTCTCTTGTGTTCTCTGCAATGAATATCGGCGTGATTGTACTTGGCTCCCTGGTTGGGGTTTTAGTTTTTAAAGAGAAATTGACTAAACTTAATTATGTCGGATTAGTTTTAGCGATCTTTGCGATCATCTTTATCGTCTCGGCCAGATAATGCTTTATACCGATATTTATAAAACAGTAAATGCGATAGCTGAAGGTACATTTAGCGATAAAGGAAGTAAATTTATTGCTTTTTCTTATCCAATTTCATCAGAATCAGAAGTAAAAAAAATCGTCAGCGAAATCAACTCGTCGCATCCCAAAGCGAATCATTATTGCTGAGCGTATCGCTTGAGCAGAGACCGCTCGGTCTTTCGTGTAAAACATACGATACCTCTTCTCTTTCTCCGTCAAGTGTATGCACACTCGTTTTCTGGTACGTGAACCATTTTTAATTAATATTGCTTTGTAACAATTCTTTTGCAATAAATTTCTTTGTTTGTAGAATCCGTACTACATCTTTACCTTATATCCTATCAATTAATCCACTAATCAACAACACAACACACATGAGAAAAAAATTACTAAGTATTTTCTTTGCTTTTGTGATGCTGGCCTGCGCCGCTTTCGCACAAGACAAAAGAATTACAGGAAAGGTAATTGCCAGTGAAGATGGCTTGCCTTTACCAGGAGTTTCAGTAAAAATTACTGGGATGCAAATTGGAACTTTAACAGATGGGAATGGAAGCTATTCATTATCAGTTCCATCAACGGCTTCCAGTCTAGAATTTTCTTTTATAGGATATTCAAGTCAAACCATTACAATAGGCTCAAAAACAGTCATTGACGCCTCAATGAGTACAGATTCAAGGGCATTAAATGAAATTGTAGTTGTAGCTTATGGTACAGCTAAAAGAGAAGCTATTACAGGTTCGGTAGCTACTTTAAATTCTGCTGCAATTGAAAACAGAGTCGTTACAAATATTTCCAATGTTTTACAAGGTGTAGCTCCGGGCATCCAGGTTGGTGCTACAAACGGTCAGCCTGGGACGAGTTCAGCAGTCCGGATTAGAGGATTTGGTTCTATTTCTGCATCTAATTCGCCACTATATGTTTTAGATGGGTCTGTTTATGATGGGAATATCGGCGATATAAACGCTGCCGACATCGAAAGTGTTTCTTTACTTAAAGATGCTTCCTCATCTGCTCTCTATGGTGCGCGTGGTGCCAATGGTGTTATTCTAATAACAACCAAAAAAGGGAAAATCGGAGAAACCAGAATCAATGCAAATGTAAACAGAGGTTTTTCTGAGCGAGGAATTCCTGAGTATGATCGTGTAGGAACCCTTGAATATTATCCTGCTATTTGGCAGGCTGTAAGAAATAGTTTGGTTTACCCAAGGTCTGGAACAGCGTTAAGTCCGGCTGCAGCTGCGACACAGGCTTCTAATACGACTGCTAATAGTTTAGTATACAATCCGTTCAATGTTCCGGGCAATCAGGTTGTAGGTGCGGACGGAAAGCTTAATCCAAATGCAACTTTACTTTATAACGATTTTGACTGGTATGCGCCACTTCAACGCGTCGGAACACGTAATAATGCGGATTTAAGTTTAAGCGGAAATAATGGCAAGTCAGACTTTTTTGTGTCTTTAGGGTACCTGGACGATAAAGGATTTATTCAAAAATCTGATTTCAATAGATTCAATGCGAGGATAAACGTGAATTCGCAGGTGAAGAGCTGGTTGAAAACGGGTTTAAATTTAGCAGGAAATCTATCAGATGGCAATTTGGCACAGGACGCTTCTACTGGTAATGCAGCGAGTTTTATTAATATATTTCAATTTGCCAGAGGAATTGGTCCGATATATCCTGTCAGAGCTTATGACGCAGCAGGAAATCCGATAAATGAACCAACAGGTGCACAGTTTTACGACTATGGTGTTCATCCAAGCTCGGTAAACAGACCAGGTGGCGCAAGTCCGGGTAGAAACGTAGTTTATGAAACATTGTTAAACGACGTGATTAATAAACGGGTTGCTGCAAATGCAAGAACGTATATGGAGATTAAATTTTTGAAAGATTTTACGTTCCGTCCAAGTTTCAATATCGACTTACGTCAATCAAATTCAGAAGCATACCAAAATGCGATTGTAGGAGATGGTGCAGGATTGAACGGTGCTGCTTCTAGAACAAATTCTTTAACAAGGTCATATACTTTTAACCAAGTATTATCGTACGACAAGTCTTTCGGCCGACATACGTTTAATGCCCTGGCTGGTCACGAAAATTATGACCTGGAGCTTGAATCAAATAACTCCAGAAAGGTTAACCAAATCTTAGCTGGAAATACCGAGTTTGCAAATTTCGTAACACCTCAATCTTCTGGCGGATCACAAGATCAGTACAGAATTGAATCTTTATTTAGTAAAGCATCTTATAGTTTAGATGAAAAATACTTCCTTGATGCTTCTTTAAGAAGAGACGGATCATCACGATTTGCCCGTCAATCAAGATATGGAGTCTTCTATTCGATGGGTGGTTCATGGTCAATTTCTAAGGAAAACTTCATGAAGAAAGCAACCTGGATCGATGATTTAAGATTGAAAGCATCTTATGGAGAAGTTGGAAACGATGCATTAGATTCTTATTACAACTACCAGGCGTTCTATGATTTGGGATGGAATAATGGAGGTGAGCCTGGAATTTTATTGTCAAGCGCAGCAACTCCTGACTTGAAATGGGAAACAATAAATACATTAAACATCGGTACTGCATTTTCATTTTTTAAAGGCAGACTTATTGGAGAACTAGAAGCATTTAACAGGGGTTCCACAGATCTATTATTTTCTGTTCCACAACCTTTGTCGGATCCAGTTACTTCCATAAGAAGGAATATTGGAACAATGACAAATAAGGGATTAGAACTACAATTAGGTGGAGATATCCTAAGAAAGAAAAACTTCTCCTGGAATATTTTAACTAATTCCTCTATTGTGCGGAATGAGATTACAAAATTACCTGCAGAAACTCCTCAAATAACTTCTGGAACGAAGAGATATGAAGTTGGGCAAGACATCTATCAATTTTACCTCCGTCAATATGCAGGTGTAGATCCGTCAGATGGTGCGGCTTTATACTACCCTACAGAAGCGGCAACAACAGAAATAAGAACTGTTAATGGTGAAAGGGTTACTACCAACTTCAATAATGCACGGTTTGATTATTCCGGAACTGCAATTCCTGATCTTTTTGGTGCAGTAACTAACACGTTTAGTTATAAAGCGCTGCAATTATCTTTCCTGGTTAATTATCAAATTGGCGGGAAGTTTTATGATGGTCAGTATGCGGATTTAATGGGCGTGAATTTTGGAGCTGCCCTTCATAGAGATGCTTTAAATGCGTGGACTGAAACGAATACTTCTTCGCCTTTTCCAAGGCTGGATGTAACAAGCACCTCGTTTTTTACAGCTCAATCAACCAGATGGCTGATCGATGCTTCCTATTTAGCACTTAGTAACGTGAATATGTCTTATCGCATCCCTCAAAAATATCTTAATCGACTGGATATTAGTGGCGCAAGATTATATACCTCTGGAGAAAACTTAGCCTTGTTTTCGAAAAGAAAAGGGTTAAATCCAACAGAATCATTTGCAGGAACTAACAGCACAAGCTACACGCCAAGTCGGACGGTTACATTTGGTTTGAGCGTTAATTTATAATCATTAGAATCATGAAAAATAAAATAGTATTGATACTGTTCGGAGCTATAATGTTCTCGGTATCATCATGTAAAAAAGAATATCTGGATACCGCCCCTACCGATCAGGTGGATAACTCGGCTGTATTTACGACTACCGCAAATGCAAATACCTCATTAAATGGTATTTACAGATATATGTTCCAAAGATATGGCGGCCAAAATCAACCAGGTGTGGGCGGAATGTTCCTAAGCTTTGACTTTATGGGGGATGATATCGGACAAACAACCAATACATGGTTTACGGCTGAGGGATCCTGGAATTCACATAGAGCTGATAATAGCGGGATGGTGAGTTATGCTTACAGGCTCTATTATAGAATAATTGGTAATGCAAACTTTATTATTGATAATATAGATGCTACTACCGGAAGTGACGATGAGAAAAAACGGATTAAAGCCGAAGCCTTAACTCTGAGAGCATATGGTCACTATTATTTAGTGCAGATGTTTGGCAAACGCTACGATGCTGCAACTAAGCCTAATGCTCAAATGGGTGTTCCGTTGTTAATTTCTTCGACAGACACGAACAAACCGAGGGCTACCGTAGAAGAAGTATATACTCAAATTAACAAAGATTTGGACGATGCAATTGCTTTGAATGTTTCTACACGGGTTAACAAGAGCCATATCAATGTTTCTGTAGCCAAAGGACTTAGAGCGCGGGTTGCTTTAACCATGCAAGATTATCCTAACGCAATAAAATTTGCAAAAGATGTGATCGATTCTGGTCTTTTTCCTTTAATGTCTGTAGCAGCATATCAAACAGGATTCAATGATGCTCCGTCATTAAGTGAGTTTATGTGGGCTTCGATCCCGGCAGCGGACCAGGCTGATACATTTGGCGCATTTGCCGCTCAAATTGCCTATAATGCTAATACAACTTACATGAGAGGAAATCCTAAAAGGATTAATTCTGCTACATACAACAAAATATCTGCTACTGATGTTAGGAAGAAAATGTGGGAACCGTCTCCAACGGTAGCAAACTTTCCACTTCCTACAACAGGGTTTCAAAGGGTTCCGTTTATGAGTAGGAAGTTCTCCGTTAAGGTTGTGGGACAACCAACATTGGCCGATGTTTCTCTAATGAGATCTTCGGAGTTGTATTTAATCTTAGCAGAAGCCTACGCTAAAACAACTGGTGGTGATTTGAATGCAAGGAATACCTTATTTACATTGGTTAAAGCGAGAGATCCTAATGCGGTTGTATCTATTAACTCTGGACAGGCTTTAGTTGAAGAAATTTTACTTAACAGAAGAGTAGAATTATGGGGAGAAGGTTTCAGATGGTTAGATTTGAAGAGATTAAATCTACCATTAGACAGATCACCTTCTGCCTTTCCAAACTTTATACCATTGACCATGTCAGGTACGGTAAGTATCCCGGCTGGTGATCCTAAATGGCAGTTCTTAATTCCCAGAGCTGAAATAGAAGCGAATAAAAGCTTAACGGGACAACAGAATCCATAAGCGAGCTTATTTAAATTTAATAAAAAGGCTGTTCTTAACGACAGCCTTTTCTAATTGAAAGCCAATCGCATTGATACTTAAGCATCGCCAGTGGTAGAGTACTTTAATAGTATATTTATTTCAAATTAAAATCACATTTATGATTAAGAAAACCTTCATTTATTTTTTAATCGGAGCCAGCCTTTCAACAACTTTATCATACGCACAAGATGATGTAAGTTATAGGGTACCCCCTAAAGAAATCTCCGATCTTTTGCTTGCAAAACCAACCCCATCGATCAGCATGGATGGGAAAGCCGA
Source organism: Daejeonella sp. (assembly GCF_049655485.1). Classification (GTDB taxonomy): domain Bacteria; phylum Bacteroidota; class Bacteroidia; order Sphingobacteriales; family Sphingobacteriaceae; genus Daejeonella. The sequence goes on from NZ_JBASJU010000026.1 coordinate 14,498, forward strand.
GTGGATATTATTTAGCGAGAGAAACTCCTACCCTTCAGTTGAAGAATTGGCTTTGCCAGAATACAGAATAGCTGGATTACGTATCAACCCGAATAATTTTTCACCTAGTCGGCAGTCTTTTATAAATAATTTTACACTTCAAAATTTTAAAACCAAACAGAGTTTTCAGGTAAGCGGGCTACCACAACCACTTCTGGCAGGCAGTGTGAGCTGGAATCCTTCAGAAAATAAAATTGTCTTCACTAATACTACTGCGAAAGGTGTTGATTTATATATGATTGATGTCGCTACGAAAAAGGCCGCGAAAATTAATAAGCAGCACTTAAATGTGGTTTTGGGTAGTGGGATTACTTGGTTGAATGATCAGACTGTTCTTTATAGAACGATACTGCAGCCTGCAAGTATGGCACCACAAAAGCCTTTAAAACCGAAAGGGCCGACAGTACAGCAGAATTTAGGAAAAGCTGCACCAAGTCCTACTTATCAGGATTTAATTAAATCTCCGTACGACGAAAGTTTATTTGCTTTTTATGGAACTTCCCAGCTGGTGAAAAATACAGCAGGGGTAGAATCTCCAATCGGTAAACCTTCAATTTATTCTTCTGTTAGTTTATCTCCGGATAAAAAATACCTGTTAGTAAGTACTATCAAAAAGCCGTTCTCCTATTTAGTTACTGCAGGTGGCTTTCCAACTACAGTAGCTATTCAGGATTTAATGGGAAAAGTAGTAAAGGTTATTGCGGAACTACCATCCCGTGAAGGCACTCCTTCGGGCTATGATAATTTACAGAACGTTCCAAGGAGTTTTGATTGGAGAGATGACGAACCCGCGACAATTACATGGGCAAAGCCTTTAGATGGCGGTTTAATTAAAACTGACGTACCTTTTCATGATGCTGTTTACGCATTAAGTGCGCCTTTTACCGGCTCAGAAAAAGAACTCTTCAAAACAGTTACACGTTACAGAGGTGTTCAATGGGGTAATGAAAATATAGCTTTAGTAAACGAAGGTCTGAGGAGTAAACAAACAACGAAAGTAAGCACATATAACCCGTCAACAGGCATCTTAGCAGAGCTCTACACAAGAAACCAGACCGACGCGTATGGCAGTTTTGGAAGTCCGGTTACAACGAAAAATAAGTATGGCAGACAAGTCATTACCCTGGTAGATAACAATACCAAAATGTTGATGAATAATCCTGTTGGGGCATCCCAGAAGGGTGATTTGCCTTATTTAGCAAAATTCGACCTGGCTACAAAAACAAATGAGATTCTTTGGAGAAGTGCCGAAGGAACTTATGAGTTTGTGAGCGATGTAATTGATCCGGTTAAACTAATTTTATTAACCAGAAAAGAAGGTCAAAAAGATGTCCCTAATTATTACCTCAAAAACTTAACAGCAAACACTCCTGATGTTGCAGTAACGAATTTTACTAATCCATATCCTGGGTTAGAAGGCGTAACAAAAGAAAAAGTGTTTTACAAAAGAGCTGACGGCATCGACTTAACTGGCGATTTATATCTTCCAAAAGGTTATGATAAAGCTAAAGACGGACCTTTACCAACTATCATTTGGGCTTATCCAAGAGAGTTTAATTCCGCGGCTGATGCCGCACAGGTTCGTGGTTCGGAAAACAGATTTACTACACTTAGCTGGGCCAGCCCTGTGTTTTGGGTAACCAGAGGCTATGCTGTATTAGATAATGCGGAGATGCCAATTGTAGCACAGGGAGAAAAACGTCCAAATGATACTTTTGTGGAGCAGTTGAAACTGAATGCGGAAGCAGCTATTGGAAAACTGGCTGATATGGGCGTGAGCGATAGAAAGAGAATGGCTGTTGGCGGACACAGTTACGGTGCATTTATGACGGCGAATCTTCTGGCTCATACCAATTTATTTGTTGCAGGAATTGCACGAAGCGGCGCTTATAACCGCACCCTGACTCCATTCGGATTTCAAAATGAAGAACGAACCTATTGGCAAGCTCCTCAACTGTATTACGACATGAGTCCGTTTAGTTACGCAGATAAAATAAAGACTCCAATTTTATTGATACATGGTGATAGTGATGATAATACAGGAACCTATCCTATCAACAGTGAGCGTTTATTTTCTGCGATAAAAGGTGCTGGCGGAACGGTAAGATTTGCCTTCCTACCTTATGAAGCGCACAGTTATAGAGGTAAAGAAAACATTTTGCATATGCTTTGGGAGCAGGATAACTGGCTGGAAACATATGTGAAGCCTAAAAAGTAATTGGAATTATCACACAAGAAGAAATACAAATATTTACTAGAAAAAAGATGAGCACCTAATAAGGGCTCATCTTTTTTTATTTTTACACGATTAATATTCCTTAACATCTAATTTACAAATGAAATCCATCTCAGAAACCGATCTAATAATTAATGAAGACGGCAGCGTTTACCATCTTAATTTATTGCCTGAAGATATTGCAGATACCATTATCACAGTAGGTGACCAGGACCGGGTTCGAGATGTCAGCAAGTATTTCGATCGTATCGAATTGCGAAAAGGAAAACGGGAATTCATTACTCATACCGGCTATATCGGAATAAAGCGGATCACGGTTCTTTCTACTGGCATTGGAACCGATAACATCGACATCGTTCTCAATGAGCTCGATGCCCTGGTTAATATAGATTTTAATACCCGCTTAGTAAACAGCACCTTAAAAAGCCTGAATATTATACGGATCGGTACTTCTGGTTCGATACAAAACGACATCCCAATGGATACCTTATTGGTTTCAGAGTACGCCCTGGGAATGGATGCATTGATGAGCTATTATGTTCACGCCATTTCAGGCGACGAACATGAGCTGTTGGACGCATTGAAGTCGCACTTCGAACATGTTAAAGGAATTTCACCTTATTTAACTGCGGCTGATAAAACCCTTATGGATGTCGTTGGTAAGGACCTTCAGCGAGGGATAACGGTAACTGCACCTGGATTTTATGCTCCGCAGGGACGTGAAGTTCGCGCGAAAACTACTGTTCCTCACCTGATCGATCACTTTGCCGCATTCAGTTCAGGAAATTTTCGCTTAACTAATCTGGAAATGGAAACAGCTGGCATTTATGCTTTAGCAAGAGTCTTAGGTCATAAAGCCTTATCGGTAAACGCCATATTGGCCAGCCGGACTAAACTTGAGTTTTCATCAAACCCAGCTGCTGTTGTCGACAAAGCGATTCGGCTGGTTCTTAGCAGGCTCTAATCTAGGGTTGAAGCTCAGTAATCAAGCGGTGAAATAAATTCAGCGCTTTGAGCTTTTTTGCATCCAGATCATAATCTATTTTGTGCAGCAAATAATCACCAATATCAAATTTATCCATAGCTGGTATTCCTGCAATTACCTCCTTGCGATGATCCAGCCCGTGTCTTAAAGCAGTATTAAAGGCTGCAAGAAAAGTCTCCGGAATTTCTTTGTTTGCAGCCCATACGGCAAAAACGAAAGGCAGTCCGGTGAACTTCTGCCATTCTGCGGCTAAATCGTACGTGTAGGCGTACTGCCCTTTTTTGCCAAAAGTCCGATCGCCGATCTGCACAAATGCGTCTGCTTCTCCTTCGTTTAGCACCCGGGGTTCTACTTTCCAGTAATTCTTCAGCAATACCCGGGCAAGGTTGTTGGAAGTTTTCGACTGCTCATCTAAACTGATGGTGCGGACTTCCTCTATCGGCTTATCGCTGAAAATAAATACGGAATCAACGGGACCGGTCGCCCCGATACAGTAATTGGAAATGATTTGGTATCCAGGAATGTGCAATAAGGCTGCTACTGGAACTAACCCTATATCTACTTGATTATGAATTAGTTTATAAGCGCATTCTGAAGGAATATCTAAGCTCAAATCCACCTGAGCTAATATTCCGGAATGCATGAGTCCATAGACAAATGGTTTGGTATTCGTATAGGAAACTGCGGAAATCCTTATTTTATTGCAAGTCAATCTGAAGAGCTTTTAAATGATTGGTATCATTGAAATCGACGATATGGAATCTTATTCCATCATATTCAACTTTGTAGAGTGTGGTATTGGAATGTGGAAACAAATCCATCTCCGAAAGGGGCTGATCGGTTAATAAGCAAAGGAACAGACGCAAAGCCCGTCCATGCATACATATGAGGATATTCTCATCTTCGTTTTCCTCTATCAATAGTTCCAGAACAGCTAATTGCCGTTCTTTCACTTCCAGGGGACTTTCCCCCCCTTCGAATTTATGATGCAGTTCCCCCGATGTCCATTTACTTAATACCGTAGCGAATTCATATTTAATTTGGTCATTGCTTTCCATCCCTTCGTGAATACCCCAGCCTAACTCATCAAGCCCGGGAAACTGAGTCCATGGAATGTTATTTTCTATGAATTTTTTAACGGTCTGATGCGTCCGTTTTAACGTCGACGTGTAGATTTTATCAAAATTAACATCTTTATATGCCTGATAAAAAGCCTCGGCTTGTTCTCTTCCCAGATTGTTTAAGTCTGTATCCATTCCACGGCCTTGCACTACTCCCCTTTTATTAAGATCCGTTTCTCCGTGACGTATGATGTATAATGTTTTCTTCAATTCAGAACTGGTAATTTATAAAACTTGGGTTTGTCTTCTTCGGGAAATTGATAATCATCAAAATCGGTAATCACATTATATAGTGTATCTCGTTCAATAGGATGTCTCCCAACATTCTTGATTAAGTCGACTAATTCTTTCGTCGTCATGGCGGGGTGTTGCTCTTCTGCGCCGGCCATAGAATAAATCTTTGTCGTGTCGTCAAGGGTACCATCGATATCATCAACGCCAAAATTGAGGGAGAGCTGAGCAGTATTCCTACTAATCATTGCCCAATATGCTTTTATGTGGTCAAAATTATCCAGGTAAATGCGGGAAATAGCATAATTCCTTAAATCCTCTATAACGGAAACTTCGGGAATGTCTGACATTTGATTATCCTGGTTTCTGAATTTTAATGGTATGAAAGTCTGGAAACCGCCTGTCTTGTCCTGCAGTTCTCTTAGCTTCTCCATATGATCCACCCTATGCCAATATTCCTCAATATGGCCATATAGCATCGTTGCATTTGACCTCATCCCGAGCTTATGCCACTCTTCATGTATTTGGAGCCACTGTTCTCCGGTACATTTATCTTTTGCAATCCGGGATCGGACATCAGGATGAAATATTTCTGCGCCGCCCCCGGGAATAGAATCAAGTCCGGCTTCTTTCATTAACTTCATGCCAGTTGCATAATCTATTTTCGCCTTTTTGAAAATATAATGGTATTCAACAGGGGTTAAAGCTTTAACATGCAAATCAGGGCGATGATTATGAATTGCCCGAAATAATTCCGAATAAAATGTCACATCATATTGAGGAAGAACCCCTCCTACAATATGAACTTCAGTTACCGGCTGGTTATCATATCGCTTGACAATATCAAGCATATCCTGCATGGTAAATTCCCAACCATCCGAACGTTCCTTAATCAATACCGAGTATGAACAAAATTTGCAATCGTAAACGCAGAGATTGGTTGGTTCAATATGGAAATTACGATTAAAATAAGTCTTAGCACCGTGCCGCTTTTCGCGGATGTAATTAGCTAATATCCCAAGAAAACCTAGATCAGCTTTCTCAAATAGCAAAACACCATCTTCGAAGGAAATACGTGTATCAGATTTGACCTTTTCCGCTACAGCCCTTAATTCGGCAGAAAGGTTTTTGTCGGCTAAAAGGATATTGAGACTTAATTCAGAGTTCATTCAGTTTTATTTATGCAAAAATACGACATGCCGTCCGGATCCATATCATTTCCTTGTAAAACCCTATAAAAATACGTTGAGTTATAAGATATATCAGTCCCTGCCTCGTTGATTATTGTTATTTAGTAATATCAACAGGTAATTGTAAATTGCGCTCCCAGGATATACACTCAAATTTTATTTAGGGTCCAATCAATTGAAGTATAAAAATGAAGATAGAAACCATTGCCATCCACGCAGGAAACAAAATAGACGAATTTTCTAAAGCTGTCATTCAACCGATATCATTATCGACTACATTTCAACGCGCGGAAGACCTTAGTTATCCACAGGGTTATATCTATACAAGGATGGATAACCCAAACAGAAAATCACTTGAAAATGTAATAGCAAAGTTGGAACACGGTGCCGATGCATGTGCATTTTCTTCGGGCAATGCTGCGGCCGCTGCGTTTTTCCAATCATTAGGTGCCGGCGCACATATTATTGCGCCCGATGATATGTACCATGGTTTACGTAATCAGATACTTCAAGTTTTCGAAGGTATTTTGAATGTCGACTTCGTAGATATGTCGGATCTGAAAGCTGTGAAGGATTTAATTCGTCTAGAAACCAGAGCTATTTGGCTTGAGACCCCATCGAACCCACTGCTAAAAATTTGTGATATAAAGGCATTGGTACAAATAGCTAAGCCCTATAATATTAAGGTGGTATGTGATAATACATTTAGCACACCCGTATTCCAGTCGCCCTTATCACTTGGATGTGATTTTGTAATGCATTCGACTACAAAGTATCTTAGTGGACATAGTGATGTTCTGGGTGGGGTTCTTGTTACTGGTGAAATAAACCCGCATTGGGAAAAGATCAGAGCTATACAAGTACTTGCCGGGGCGGTTCCATCACCTTTCGATTGCTACATGACTGTTAGAGGTATAAAAACACTTCCGTACAGAATGCGTGGCCATAATGAGAATGCTATGCAAATAGCGGATTTTCTGAACAAAAGCCCACTTGTTGAAAGAGTATTTTATCCTGGATTAGAAACGCATCCGGGTCATGAAATAGCTCGTCAGCAGATGAGTTCATTTGGAGGTATGCTTTCGTTTCAAGTGAAAGGCGGCGCTGCTGAGGCACTTAAAGTGGTAAATAATCTACAGATTATTACTCAGGCAACCAGCCTCGGAGGTGTAGAAAGTCTTGTTGAACACAGGGCTTCGGTGGAAGGACCAGCAACCCGCACACCACAAAATTTACTGCGGGTTTCAATTGGAATCGAAAATGTCACAGACCTTATCCAGGACTTAGAAAACGCCCTCCACTCAATCAGCTGATTATCAAATAATTATAATAATTTTAAAATTAAATTTGGTTTCAATGTATCTTTCGGTATATATTTGAAATATTATTTGGTAGCAATACCAATCTGTCTTCAATAAGCTCTTGTTTATTGATTTATACAGAAGTGGCGAGAGATCAGGCTCTATGACCCACTGACAACCCCCCGACATTCGGGGAAGGTGCCAATTCCTGTCCCAAAAGGGAAATATAAATTTATAAGAATGAAAAGAGAAAACATTACAGCTCCTGTATTTTCCAGAGTGGAAAGCATTATTTTCGAAGCTCAACAAATTTGTACTCTACAAGCCTGTTGTTCCTTCCGAATGCTCTAGACCTGTTGTTGTTTATGACCAATTGATTTAAATCATCTCCGGTCTTTTATGCAATAGGTCAAATATCCCATGAACGATTCACACCAAAAAAATTATAGATTATGTCTCAAGAAAATTTAAAATTTGAAACATTACAATTACATGCCGGACAGGAAATTGATCCAACTACAGGATCACGTGCTGTTCCAATTTATCAAACTACATCCTTTGCTTTTAATAGCTCAGAGCACGGTGCAAACCTGTTTGCATTAAAAGAGTTCGGGAATATCTACACCCGGATAATGAACCCTACAACAGACGTTTTTGAAAAACGCGTTGCGGCCCTGGAAGGTGGAGTTGCTGCTTTAGCAGTTGCGTCCGGTCAGGCAGCACAATTTATAGCGCTAAGTAATATTTTGCAGTCGGGAGACAACTTTGTCACATCCTCTTTTCTTTATGGAGGATCTTACAATCAATTTAAAGTATCATTTAAAAGGCTTGGAATCGAAGCCCGTTTTGCTAAAGGAGATGATCCCGCCAGTATAGAATCCCTAATTGATGATAAAACGAAAGCGATTTACCTGGAGACTATTGGAAATCCAAGCTTCAGTGTACCAGATTTCGAAAAGATTTCTGCAATAGCGAAAAAACATGATCTCCCACTTATAGTCGACAACACATTCGGTGCAGCAGGTTATCTTTTCCGCCCGCTTGATCATGGTGCAAATATTGTGGTTGAATCAGCTACCAAATGGATTGGCGGCCACGGAACCAGCATTGGAGGTGTGATAGTTGATGGCGGTAATTATAATTGGGGAAATGGGAAGTTCCCACAGTTCTCTGAACCTTCGGAAGGATATCACGGCCTTGTTTTTAGTGATGTGTTTGGTGCCAGCGGACCCTTTGGAAATATTCAATTCATAATACGGGCACGTGTAGAAGGTTTGCGTGATTTCGGGCCTTCACAATCACCATTCAACTCTTTTCTTTTATTACAAGGATTAGAAACATTATCGCTGCGCGTTCAACGACATGTTGATAATGCCCTTGAACTGGCAAAATGGCTGGAAAATCATCCTCAGGTAGACAAAGTTGAATACCCGGGCCTGCCAAGCAGCCCAACTCATGAAAAAGCGAAGAAGTATCTCAGAAATGGTTTCGGAGCAGTTCTATCCTTCGAAGTGAAGGGCGGAAAAGAAGCAGCTACAAAATTTGTTGATAATCTAAAACTTATAAGTCACCTGGCAAATGTTGGAGACACAAAAACTTTGATAATTCAACCCTCTGCTACTACCCATCAGCAGCTTTCTGATGATGAACAAGCTGCGGCTGGTGTAAAAGCTTCATCGCTTCGCGTATCAGTCGGCATCGAACATATTGACGATATAAAATCTGATCTGGAACAAGCATTCGCAGCAATTAAATAGATTATAATTTAGCAAGAGTCGAAACTAATAATGAACACAGAGAATATATACCGACAGAAAAAGGTATTCAAGCTTGAAAGCGGCAAAAAGATAAACGATCTACAGATCGTTTATCATACTTATGGGTCGCTGAATGCAAAGAAAAATAATGTTATTTGGGTCTGCCACGCTTTAACTGCAAATTCTGATGTTTTGGATTGGTGGAAAGGGCTCTTTGGCGATAATTGCCTATTTAATCCCAAAGAACACTTTATTATTTGTGCAAATGTTTTAGGGTCCCATTACGGTACAACAAATCCACTTAGCATTAATAAAGTGACCGGCCTCCCTTATTATCTTTCATTTCCGGAATTCACAGTTAGAGATCTTGCAGCTGCCCATCGTATACTTGCCGATCATCTTAATTTGCCGGAAATCGGCTTGTTGATTGGTGGATCTCTAGGCGGGCAACAAGCTATGGAATGGGCTATTCTTGAGCCCAAAAGAATAAAAAAACTAGTGGTCATAGCTGCAAATGCACAGCATTCGGCCTGGGGTATCGCTTTTAATGAAAGCCAGAGACTGGCCATAACTGCAGATCGAACTTTCTACTCTCAGACCCAAACCGGCGGAAATAAAGGGCTGAAAGTTGCCCGTAGTATTGCACTCCTTTCTTATAGAAGTTACGATACATATGGTGCAACTCAATTAGAAGTTGGGAATGACAAAACCCGCGATTTTAAAGCTTCATCTTATCAAAATTACCAGGGCGAGAAATTAGTTAATCGCTTTAATGCTTTTAGCTACTGGTATTTAACGAAAGCTATGGACAGTCATAACGTAGGAAGAGGCAGGGCATCGGTTATTGACGCACTCCGTCAAATTCAGGCTAAAACTCTTGTTATAGGCATCGTAAATGATGTTTTGTTTCCATTAGCAGAACAGCAGTTTCTTGCCAAGAATATTCCAGGTGCTTATTTCGCTGAGTTAAACTCATTTTACGGGCATGACGGCTTTCTTATAGAAACTGAAGTCCTTACAAAAGAAATCGGCACATTCATAAATGCCTCAGAAACTGACAATCAAGTGATCAGCTTACATAAAATTGCTTAAATGAGTAAAAGATTAACAATAGGCCTATTCGGGTTTGGAGTTGTAGGGCAAGGCCTGCATGATATAATTAGTACCAAGGACCTTAATATTGAAATTAGAAAAATCGTAATAAAGGATTCCTCGAAATCTAGAAGTCTTCCAGAGGATTTATTTTCCACTGATGCATCAGAAATCCTAAATGATAGTGAGATCAATACCGTAGTTGAATTGATTAATGATGCAGATGCTGCTTTTGAAATCACATCCACCGCATTAAAAAGCGGGAAAAATGTTGTATCAGCAAATAAGAAAATGATCGCGGAGCACCTGGACGAACTTGTCGCGATTCAGCGGGAATATGGAACCTCACTATTATATGAAGGCGCGGTTTGTGGAAGCATTCCTATAATCAGGAATCTTGAAGAATACTATGATAATGAATTGCTTCATTCAGTCAGCGGAATATTTAATGGATCTTCAAATTTTATACTTTCGAAAATAGCAAATGAAGGACTTGAATATGCCGATGCACTAAAACAAGCCCAGGATCTTGGTTTCGCAGAAACTGATCCATTGCTGGATGTAGGAGGTTATGATGCAAAATTCAAGCTTTTGATTGCCGCTGCACATGCCTATGGAACCTTTGTCAAACCCGAGGAAGTGTTAAATGTGGGGATTCAAAACTTCTCCATTGCCGACCTTCACTTCGCTAAGGAGCATAAGCTTAAGATAAAGTTAGTCCCTACGGCGAAGAAACTAAATGAAAATGAAATTGCATTATACGTTATTCCGCGACTGGTTCCAAAAAGTGAATTTCTGTATAATGTTGAAAACGAATACAATGCTGTTTCTGTCAAAGCAGCATTTTCTGATCAGCAATTATTTTATGGCAAAGGCGCTGGCGGGCATCCCACCGGCTCGGCTGTACTTTCTGATATTGCGGCTTTGCGATATGACTATAGGTATGAGTACAAAAAATATCATGGAAACTCCGAGCTGAAACTTCAGAACAACCATGTGCTACCTATCTATATCAGATATAAAAGTGATGACCTAATTGAGCAGCTAAACTTCGATTTTATTTCAGAGAAACACGCAAGTGTTGAATCAAAATACATACTTGGTGGTATAAAAATTTCTGAGCTCATTGCTAAGAAAGATTTAATTGAAAATGACGGCGCATTTATTGCACAAGCAGCTGCCTTAACAGAAAAATTTAACGAAAATGCAAGGATAAAGGTCGAACAAGCCCAGACTATTTCTTAAGATAAGGCTTAATTGCTTTTTGCCAGATAGCGTAACCATTTTCGTTCATATGTAACTTGTCAGATTTAAAAATTTCTGGCATAGGTGTTCCATCTGCAAGCAGCATTTTTGAATAGACATCGACGTAATCTGTCCTGCGGTAATTCTCTAAATAGTCTTTTATCATCGAATTCGCTTTTACCATTTCAGGTAAATACTTTAAGCGGCTGGGACTAGGTTTAATAGAAACAAACAAGATATGAGTTTTAGGCAGGTTCTCGCGTAGTATCTCAAACAAAGTGGTAAACCTGTCTAAGACAATTTCAGCCGTCACCCCATCCGCCATAAAGTCGTTTTCACCGCAATAAATTACAACTTGCTTGGGTTTGTATGGGATAATGATATCCGGAGCGTATCGGATCACATCAGGCAAACTGGATCCCCCAAAACCGCGATTGATAATTTTGTAACCTGGAAAATAGGCCTGAATCTTAGGCCAAAGATTAAAAGAGGAGCTTCCAACGAACACAATGCCATTCTTTGGCGGCGGGTTAACAAGGTCCTGTTTTTTGAAAGTTTCAATTTCATTAAAGAATGGTGCCCTCTGCTGGGCGAAACTTGCAATGCTAAGACATTGCAAAAATAAAAGGCAGACGAAAAATATCCTTGATTGTTTCATACTTTGACCTGGATTTTTGGAATTAAATTACTCGATTAACATCCCATGCCTCCAGGTAATCAGCAACCTTACGCACGAAAGATCCTCCCAATGCTCCATCAACTACCCTATGGTCATAGGACAAGGACAGGAACATCATATGTCTGATCGCTATAACATCTCCATATTCAGTTTCAAGGACTGCTGGCTTTTTCTGAATAGCTCCAACCGCCATTACAGCAACTTGAGGCTGATTGATAATTGGAGTTCCCATTACATTACCAAAAGTACCAACATTAGTTAAAGTGAAAGTTCCTCCAGCTGTATCGTCAGGTTTCAATTGTGATTTCCGTGCGCGGTTCGCGAGGTCATTAACGGCCTTAGTTAATCCAACCAGATTTAATTGATCTGCATTTTTAATAACCGGAACAATCAGATTACCTGAAGGCAAGGCTGCAGCCATTCCAATATTAATATCTCGTTTCTTTATAATCTGAGTTCCCTGTACAGATATGTTAATCATTGGAAGATCTTTAATCGCTTTTGCAACTGCTTCCATGAAGATTGGAGTAAAAGTTATCTTCTCCCCTTCTCTTTTCTCAAAATCAGTTTTAACTCGCTCTCTCCATTGTACTATATTCGTCACGTCAGCCTCTACGAAAGATGTTACGTGAGGTGAAGTGTGCTTACTCATTACCATATGTTCAGCTATAAGCTTGCGCATGCGATCCATCTCAATGATTTCGTCGCCTGCAGACAAGGATATTGCCGCTGGAGATTTCGCTTCAGTAGCAAGCGGTTTAATTGCAGGTGCGGGTTGCGCTGTCGTTAAAGATTTAGAAGCCCCCCTATTTTCTGCCACTTGCGTTGACGATTTGGAATCCTTTTTACTGATATAATCCAGAACATCCTGCTTGGTAACCCGGCCTTCAGATCCTGAACCTGTTATTGAATCAAGTTCTGATACATCTATACCTTCTTCAACTGCCATGCTTTTTACAAGTGGCGAGTAAAACCTGTTAGTATTACTTATGATATTTCGTTCAGAAACTGGTTGAGCACTTTTGCTCTGGACTTCGGCCCGATTTGCAGATGATTGTTCAGAATTTAATTCTTTTTCTACCGTGGCTGGTTCTTTACTCTCAGTTGTTATTTCTCTATCATTTCCTGAACCGCCCGTTTCAATTATAGCTATTGGAGCCCCTACCTGGACAACATCATCAACATTAAAAAGAGTTTCAATAAGTTTTCCTGCAACCGGCGAAGGTACATCGGAATCTACTTTATCCGTAGCGATCTCTAGAACAGATTCATCTATATCTATCATGTCACCGGGTTGTTTTATCCATTTAATGATAGTAGCTTCGGCTACACTTTCTCCCATCTTAGGTAGCACTAATTCGTATCTGGCCATAAATTGATTTATCAATTGGTTATTAAATTGCAAAATTAAGCTTTTTCAGGCATCTTCACTGCTCCTGTTCTTCTTTCATTAACTTGTGAAGCATAAAAAGTGCATTTACCGCAGATCTTTCAATATTCTGAATCCTTTTGCTGCCAAATTGAAATTTCTTAGAAATTGTTTTCTTTTTACCAGCAATCCCGACCCAAATGGTACCCACGGGCTTTTCTTCTGTCCCTCCGTCGGGGCCTGCGACACCGCTAATGGCGATAGAATAATCTGAATTGAAATTCATATTAGCCCCATTAGCCATTTCTAAAATAGTTTCTTCACTTACGGCTCCAAACCGATCAAGCGTTTCCTTAGAAACCGATAATATTTTAGT
>NZ_JBASJU010000027.1:0-10956 GCF_049655485.1 Daejeonella sp.
ACGGGGTACTGGCAGGATTAAGCGGGGTTCTGATTTTCATTCCTCAGATTGCCATCCTTTTTGCCTTTATTTCTATTCTGGAGGATACCGGCTATATGTCGCGCGTGACCTTCATGATGGATAAGATCATGCGTAAAGTGGGCCTTAGCGGAAAATCAATTGTTCCAATGATTGGTGGTTTTGCCTGTGCGGTTCCATCCATTATGAGTACGCGTAATATCGAGAACTGGAAGGACAGAATGATTACCATCATGGTCACACCACTAATCGCATGTTCTGCGCGTTTGCCGGTTTATACGCTCTTGATATCCATGGTCGTTCCCGACCAGAAGGTATGGGGTTTTATCAATATGCAGGGGATTGCCTTAATGGCTTTGTACGTTTTAAGTATTATCAGCGCTATCATTGTGGCCTGGGTGATGAAGGTTATCATCAAATCGCGTGAACGTGGTTATTTCATTATGGAACTTCCGGTATATCGCATGCCTCGATGGAAAAACGTATTGCTAACCATGTACCGGAGTGTTAAAGCTTTTGTTTTTGAGGCGGGTAAAATCATTATCGCAGTATCTATAATTTTGTGGGTGCTGTCCTCATACGGTCCATCGGTGAGGTTTGATAACATTGAGAAAAAATATCAGGCATCATCTTTCGTTGAAAGCTATTCCGCAAATGAAATCGACCGGATGATCTCTTCCGAAAAGCTAGAGAATTCTTATGCAGGCATTTTAGGTAAAACTATAGAGCCTGTCATAAAACCATTGGGTTTCGACTGGAAAATAGGTATTGCCCTGATCACATCCTTTGCTGCCCGTGAAGTTTTTGTAGGGACGATGGCTACGATCTACAGTGTCCAGGCTGATGATTCAAATCTGGCTTCAGTACGTGATAAAATGTTATCTGCGGAGAATCCGGAAACAGGGTTACCCGTATTTACGGTTGCGGTAGCCTTCTCACTGATGGTTTTTTATGCTTTCGCGATGCAGTGTATCAGTACAATCGCAATAGTGTACCGGGAAACCAAAAGCTGGAAATGGCCAGCGATACAATTTGCCTACATGACTAGTCTGGCTTATATTGCAAGCTTTGTAGTGTACCAGTTATTGAAATAGAAATTGGATAAAGTCGAGGTACTTAGTAATTACATGCCTGCCGGTGCAGCACCTATTATTGCCCGTTGGATAGATTATTTTAAATGTGATTTTAAGATATCCCGTACGCGTAGTACGAAATATGGAGATTACCGTCATCCTTTCAAAAATGAAGGGCACAGGATTTCGGTCAACTATAATCTTAATTCCTATGCTTTCCTAATCACTACCGTTCACGAATTTGCTCATTTACTTACCTGGAACGAGCATAAGCGAAAAGCGAAGCCTCACGGGCAGGAGTGGAAGTCGAATTTCAAGAGAATGATGAAACCATTCTTTGATCAGGATATTTTTCCGCCGGATGTTCGGCATGCCATTGTGAATTATCTGGAGAATCCTTCAGCTTCGAGTTGTACTGATCTTAATTTATTTCGGGTTTTAAACCGGTATGATAAAAAGCCGGAGGGAGTTGTGCATGTGGAGATACTACCGATTAACAGCCTGTTTTCTATCAAGAATAACCGGGTTTTTAAAAAGGGGGAACTGGTGAGGAAACGGTTTAAATGTGTGGAGGTAAAAACTGGGGCGGTTTATTTGTTTAATCCGCTTTCGGAGGTAACGAAGATCGGGTAGGGGGTATAGCATTGATGATTCCTTAATATTTCAAAAGCCCACTTACCTGTTCATGTAGCCTCGCCTTCGCAAGGAAATTATCCTCCAAAGCCTTGTTCATTGGTATGGCGGTGTCGAGACTTGCACATCGCTTTACCGGCGCATCCAGAAACTCAAAACAATGTTCCGCAATATGTGCACTAATCTCACCCCCAAAACCACCCGTTAAAGTGTCCTCATGGAATATAAGCGCTCTGCCGGTTTTTTTGACGGAATTTTCTACAGAGTCCTTATCCCAGGGCTGCAAGCTCCGCAAGTCAATCAGGTCGGCGGAAACTTCAGGGTGTTCATTGAGATATTCGAGTGCCCAATGTACTCCCAGACCGTAAGTGATAATACTTAACTGCTCACCCTGTTTAACCAGCCTGGCCTTTCCTATTTCTAACGTGAAGTAATCATCAAAGACAGGTTCAGAAATGGCCCGGTAAAGGTATTTATGTTCGAAAAACATCACCGGGTTCGGATCATTGATTGCAGCGGTTAAGAGCCCCTTTGCATCCGAGGGGAAGGCAGGGTATACAACTTTTAGTCCCGGTGTTTTAGTAAACCACGCCTCATTGCTTTGTGAATGGAAAGGGCCGGCTCCTGTCCCAGCTCCTGTGGGCATTCGAACAACAACATCTGCTTTTTCCGCCCATCTGTAATGGGTTTTCGCCAGATTATTGATAATTTGATTGAATCCGCAGGTAACGAAATCGGCAAATTGCATCTCCATAACCGCTTTGTAGCCGTTAATAGAAAGGCCCAGCGCGGCTCCCACAATTGCCGATTCACAGATAGGCGTATTACGGACGCGTCCTTTTCCGAACTCTTCCACAAATCCTTGTGTGATTTTGAAAGCCCCTCCATATTCAGCGATATCCTGGCCCATAATAACGAGCTCTGGAAATTTCCGCATGGACTGGCGCAAGGCATCGCTAATAGCATCTATAAACCTTTTATCTGTTTTAGCTGATGGATTCGAAGGTTCGATTGCCACACCAGAATGAGGTGCATACATATCATTGACCTCGGTATCTGTATCAGCTGTTATTTCCTCTTCAGAAAAAGCAAGTTCTATTTCTGTCTCAATCTCTGCCTTAAATTCGCTCCGTATTTCATTGATCAGCTGCTGGTCAATTATTTTCTCCTCTAAAAGAAACTCTTCATAATTTTTGAGGGGGTCTTTTTTCTCCCATTCGTCAAAAAGTTCCTGGGGGATATATTTTGTTCCTGATGCTTCTTCGTGGCCACGCATTCTAAATGTCATACATTCCACGAGGACGGGCCGTGGTGTATGGCGGATATTCTGGGCGATATCGTTAATGGTATGATAAACCTCCAGGATATTATTGCCATCAATGCGATAGCCTTCCATACCGTAGCCGATAGCTCTGTCGACAAGATTCTTACATCGGTATTGCTCATTAGTAGGTGTAGAAAGACCATAAGCATTATTCTCTATGATAAATATCACCGGAAGGTCCCAAACGGCGGCCACATTTAGAGCTTCGTGAAAATCACCTTCGCTGGTAGCCCCTTCACCTGTAAAAACCAGGGTTGCATTCTTTTGATTTCTCAGCACGTCCGCCAACGCGATCCCATCAGCTAAAGCAAGCTGTGGTCCCAAATGGGAAATCATTCCAACAATTTTAAATCTTTTAGTTCCGAAATGAAAAGAACGGTCGCGGCCCTTGGTAAATCCTGAACTCTTTCCCTGCCATTGCGCCATTAATCGGGATAAGGGTATGTCACGGCTCGTAAATACCCCAAGGTTACGGTGCATGGGTAGGATATATTCTTCCGGCCGCATAGCTAAAGTTGTTCCGATTGCAATCGCCTCCTGGCCAATTCCTGAAAACCACTTGCCAATTCTGCCTTGTCTTAACAGAATCAACATTTTCTCCTCGATCATTCGGGGTTTAAGGAGATGCTTGTAAAATTTTATAAGGGATTTATCACTAAGATCTCTCGTGTCGAATTTCATGTGGCTATGCAATTTTCAGTCTATTTCAGTTTTTCCTCTTCAGCTTTCGGCTTTCAGTTTCAGTTTTCCACTTTCAGTTTTCACTTTTCACCTCTTTCCCCCCACTGTTTACTAAAAGATTCCCTTGATACTTCCGGTAGCTTTCTCTGCTTTCCCCAGGTCTTTTTGAAGAACAACCTGAGTAGTCCATTTTTCCAGCCGCCCCCGAGCATATCCATTGTCTTCCGTTTCATCATGCCCATTTTCCAACCCTTCCACCCGATGTTTTCAGTTTTGGGGTTTAAGCCTTCAGTCACGGCATCCCGTCGGTTCAATAAAAGCATTTTATGAATATCGATTTTGACGGGGCAGACTTCTGAGCACTTTCCGCAGAGACTGGAAGCATAGCTGAGGTGTTTGAACTCTTTCATGCCAGCCATATGCGGCGTAATGATAGAACCTATAGGGCCGCTATAGGTGGTTTCGTAGGTATGGCCCCCGATATTTTTATAAACCGGGCAAGCGTTCAAACATGCGCCGCAGCGGATACAGTATAAACCCTGGCGCTGGTCTTTTTGGGCAAGGAGGTTTGTTCTGCCATTGTCGAGCAGTATCACATACATTTCTTCCGGGCCATCAGTTTCATCACTTTGTCTGGGACCGCTGAGAATGGTATTATAAACCGTAAGATTCTGACCTGTTCCATGGGTCGACAGCAGCGGCCAAAAAAGATCAAGGTCATTTATAGAGGGGATGATCTTTTCAATACCTACAATAGCAATATGAATTTTAGGGAAGGTTGTAGTTAGCCGGGCGTTCCCTTCATTTTCGGTTAATGCTATGCTTCCGCTGTCGGCTATGAGAAAGTTTCCTCCAGTGATACCTACATCCGCAGTGGTATATTTTTCCCGCAGAAGTTCTCTGGCTTTGAGCGTGAGCTGTTCAGGTGTTGCATCAATAGGTGTCCCGAATTTCTCGTTAAATAGTTTAGCTATATCCTCCTTGCTCAGGTGCATAGCCGGGGTAACTATATGATATGGTTTTTGTCCGAGTAGCTGTACAATATATTCGCCCAGATCGCTCTCTAAAGTTTCTATATGGTTGCTTTCGAGAAATTCGTTTAAGTGAATTTCCTCAGTAACCATCGATTTCGACTTTATTACAGTCCTGGCATTGGCTTTTTTAAGAATATTTAATATTTCTTTATTGGCTTCTGCAGCATCGTTTGCCCATATTACTTTTCCACCCCTGCGCTGAAAGTTAGTCTCGAACTCTGGCAATAGTTTGTCCAGATTCTCCATTACTTTCCACTTGATGGTGTGGGCTTTACGCTTCGAGTTCTCCAGGTCTGCAAACCTGGAAAGCCCTCTCGCCACTGCCGTATCATACTTGCCGATATTATTATTTATGATTCGCCTGTGATCCAGATCAAAAGCTTTTTTGCCGGACGTGGAGACGAATTCGGATGCGAGACTGCTCATCTAGCAAATTTAGGTATTTTGAACCTTAACGCCCTGTATTGTTTGTATTTCGCATATTGTGGGAATTTGCTGGTGCTTAACAGATTAATTTTAGTCGCACTGTAACTCTTCCCTGCTGGTCACCGTCTATAAAGTATTAAGTACCAAATGATTATTTTATGAAACCATTAATTACAATTATTTTGCCGGCTATATTGGTTTTAGCCTCATGCAATTCACAAGTCTATAAAGACAAATCATTTTTCTCCAGGAACAACGTTAGCGGACAAACTTTGGCTATTCTGCCTGCCGAGGTGATATTTACGGGAAATCTGCCCAAAAACTGGGATGAAGAACGCATTGCGAAAATGGAAAACGAGGAAAGTTCCAGATTACAACAGGAAGTATATGATGATTTTCTTTATCATGCATCCGACAGAGTGATCCGGAAGAAGCACAATGTAAAACTCATCGACATCAAGGTTATTAATGATAAACTTGAAAAGAATGGTATCTCCTTAAAGGATTCATGGAAACTGCCTTCTGAAGAAATCGCAAAAATACTGGGGACGGATATGGTCCTTAGAGTAAGGGTTCAAAATGTTCGTTACATGTCACGAGCAGCTGCAGCAGGCATTAATATTGGAGCCTCTGTTATAGAAGGGATACTTAGCCAGGGACGCAGTACTGGTGTAGGAATGCCAAGAACAAGGGCAGGCGAAACCGACATGGATTTGTCGCTTTACCATTCATCCCAGTCAAACGCTATCGTACGTTTTGACGCTGACCGTAAGGTGAGGACGAATAGGTTGCCGGTTTATGTGAGGAATTGAATAGAGCCAGGAGCCAGGAACCAGGAACAAAGAGCAAGGAGCAAGGAGCAAGGAGCAAGGAGCAAGGAGCAAGGAGCAAGGAGCAAGGACTGGGGGCGGTTAACTGAGATTTATTGTTTAAATGAAAAATCCTTCGTTCAGTTTACGAACGAAGGATTTTTTTTATTGTCGAGGAGCCAGGCTCAATTTACTTACCTTCTCCTTTCACCTATCACCTATCTCGAGTTCGGCATATCATTCTTAACATCAACCACCGGTCTCTTATCGCGGTTAGCTAAATCCCAGCCGGTATAAAATACAAGCTGTGCTCTTTTGGCCAGTAAGTCAAAATTGATCTTGCTCACTTCGTCAGAAGCTTTATGGTAATCTTCGTGAACTCCATTAAAATAGAACACAATGGGCACCCCGTTTTTAGCGAAATTATAATGGTCTGAACGATAATAAATACGCTCCGGATCTTTAGGATCATTGTATTTATAGTCGATCTTCATTTTTGTATAAACTGCGTTTGCATTTTCACTGATTTTATGAAGATCTGAGCTTAGTTTATCAGAACCAATCAGATAGCAATAATTTGCAGAATCTGCTGAACCTTTATATTCTTCACCGGTTCTTCCGATCATGTCAATGTTAAGATCGGTGATGGTATTAGCCATTGGGTATATTGGATTTTCGGCATACCATTCAGAACCTAATAAACCTTTTTCTTCACCCGTAACTAATAGAAATAAGATACTTCTTCTTGGACCTTTACCGGCTTTTTTAGCTTTCGCGTAAGCACGTGCAATCTCAAGTACTCCTGTTGTTCCTGAACCATCATCATCAGCTCCGTTATTTACTTTGTCGAGACCGCCATCTGTCGTTAAACCGATGTGATCGTAGTGAGCAGAAAATACCAGAACTTCATCTTTTAAGTCAGAACCTTCAAGATATCCAAGAACATTAGTTGAACGTACATCTTTCAAATTAGGTCCGTAACTTAATGATATCGCAGCTTTCAAGGGCTGTGACTGTGTTGATCCATCTCTGTCTATCGCACTTTTTAAGCCATCGAATGTTTTGCCTGAGTTTTTCAGAAGGTTATTGGCAACTTCCGGAGTTATACTAACTATCGGAGCTGCAGATGGCCTTGTTGAAGGTGTAACATTCGCTTTTTTCAAGCTCAGTCTGCCGTTAGCCGGACGATACTGTGTAAGGCTGTTTGCAACATCAGGGCTTACTGCAAGAATTAAACCTGGGCCCTTACTCATCACATTTTGCAAACGTTTTGAACGGCTTGTGCTCCAGTCGGATGCCGCTGATGTTTTGCTGATAGCAGAAACACCATTTACCATTGGTTCTCCCTTATTGACAAGCATCACTACTTTACCAGCGATATCCATGTTTTTAAGATCGTCATAATTATCAGAGCTAATACCATATCCGATGAATACGATGTCGCTGGCTGTGATGGTTTTGCCAGCTCCGCTTCCACTGAAAAGAAAATCTTTCCCCTGTGTAAGGGTGGTACCGTTGGCAGTAAAAGAGCTAACCTCAAATTTAGTTTCTACAAGTGGAACTTCCTGGAAATAAGATCCGTTGACAGGAGCAATTAAACCAAGTTTTTTAAATTCTTTGGCAATATAGTTCGCGGCTTTTTCCGCGCCAGATTTCCCGGTTTCCCTGCCTTCAAATTTATCTGAAGCGAGTATCCTCAAATGTTTCTTACCGAGTTTTGGAGTAATTACTCCGGCATATTTTTGTGCGATTGGATCCTGTGCAAATGCATGCATCGAGAAGCACAAAACAAGTAATGCCCATACTGATTGTTTTAGTTTCATTATTAAATGGTTAGTGTAAAATTAGCAGGAGATTTTACTCACCCTGTTTGCATGTCGTCCGCCTTCGAACGCAGTATCTAAAAATTTGGAAGTAATTTCTTTAGCAAGTTCTTGCGATACAAAACGTGCCGGGATACATAATACATTTGCGTTATTGTGGCTTTTTGCAAGCTCGGCAAGTTCCGGATTCCAGCAAATTGCAGCTCTTATTCCCTGATGTTTGTTAGCAGTGATAGCAACTCCATTGGCACTTCCACAGATCAAAATACCCAGGTCGAACTCTCCGCTTTCCACCGCACTGGCAACAGGATGAGCGAAATCGGGATAGTCAACTGAATCGCTGCTGTACGTTCCGAAATCCTTTATTGAATAATCCTTTAGGAAGTCGATCAGGAGTGATTTGTATTCGAAACCAGCGTGGTCTCCGCCAATTGCGATATTTAAAGTTTTATTCATCTTGTAAATCTATGATTTATCAACTGACATGATTTCATTACTAATTCTTATAAAAGTCAAGTTCTGCTTTCTTTTTGCGGCGTTCTACCTGCGCAGAAACGTAAATGCTGGCTTCGTAAAGAAGGAAGAGGGGTAAGCTTACCGTAAACATGGTTAAAAGGTCAGGAGTTGGCGTAACAACCGCTGCAACGATCAAAATAATAACTGTGGCATATCTACGGGAAGAACGCATAAACGCCGGTGTCATTATACCCAGTTTAGAAAGAATATAGATGATTATAGGAAGTTCAAAAGTTATTCCAGCCCCAATGGTAAGTGTAGCAAGAATTGAGAAATAAGAATCAATTTCAATATTATTATTGATGATGGAACTTACTTCATAATTTGATAGGAAATTAATCGACAAAGGTGAGATGATGTAATAGCCAAACAACACGCCAGTAACGAACAGGAGT
This sequence comes from Daejeonella sp., assembly GCF_049655485.1. Classification (GTDB taxonomy): domain Bacteria; phylum Bacteroidota; class Bacteroidia; order Sphingobacteriales; family Sphingobacteriaceae; genus Daejeonella. The sequence continues at coordinate 8,733 of NZ_JBASJU010000027.1, forward strand.
GATGCCCATAAAACGAATCCTGATGCTGAGTTACGCTCATTTTCATGAAGTGCGGGTTTGACAAAACGCCAGATCTCATATAATAAATAGGGGAAGCCTAAGACCACACCAATCATCAGGGAAGAATTCAACTGCAATGTAAATTGACCTCCCAGCTGGGTGTTGATGATGATGAAGTTCAGTTTGGTTACACAGAATTCTGCTCCCAGGTTAAATCTTTCAGTGGCAGCACACATCATTCTGTAAGTCCAGAAATCTGTTTGACCAGGGGCCATTATTATCTGAGTAAAGATAAAATCGTAAAAGCTGAATGCCAGAATGGTGAATACCACAATGGCAATCGCTGCTCTGATCAAATGTCCGCGAAGCACATCGAGATGATCGAAAAATGACATCTCAGCTTCAATGGTTTTGCCTTTTTCTTTTATTGCCTTAAACAGGTCGCTGCGTTCTTCGCTCATAATTTTGTAAAACAAAAATACCATTCTGTTTGAATTAGAATGGTATTCGTAGCATATTTAATGATAATCAGTTTATTTGTTACCTCAGGATATTCTACCCTATGCAAATAAACGAATTTTGCTTTCAATCAGTTTTATTAGCTATTCAGTAAGGTCGAAACTTTCCATGAATTTGGTAGTAAAGTTACCGGCCCGGAAATTTGGATCCTTCATTAAACGCAAATGAAAAGGAATTGTAGTTTTTACACCTTCGATTACAAACTCGCTAAGTGATCGCTCCATTGTGCTTAAGGCTTCTTCGCGGGTTTGAGCAACGCAAATCAGCTTAGCAATCATTGAATCATAATTGGGTGGGATCTGATATCCTGCGTAAACATGAGTGTCAACACGCACGCCATGCCCGCCCGGTGAATGGAAATGGGTGATTAATCCGGGAGATGGCCTGAAGTTATTAAAAGGATCCTCAGCATTTATCCTGCATTCAATGGCGTGCATTGCCGGGATGTAATTTTTACCGGAAATTGGGATCCCTGCAGCAACTTTAATTTGTTCTTTAATTAAGTCAAAATTTATAACCTCTTCGGTAACCGGATGTTCTACCTGTATCCTGGTATTCATTTCCATGAAGTAGAAATTGCGATGTTTATCTACAAGAAATTCAACGGTGCCTGCTCCTTCATAATTCACGGCCTGTGCACCTTTAATAGCTGCTTCACCCATACGTTCCCTTAATTCATCTGTCATGAACGGGGAAGGGGATTCTTCAACTAATTTTTGGTGACGTCGCTGTATAGAGCAGTCTCTTTCAGAAAGGTGACAAACTTTGCCATATTGATCGCCGATAACCTGGATTTCAATATGACGTGGATCTTCAACGTATTTTTCAAGATAAAGGCCATCGTTACCAAAAGCAGCAGCGGATTCCTGCCGGGCTGAATCCCATGCTGGTTCAAATTCTTCGTCTTTCCAGACGATGCGCATACCACGGCCTCCACCACCAGCGGTGGCCTTAAGTATTATAGGATAGCCTATTTCATTTGCAATCTTAATTCCTTCTTTAACGTCGGAAAGCAAACCTTCAGATCCTGGGATTGTAGGAACGCCAGCAAGTTTCATCGTTTCCTTCGCGGAAGCTTTATCGCCCATTCCGTTGATTTGCTCAGCGGTGGCACCGATAAATTTAATCCCGTAATCGTGGCAGATTGCTGAGAATTTTGCATTCTCAGACAAGAAACCATAACCGGGATGAATGGCATCTGCATTTGTTAATTCGGCTGCAGAAATAATATTGGGGATGCTTAAATAGGAATCTTTACTGGCTGGTGGGCCGATACAGACCGCTTCATCTGCGAATCGTACATGTAAGCTGTCGCGATCTGCGGTAGAATAAACAGCTACTGTTTTTACACCCATCTCTTTACAGGTACGAATGATCCGTAAAGCTATCTCTCCACGATTTGCAATAAGTATTTTTTTAAACATAGATTTCTTTGTCGATTTGAAAATCAATTATGCTGGTTCAACCAGGAACAAAGGCTGGTCGTATTCGACCGGGCTGGCATTGTCGACCAATATTTTTACTATACGTCCACTAACTTCCGATTCGATCTCATTAAAAAGCTTCATTGCTTCAATTATACAAAGCACTTGTCCGGTTTTTATCTCGTCGCCAACATTTACGAGTAATGGCTTGTCAGGGCTTGCTGACCTGTAAAAAGTACCGATCATCGGCGACTTGACTGTGATATAGTTAGCAGTCTCAT